>SYDY01000088.1 GCA_005801425.1 Bdellovibrionales bacterium | reverse complement strand
GGTGCTGGTGCTGGTGCTGGTGCTGGCGCCGCTGGTGCCGGGGCTGGATTGGCCACGGAAACACTGACGTTACCCAATACCAAACCTGCTGCCAACACCAATAGCGCTGCTTTGATCTTCATGGTGAGATCTCCTTGCGGGTTTAATAAATGCAACGAGGAAGCGATGCAAACGAAATTGCAGTTTTTTTTATTTATACTGTGCGCGGGCGAGATTTTCACTGATACATCCCTTCGATGGCCATGCGATAACGCGATTCAATATGTGACCGACGCAATTTTCCAGTGGGTGTCAGCTCTCCACCACTCGCACTAAAAACATTCGGCAAAATATGAAAGCGCTGGATACGATCGGCCTCAGGTAACGTCGCATTCACGGCGTTAATCACCGCTGCAATGCGCGCACGAAGTCCTGGATGGGTCACAAGTTCAGCATAAGAGCGACGCCCAAGACCTTGCTCTTTGGCATACGTCTGCACCGCATCCTCACACAACGTGAGCAACGCAGAAACATAAGGCCGTCCTGCGCCATGAACCAAGGCATGTAAAATCCACGGTGTCGCAACCAGTCGTGCTTCGATCACATCAGGAAAAACGTGGCGTCCCGATCCCATCACCATTACGTCACGTGCACGACCTACAATACGTAAAAACCCATCGGGATCGATCTCGCCCACGTCGTCGGTATGCAACCAACCATTGTGCAGCACCAACGCGCTTTCTTTGGGCTTCCGCCAGTAACCACGCATCACCGAGGGACCGCGTACCTGCACCTGCGCTCCCGGCCCAAGCCGAACATCCGTTCCACGCAAAGCGCGCCCCACATGTCCAACCCGGGATGCGCCAGGCCTGCTCATGCACACCATAGAACCCGCTTCGGTCAATCCATAGCCTTCGAGCAATTCCACACCCAAACGACGATACGCATGCCACGTCCCTGCTGCAAGCGGGACCATTCCCGAATACAATCGCTGCAAACGCCCGCCACTTTGCCGTCGATAACGCCAGCGCAGCAGCGGTAAAACCAAAGCCATCGATCCCAATGGGCCGCCCTGATCATGACCGATCTCAGTCAGCCAACCCAGTGCAATCGATGTGATATGGTGCCCACCGGGCAATGTCGGTGCAATGTCGGAAAGAAGACGTATCAAAAATCGTTCGTAAAAACGTGGCCCTGCGGCGATCACCGTAGGCTGGATCTTCAGCATCGCATCAATGGCTTCTTCGGATGTTGTGAATGCCGCCACATGCCCGGTCAACAACCACGTCATTTGTAACATGCGACCCAAAGAATGGGACAATGGCGCAAAAAGCATCTGCACATCGTCCGCACGAAAAGCGCCCGATCGCGCTAAAGATCGGGGCACAAATAACAACGCATGATGATCAAACACCGCGCCCTTGGGCTCCCCAAGAGCCCCCGAGGTATACATAATTGTTGCGAGTTGATCACCACGCAAATGACGCCAACAATCTTCGACGTCGTTTTCGTGACCCTTACCTGCTGCGATAAAATCATTCCAATCCACAACCCTGCTGCCGTGAGGTGGTGTGCCCATGATTTGCACCAGCGTCAAACCGCGAAACACATCGCCCCGCATGGCCCGCAATCGCTGCACTTCGCGTGCGCTCCCCACAAAGACCACACGAATATCCGCATGGATGCAGACGGCCTCGTACTCGCGAATTGAACAGTCCGGATGCAATGGAACCGAAACCCCACCGCATAGAAGGATCGCCATGTCTGCGACAGTCCAACGAACACACGTGCTCGCAATCACCGCCACCCTATCCCCAGGCCTTACCCCTTGGGCCACAAGACCTGCGGCTGTCGATGCAATTTCGAGCTCAAGCGTTCCCCACGTGATATTTTCATCGTCTTGAAGCCCCACAGTACGCGCTGCGCATTGCATCGCGCGCTCGGGTCTCGGAGGATAAACACTGTCTACAATAGAGATCGCTTGGGCCCTACGGGAAGCCAATTCGGATGCTCCCATAGGACAAAGCAAACGCCCACGCTTCTCTTGACCCAACCGTTGTTGCACCCAAGATTAGTTCCACGGGATCCTCTGCGGTGCAAGGATTACAAACAACAACAATGAGCGACGTCAAAGACTTGTTAAGACGCGACGTAACATGTTAACTCGCAAGCAACGCGTCGCATAAGCCACGCGCGTCCTTGATAGGTGCCTCATGACAATGCCAACGCAATCATCCGAGACTTCACACCCACCCGCAAAATCACGCGTTAGTCTCAAGCAAAAAATCGCGGTGTACAGTATCTACTGGTCCCTCGGCGCAATCGTGGGCATCATGATGATCACCAGCATCGTTCAGCAGATCACCATTTCTTCAACGCCCCCCCCCTCCATGCAAAAAGCAGCGTTTGATGCGTGGTGCAGTCGCCGTATTCTTTCCGCCTATGAACGACTTGAGCCCCAAGCACGCCCAGGGCGCGCAGATGTCCCTGCCAGTGAGCTCACTTCCTTGGCGACCCTGTGTGCTTCACGCTCACAACATTTGGCCCATGCCATCGATTCGCTCAAGCAATTGGCCACCACACGTGAGCAACGACTCAACGCGGATGAACACATGGCCAGCCAACGTGATGAATTGCTTGCCATGATCACGCGTTTTTCGCGGGGCGAATAGGACATATTTATTCGTTACTCAACAAATATAGCTTCATAATATAGTCGGTGTGACGCCTTCCCACCAATGGCCCCTATAGTGTATTGTAAACCTTCTTACGCCACGGCACGCCGGGGCCACGCCCGCGAGTTGTAGCATGCTAGATTTAGGCCTCTCTCAGTCACTCATCCAAGTTATCGAAGAACTCGGCTATACAGAGTTCACACCCATCCAAGTCCAAAGCGTTCCAGTGCTGCTTTCGGGGAAAGATCTGGTGGGGCAGTCCAAAACAGGCAGCGGCAAGACGGCCGCATTTTCATTGCCAATCTTAGAAAAACTAGATCTTCACGACCGCAATGTTCAAGCCTTGGTGCTCTGCCCGACACGCGAGCTTTGTGCTCAAGTGGCGCGAGAAATCCGCAAGCTTGGGCGTCGCCATGCAGGTCTGCAAGTGCAGGCTTTGTCGGGTGGAGAGCCCATCTACCATCAGGTTGCCGCTCTCGAAAAAGGCGTGCACATTGTGGTAGGAACGCCTGGCCGAATTCTCGATCATCTCAAACGCAAAAATCTCGATTTAAGCCAAATTACAACCGTGGTGCTTGATGAAGCCGATCGCATGCTCGACATGGGATTTCAGGACGACATGGAAGTGATCCTTGGGGCTACCAACAGTGATCGACAGACGGTATTTTTCTCCGCGACATTCCCGCGCACCGTTGAATCCATGAGCCGGAAATACCAACGTGATCCTGTCCGTGTGACCATCGAAGAAACCAGCGAAGAAGCCCCTGATATCACGCAGATTTTTTACGAAATCCATGCAGAGACCAAAACAGAAGCGCTGATGCAGCTTTTGCTTCAGTACAAACCCGAATCGGCCATCGTTTTTTGCAATATGAAAGTGACCGTGGATGATCTCACGCAAATGCTATCCGAAGCAGGATTCAGCACGACGTGTATCCACGGCGATCTTGATCAGAGCGAACGCGATCGCGTGATGGTCAAGTTTCGCAATCAAAGCGTTCGTATACTCATCGCAACCGATGTGGCTGCCCGTGGGATCGATGTTCAAGATTTAGATGTTGTGTTCAATTATGATATCCCAAACCCCGATATCTATCTGCATCGTATTGGTCGTACAGGACGCGCTGGGAAAAAAGGCTTTGCACTCACGATCGGCACCAACCGCATGCAACCCAAGCTCCGTGACATCGAAAAATTCATGGGCATGCGCATCGAGAGAAAGAAAATTATCTGGGGAGAACGCGGTGAAATATTCCGCCCAGAGGCAGGCCCTGAACAAGCCGCATTGATGAGCACCATCCGTATATCCGCCGGACGAAAAGACAAAATGCGTGCTGGCGATATTCTGGGCGCACTCACAGGCGAAGCCGGTAGTTTTGAAGCGTCTGAAATTGGGAAAATTGAAATCCAAGATCGATTCTCCTACGTCGCTGTTGCAAAAGGCATTGCCAGTGCTGCCGCAGATCGCCTGCGCAAGGGCACAATCAAAGGCCTCATGTGCCAGATCCAACTTGTGCGGTAATTGCAATGACCAAGTCTGACGATCCATTGCACGGCGTTACACTGGAAATCATACTGACCCGCCTTGTGAAACGCTTGGGCTTTGCCCACCTTGGAAAACTTATCAAGGTACGCTGTTTTATGTTCGATCCAACCATGACATCGAGCTTGAAATTTTTGAGAAGAACACCGTGGGCCCGAAAAGAAGTGGAAGATTTGTATCTTCACGAAAACGCATTTAAGGCGTTTGAACCATGAGCACCACGCACGAACAAAAGAAGCAGCCAACCCTCGAATGGTTTCCAGGCCACATGGCCACTGCGTATAAAGAAGCCGTGCTAACCATGCGCAAAACCGACGTGGTCATCGAAGTTCTCGATGCACGCGTGCCCTATTCGAGCTGCAATCCCATGGTCGAAAAACTTCGCCGTGAAAACAATCGGCCGGCACTCAAAATATTGAACAAATCGGACATTGCCGATCCTGAACGCACGCGCGAATGGCTCCATTACTACAACGACCAACCCGGTGTGACGGCGATTGCATTGTGCTCAAAGCAGATCTCAGAAATCGCGTGGATCCCCAATGCATGTTTGGCACTCGTCCCTCCACGCGAAAAACCTTTGCGTATGATGATTTTGGGGATCCCCAATGTAGGCAAATCGACATTGATGAATGCCATATTAAAGCGACACGTCGCCAAGGTTGGCAATGAGCCTGCCATCACAAAAATGCAGATGCGCCACGAACTCAAAAATGGCATGTGGCTTATCGATACACCCGGCATGATGTGGCCACGTGTGCCACTCTATGTAGGCATGAAACTCGCAGCAGCCCATTCCATCGGCCCCAATGCCTACGATCTCGAAACCGTTGCGGCTTATTTGGGCGCGTACTTGATTACCGATTATCCGCAAGTGCTCATTCAGCGTTTTGGTTCGATTGATGGTTGTACCGATGGTCACGAACTTCTTACAATGATTGCACGCGTTCGCTCTTGCGTCGGCAAAGGCGGTCTGCCCGATCATCTGAAAGCCGCACAGCTTTTACTTAATGATTTTCGTGCAGGTACACTCGGCAGAATCACCCTCGAAACACCCCCACAGGTGGCCGAGTGGAAGCGGCTGCGTCAGTCCAACATCACGCAATAGTCTGCATTGCGCATACGATAAACACACATGAATCATATCGTTCGCTTTTTGCCTCGCCATCCGTGTGCAGTTTCCTCCCGCCTTCCACAAAAGCCACGTGACGCGCATGATGTTTGGGATTTGATTGTCTTTTTTGATCGCGTCACAACGCTTTTGTGGGAATGCGGTCCGGTCCGTTTACACGGAAATGGCGAGGCAGCGATGCTTAGGACACGCGGGAAATATGCACAAGCCACACCACAACCATGAGAACACGCGGGAATGACGAATATAAAAAAACGACAACAAACAGTGTCTCGCCACCGGCCGTGTGAACGGACCGGAGCACAAGACACAAAAGCGTTGTGACGCGTTCTAAACATACACCCAAATCAAAAATCCGTGCGCGTCACGTGGCTTTTGTGGACGTGCGAGGACACTGCACACGGATGGCGAGACACTGCAGAAAATTCGGTATTCTTATCTGAGTTCTCAGGGCATTTCTCCAACTGCAACAAACCCTCGCTGTGCATATCGATGGCATGGGCCGGAAGCGGCGCAATCATCGTATCAATAATCACCTGTATTTCTTGAATGCTTTTGGCGCGCAAGGCTTGTCGCAAAAAAAGGCGATCGTCGTCGATAGCGCGGCCGACCCAACCAATTATTTCCTTCATGCGCCCAATCGGCGCAGTGGGCACATGCAGCGCCGCACAAAAACGTCCCATGAGATCATGGAGAAACGCAGCCACCATCGCACCATCAGGATGAACAGGTGTTTCAGCAGAACGAATTTGCGCCATTTGTTGAAAAATCCAAGGATTGCGCAATGCGGGTCGCCCGATCATGATCCCATCGCACTGCATCGCCTTCTGTAAATGCAAAGCCGGTGCGGCATACCAACAATCGCCATTGCCAATGACCGGAATTGAGATCTGAGATTTTAGTGCAGCAACAATACGCCAATCGGCAACACCTTTAAACGCATCGGTGCGTAACCGTGGATGCACCACGATAAAATTTGCCCCCGCAGCTTCAATGGCCTGCGCAATGGCTAAAATATGCGTCGCATCGTCCCAACCCGCACGAATTTTTGCGGACAAACAACCCGGCACACGCGCGCGCATGGAAGAAAGTACCTTGTAGAGCAAATCAGGATCTTTGAGCATCGCGGCGCCCACACCATTTTTACTGGCCTTGCGCGTGGGACACCCAAGGTTAATATCCACAATATCGGCGCCCGCCTCGCTTACAATACCTGCCGCATCGGCCATACAATCCGCATCGTTGCCCATGATCTGAACACTCAGCGGAACACCTGGTATTTTCACAACCTCTGCGCGAAGATGCACGGCCCGAATGGGCGCACGCGAGATACGTACAAATTCAGTGCATACCACACCAAGCCCCGGTCGCTCCGCCATCACTTCGCGAAACAACGGATCGGTCACGCCTTCCATGGGCGCAAGCATCGTTGAAGGTGTGAATGGTAGAGCGTCTTTCATTGGATTTGGAGCATCCATAGCACTTTATTCGTCAACAAATCTCATGAGAACCCGATAAATCTATGTCCGCCATGCCTAAAAAGGGATGTAGGACCATGGCATCAAAACTTACGCGAACCGATTCACATGCCAGCGCATCACAACCCCCACCGTACTCTGCGGCTGCCCAAGGAAAAAAAACCACTGATCTCAAAGCGGATATTCCCCCTGCCTTGCAACCCCCTGAACGCAATTTATTTGGCCCTATTTGGCATAAAAAAATTGAGACACAATTTGACCACGATATTACCCAGCGCGAATATCAAAAAGCAGCAGAGAGACTCATTGACGCAACATACCGCTCGGCCCTGCCCACCGAAAAGCTTCAGGGCCTCTGGGAAATCCTCTCAACCTATACAAGCCCTGCCCTGCTAACCAACGTCCAAACCGCCCTCGAATTGGGCTATGCATGTTGGCAAGCAAACCTGCCTGAACTCCAAGCATCGATTATCACCTTTGCAGAAAAAACTGCGTTGGGTGCTCCGGGACTCCATGAACACGTGGCTTTGTGGCGCACCGGCCTCAACTGGGCAAGCGCTCCTCGCAATGCGCTTTTTGAAACACAGCTTGGGCATGCAGCCGCACAACATCTGCGTTCATGCGATATCGGTATTGAAGCTGAATTTGGACAACGTGCCATTGCCCTAGAAGCGAGGCGCCTGGCACTCGACACAAAAAAAAGCGCACTTGACACACAGGAAAGCTCACTCAAACAGAAGGAAAAAGAACTGGGTTCTGCTGAAATCCGCGAACAAGCGCTCACCTTGCGCACGACGCAAATGACCCAACGCGAAACAGCTGCCACACTGAAGGAAGACCAAGCCACCAAACGACAAGCGATTGCAGCTGAAGCAACCCAAAAGCTACAAACAGCGGCACGTGAGGCAGCTCTTGCCGCAGAACAATCCTTTACCGCAAGTCTCGCTGCTTACGAACAGTTATGTGCGGTAAGAAAGAAATCTGTGCCCACATCTTGTGACACCCCCTATGTAGAACTTCACAATATCGTCGATGCGACATCCCTGCGCATTCCATACGCGTTGTGGAAACAACGCGAGCCCACAGCCACTGCAGAAACCGGGATAAACACCCAATACAAACTTGGGTGCCACTGGGGGCACCCTGAGGAAAAAACGATTCAAACGTGGATCATTGAAGGCATTGTTGATGCTAAACCAGAAAATTATTCGAATTTGATTCTATTTTGTAAGGACAAAAATTTTAATAAACTAAGCAAACGTCTTGAAGGCCTCCAGCAGCTAAAGAACGACAACATTGCCTCAAAGGGCAGTGACATGATTTTGGTGAAGATGCCCAAAAACTGGTGGCAACTCGCCATGCAATATTTGCTCACCGATGGAGAAGCGAGCCCAGACGATTTAAAGCATGGGCCAAGAATAAATAGTCCAAACGATGAATACGTCCCCATTGGGCTACTTAGGGCAATCACCGATCCCGCCAGTCATCCGCAAAGCAAAGATCATATTACGATTAAATGGCAGTACCCCGGCACTGCGCAAACAGAACTTACACTTGTAAGAAAAACATTAGACATCGCGATGGGTATCGCAACAACCCTTACGCTGCCAACAGGCTGGAGTATCCCGATGCTTATCGAACGTGCAGCCCACGCCAAAGCCCGGCAAACCGCGGAAGCGGCAGAAAAATCGCAAGACAACCTGCGCAAGCTTCTAAAGCAGGAAGCTGCAACGCCCTAATTCACCCGTTTCACCGTCGCCATGTGTATTCGCGCAACATCCACATAATGCAACGCGGACAATTCAAGATAGGCGCGCTCCGCATCGGTCACTTGACGTTTCACGCGTGCGGGCGATCCAACCGCCAAACTTCCTTCTGGAATTTTAGTGCCAGGCGTAAGCAGCGCACCCGCGCCGATAATGCTGTAGGGACCTATTTCTACATCGTCCATCACAATGGCGCTCATGCCGATCAAACAATGATGCCCTACTTTGCAGCCATGCAGCATCACTTTGTGTCCGATGGTCACATCGTGTTCCACATACGTACCATAGCGATCGGTTGTGACGTGGATCATGGTCAGATCTTGCACGTTGGTGCGCGCACCAATCTCAATGCGCTCCACATCACCTCGGATCACCGTATTGTGCCACACATTGACATCTTCGCCGAGCGTCACACGGCCCACAATCTGCACACCAGGCGCTAGATACACCGTGGGATGGAGAACCGGCACATAGTCTTCATACGTCCACACCGAACCATGCATGAGTTACCTCTCAAATACCGCCACCGATTCAACATGCAACGTTTGCGCAAACATGTCGTATGCATCGAGGCTTGCCAACTGAAAACCGGACGAAATCAACTGACGACCATCGCGCGCAAGCGTTGCAGGATCGCACGACACCATCACCACGCGATGTACTTTCGATGTAGGAATGGCCTGCACAAGCAGAGCCGCGCCAGAACGCGGCGGATCCATCACAACCACCGAAGCATTTTCTAAATACGACAACGCCTGATGATCCGACACGCATACCGCTGAGATATCAAGACCCGCATTGCGCGCATTGCTCGCCAGCAACACCGAAGCCGCTTTGTTGATTTCGATCGCCGTCACATGGGCTCCAAGACGCGCCATGGGCAATGAAAATGTACCAATACCGGCATGGTACTCCACAATACACGCGCCGGTTTCAGGCCGAGCATGACTCTGCACCGCAGACACCAACAGATCGCTCACTGCGGGACACGCTTGCGTAAACATGCCCGGTTCAAAGCAAAGATCAAACGCATCTGCGTACGCGTGATCATAACGCAACCGCACCTTGCCACGCATACGCCGTCCATCGCGACCCACCACATCCACGCCCGCAAGCCCCATGTTCAGCAGGTTATCAAGATGGGGATCCCACAATGTAACAGCGGCTTCGCTTTGAATTTGTGCAACCAATCGACCATCGCGACGCGAATAAGCAAGCGCCACGGTCGTGATCCTAAGAGACGCGGGCAAATCCTTGAGGCCATCACACAAGCCAACGGTGCCCTTCTCAAGTTCGGGCCAAAGCACGGGGCAACGCGACAGGGATACAAGCTGATGTGAACCACGCGCACGATAACCAAAATTGTATTGCTTACCCGACCACTCGGAATGCAAGCGCACACGATGCCGATAATACCATGGTTCACCGGCACAATGGATCCCGCCAAACACAGATGATGCATCCACACCACCCAGGCGTTTGAATGCATCGAGTACACGCTTGGCTTTCAGTTGCAATTGGAGATCATGCTGAATGCCGCGCAGACCGCAACCATCACAGACCGTTACGGTACACACACTTTCGACACGATCTTTCGAGAGTTCGAGCATTTCAGAACAAACGCCCACAGCAGCACGACCACGCGATCCTGTGATTTGTACACGTACACGATCGCCCGGATAACATTCGGGAACAAACACAACACGACCGTCGCTGCTTCGTCCGATCCCCTCACCTTGCACGGATATATCGTGAATCAAAAGTTCAACAGACTCCGGGGAAATGTTCATTAAAAATCCACCTCACGAACTGGTAATGCCGGTGGTCTATCACATCCCCACGCTTCTGTCGGTGTCAACACCGCCTCACAGCATGCATCGATACCACCAAGCACATCGCGCCAGTGGGCAAGCGGATGGGCCTCAAATATTTCCTGCAAGCGCGCCACAGTGTATGCGCCTTCATCACCCATGCAAAGGCCCGAGTTGGCCAATTCGGGCACATCCAAGGCATTACACAAAATCGTAAAAAATTTGGGTTCCAAGGCTGCAACTGCCACAAAGCGCGCATCTTGGGTGCGATACAACCGATACGATGGCAATGCCCCTGTGAGAATACCCGGAACACCCGAAAGTTCCATGGCAAAAAGACCACGCAGGGCATCGGTCATGGGAATTTCGATGTGCCGCGCTATAGGATCGTTGCGTAGGTTATTTAAAAGCGACGCCAAGACCGCGATCACACCAAACAAGCCCCCGCCCACCTGATCAGCAATTTGCACCCGTGGGATCTCACCACCCAACGCATGCAACATTCCCGACGCCGCCATAAATCCAAGATCATGTCCCGCACGACCAGGATCGTTCCCAAAACCGCGAATGGAACACATGATCACGTGAGACTGCACGGCTTTCAATGCAGAAAATCCCAAGCCCAATCGATCAAGAACACCCACGCGAAACGATTCAATCACCACATGACTTTCGCGCACCAATGCGATGGCAGCATCACAGCCTTCTTGGGTTTTGAGATCCAAACAGAAGATCTGTTTGCCATTATTCAAACGACGATACACTTCACCGTCTGGAGGAAGATGCCGCAGCGGATCGCCCGTAGGAGGTTCTATCTTGATGACAGTCGCGCCCAATGCATGCAGCACATGCGTAAGGTACGGCCCCGGCAAATTCTGCGAAAAATCGAGAACGCGGATGCCTTGAAGGGTTTGTGATAACACGGCATATAACCAAACAGGGCGCGGCAAGCAGCGCTCCTACAGAGCGCCCTTACGAAAGAATATTGCTAAGTTTGAGTGCAAGACCCATGTCACCGGCCACTTTGAGCTTGCCTGTCATGAACGCCATTTGCGGGTTCATGGAACCGTTGACCACCGACACCAAATCTTTGGCGGCCATGGTGATGGTGCATTGGGCGGCGGTGTCTTCTTCACGGATCGTCGGGGCAGCCCCTGTAAGATCAACCACCCACGTGCCACCATTATCACCTGACAAAACAAATTTGTACGAGGCTTTGATCCCCGAAATAGAATCTGGCTTGTCTTGGAAACGATGAGGCATGTGGGTTTCAAAAACTTCACGGGCGGATTCAACGGACATGATAAGCTCCTTGCATCGCATTTTACGGCTCGCAAGAGCTGTATCAATGCGAAGGTATGGGGTCAACACGGCGAACACACGCCACAATATGCCCAATCACTTCATCAAGGCGCAATGCACTGGTATCAAAAACTTCTGCATCGTCCGCAGGACGCATGGGCGAGATCGCACGCGCTGTATCTTGTAAATCACGGGCTTGCACTTCATGCAAAATATCATCCAATGAAGCCGATACACCGCGTGCTTGCAATTCATCGTAACGCCGTTTGGCACGCACCTCGGGCTGGGCTGTTAAAAAAAACTTCACCGCTGCATCGGGAAAGACAACCGTTCCGATATCGCGTCCTTCAAGCACAGCGCCATGGGATGCCTCCATGGCAAGCTTGCGCTGTAAAGCGATCAGGACTTCACGTACTTGGGGATGTGCCGATACTGTAGACGAACCTTGTGAGATCTCACGGGTACGGATCGCATCGGTAACATCGTAATCGTCCACAAACACACGCTGGCCACCGTCGTGAGGAACAAACGCAATGTGCATGTTCTGTGCAAGTGTTCCCAGTGCGGGTCCATCGGTCCACGGAATATGCTTTTCCTCTGCAAGCCACGCCAAACAGCGATAAATGGCACCCGTGTCCACAAATGCATAGCCCAATATTTCAGCCACACGGCGTGCTGCAGTGCTTTTTCCCACGCCTGCGGGGCCATCCATGGCGACAATAAATTTTTTGTCTTTTTTATCCACGCGCCAACATCGCTTTCGCCGCAGCTTTAGTGGCTCTATTTCCTGTATTGCCATCTATCATACGCGCCAATTCTTCGGTCCGCATTTCACCCTGCAAGTATTCAACACGACTCAACGTTCGGCCACCCTCTTCAGTCTTTGTCACACACAAATGATGATCAGCACGCGCTGCCACAGGTGCAAGATGTGTGATCACAATGGCCTGACTTTGCTCCGCCACTTTGTGGATCTTGCGGCCTATACTATCCGCCGCTTTGCCTCCAATGCCGGAATCTACTTCATCGAAAATATAGACAGCCACAAGATCCTGTCCCGACAACACCGTTTTAATCGCAAGCATCAGCCGCGATAACTCACCGCCGCTGGCAATACGCACCAACGGTTTTTCGGGTTCGCCGGGATTCGCAGTCCAATAAAATCGAACATCGTCCATGCCATGGGGTGTGAGATCATCATCAGCACGCACATGAACTTCCGTACGAAAAACGGCCTTACCAAGTTCCATTTCCGAAAGTTCACGTTGCACCAACGTATCGAGTTTTTTGCACGCACCCCTGCGACTTCGTGACAAGCCGCGCGCGATGCCTTCCGCATGGACACGGGCCATTTGACGTTCGGTATCAAGAACCTCGCGTCTCGCTTCAGGTTGTTCAAGATCGCGCAACTCATCGGCAAGTGTTTCACGTTTCGCGATCACATCATGAAGTTCTCCGCCGTATTTACGACACAAGCGCCGCAATTCGCCGGTTCGCAGCTCCAAGGCCTCAAGTCGGTTGGGATCCGATTCGGTCACATGGGCATAACGCGCCAAAGCGCGTGCTATTTCTTCCACCTCACGGGACACCGATTGCAAGGATCCAAGATACACACCGAGTTCAGCATCGATCTCAACCAAGGCATTTAATTCTGATTCGGCACGGGCAAGGACATCATAGATAGCACCATCATCCCCGTACAAAAGCGACTCAATCACAGAAGCACCGCGTTTCAATTTGTCTGCATGCGCCAAACGGCCGCGCTCAGCGTCAAGTGCGTCCATTTCACCCAACACAGGCGCAACACGATCGATATCGGCCAATACAAGATGGATCATTTCGCGACGCGTGCTTACGTCATGAGCGCGGGAATTAAATGCCTCATAGGCACTTTCTGCAGCCCGCCATGCGGTATAAGCCTCTCGCATGTGAACAAGCATTTCGCCGTGAGATGCTGCTGCGTCCAACAAAACACGATGCCGATCTTCCATCAAAAGACTGTGATGCTCATGCTGACCGCAGATCTCCACAAGTCCACCGACAATCTCTTGCAGGGTTCCAAGGGTGGACACATGATCGTTGATGCTCACCCGCCCCTTGCCCTTTGCACCCACCACACGACGGATAAGCAAACAATCTGCGTCATCGCCTTGGAGATCACGGGCCGCAATGCGTTCTTGAATGGCCGTGTGCTTTGAAATGTCGAAAATGGCTTCGATGTTGGCGCTCTCGCTGCCTGCACGAACCTGATCGCCGCCGACACGTCCCCCAAGAACGGCTGCCAAAGCATCGATCACGATGGACTTGCCCGAACCGGTCTCGCCCGTCAAAACGGTAAATCCCGACGAAAAATCGAGATCGATTCGGTCAATAATCGCAAAATTTCGGATGCTGAGAGTTTGCAGCATGATGTCGTGAGAAATGCCATATCTGCCACGGGAAGACAACGCAGATGACAGATGACACGCCCATAATATCGGCATTATAATACGTTATGAGCAGTACACCGCCCGTTGAACCCGATCGCACATTCGTTCCCATCAACGATGCGCCGGATACCGTACAGAAACGAGATCAACGGCCTTTGTCCACGGGAAGCCACTACGAAAGCATCGCTGTCCATGATCCCAAGGCAGCATCAAAACCACTGATATTGCCACCACCAAGCATGAACGCAGAGCCAACCGCTTCCTATGCCCCGCCTCCTGAGGAAAGCCTTCTGCCTTGGTTTGAACAGCTCGCCCATGGCGGCGTGGTATGGAAACAAGGTAATCCTTGCCCCTTATCAGCAATACCACAAACGCTTAAAATAGATGATGTCATGCGCATTTGTCACTTGATCCTTCAGATCGATCCTGTCCAGAAAGAGCCCGAACTTGCCGCCCACATCACACGCACATTCGCATTGTTGTTGGATCATCTCGCAGCATTATCTCTGCCTCCCACACCGCGCAAACTGGCACGCCAAGCGGAGGAAATTTTCACGGCAACTGTTCGCCAAATCCTCATGGCTCCCCACGCCTCTACATGGCAAACTTGTGTGATTGCATGCATCGCACGCTGGGAAGCATCCATCGAATTTTTGATTCCCCATGATATCCAAAGTCTCATCATCAAAACACGACAGCCGTTGCCGTCCGATCTTCCTACAAATCTTGCGAAATATGCGTGCGACGGATTTACCATCTCAGAAACCCATGGGCAGCTTTACAGCATAGAATACTTGGCACAACGCACGGGAAAGAGCCCACAGGACATCCTCGAACATCTGCCCAGTGATTTTTGGATAGAAAATTTTGAAATAGATATCATAGGCCAAAGCAACGACGCCATCGCCAATTTTTTAGAACAACTGCCGCGCTATGTATCAACACCCATGGCGTTTCTTCTCGCATATGCTCCAGGGAGCACGCACACTCGCCTAGAGAGTATTGTTCATGGGATGTTTAATGCCATCACAAGCAGTAACTATGCCTCCATTTATCGCAATGGAGCAGCACGTATATTATCTGCGTTGTTTCGCCTTGCCCCAAATGACGATGCGGCGGATGCCATTGCTTCCACCTTCCTGAATTACATTCAGAAGAATCCCGCATTGCTCACGAAATACAGCGAATGTTTTGCATTGCTCGTTGAAAATATTCGATCTCCTGACCTTCTCCTGATGGCAGTTCAGTGCATCACGCCGAGCATCGCATGCAGAGATCCCATATTGCGAGAAACCATTTTTCGCATGGAAAGATCAGGCACACGGTTTCACAAAGAGATTCTGGCTTCTACTGCATTGGGACCTGCGCATATCACAACGCAAAGTCCTTCTGAAACATGGGGGATATGGAAAACGAGCCTCATGGCATCAACATCCAAACATCGGCTCATCACCGAGAAGGAAATCAGCAATGTTGGGAAACCCACATTTCTCAATGTTGCCGAAGTATTCACCCGCGCCATTGAATTGGCGCATACGTTAGAATTTGATGTTGTTCCCAATAAAAAGGGTATTCTTGATCCGGATACCATCGCATTCGTTGCAGCGGTCATGAGCCCACGGGAAGGAAACTTTGGCGATTTTGCAATGGCATTAAATAAAGCAAATATCCCCATCAAACCCGATCCCTATGCATCTGCATTCGTACACTATCTTGCGGATATGGTCGTTATCCCTACGTCGGTGACGCATATGCCCTCTGAAAGTGCGCCCAATCCACGCGACTGTGCGTTGGCGCTTGCCGAAGGTCGCACCACGCTCAAACAACCCGCTAAAAAAAGTAACAATGGATACAATTTGCTCACGTTTGGTTCAGCGGCGCTGCGTTTTGAACGTCATTGCCATGGGATCGCACAGAAGATCACAACAATCCCAACGCACAACCAATTTCATCCTATTCTTTCAGCACGTGGGAAAATTCCCGTGAGCATGTGGACAGATCCCATCACCGGCTTCAGCTTTCAAGAAATCGATACCGATAATTTTCGACTGCGCGAGGCAAGATCACTTGGACACTGCGGTGGCGCCACGCCCAAAGATCGAGAACGAAAGCACTGTGCCCAATATGCGGTTCGCAAGGACGATCTTTCCATCGCCACATTCGACGTTTCCATTGAAAAGGCAGAAGTAAAAGCCATCGACGAACATATTCGCCGAGGTGCTGGCCGCAGTTGTGAGATCCCTTTCGGCGATCGCGTCTTGCGCGTCAAAGATATCGGCGGACCTGGTGACACCAAACGCATACCAACCGAAGTGACCGCTGCATGGGAACGTTTTGCACAATTCCTACACGAGCAAGCGATGATCCCTGAAAATCGTCTGGGAGAAAGACCTCCTCCACTCACACCTCTCGGCGACGATCCTGTCACTTCAAAGTGCGGCTACGACTACAAAAAGCCAAGTGAACGCCAGCGGGTTTTTGAAATGGTGTGTCAACATCCAGATCTCAAAGGCGCCGCCGACCTCCTTCTTTTTCGCCTGATGTTCAAAGAAGCCAAAACACCGGAGCAATGGGTTTTTGGGGATAAAAAATAACGCCACGATTCGCCGGGGGTAGGGTGATGTGCAAAACTGCACATTGCAATACCCGGCATGATCCGATGACTAAAAATTGACTGATGAGGACGTGCTGCTAAAATCTTATTCATGTCATTACGCAAAATCATTATCTCGATGTTTGCAGCTTGGTCTTTGCTCGCCTGTGGTGGCGACAATGACAGTATCGGCGGCAGAAATACGATCACTTGCACGGCCACTGCGCCTGAGAACGGCAGCATTGATGCTGCCGATGTTGCTGAGGATGCGACTGCCGATTACAGCTGTAACGAAGGCTACGCACTTTCGGGTGATGCACCAAGCTGCACTTCAGCCGGGACATTTGATGGCAACGAACCCACCTGCGAGATTGTCATATGCACAGCGACTGCGCCTAATCACGGCAGTGTTGCGGCTGTCGATGTTGCTGTCGATGCAACTGCCGATTACAGCTGTGGCGAAGGCTACACACTTTCGGGTGCTGCACCAAGCTGCACCTCGGCCGGGACATTTGATGGCAACGAACCCACCTGTGAGATATTTACCTGTGAAGTGACAGCACCTGCCGGTGGATCGATTCAAGGGGGCGTGAGTGCAATCGACTATAATACAACGGCGACCTATGTTTGTTCTGACAATCGTGGCCTTATCGGTACACCACCTACGTGCTTGAACGAAGATTTTGACGACAGCAAGATGCATTGCGTGGATTACCTGAAAGCTTACTACAACTCACAAAGCGACGCGGCCGCGGGCAATAATTTTGGCAACGCGATAGCGCTGAGCGGCGACGGCAACACACTGGCGATTGGTGCTCCGTATAGGACCAACGACCTGCATACCAACAGCGGCGCTGTTTATGTTTTTGTGCGTGATAGCCAAGAAGGTACGTGGTCATTTCAAAAACGGTTGACGTCGTACACGATTGCTGACGACGATTATTTCGGTGCAAGCGTAAGTTTAAGCTACGATGGCAATCGTTTGGCGATCGGTGCGAATGGCGAGGACAGCACGGCGACAGGGGTCAACAGCGACACAAGCCGTGATGGGGATGCTTCTGGCACCAACAATGTCGGAGCCGTGTATCTTTTTGAACGCGATAACGGCAATCAATGGCTCGGAAAAAGCTACATCAAGCGCACGACGGCAGCGAATTACGGACAGTTTGGTTTTGCCATCAGCTTGAGTGCGGACGGCAACACATTGGCGGTCGGCGCCTATTCGCAATTGGTTGATGTATCCATTTATCGGCGCAACATCGATAATGGTGCATGGTCGAAGGAAGGCGACTTGTTGAAGGGTGAAAACACGACTGGAACTTCAAAATTTGGCTATGCGGTTGGTTTGAGTGCCGATGGCAATGCCTTGGTGGTGGGAGATTATACCGACGTTTCTAATTTGGGTGGGGCTTATGTGTTCAAGCGCGTCGACGGTGCGTGGTCTCGGGATGCACACCTCACCGCCAGCAATGCGGAGAGCAACGACTCTTTTGGTTATGCAGTCGCCATCAGCGGTGATGGCAAGACCATTGCGGTGGGTGCAAAAAACGAAGATAGCAACGGCACTGGCATCGATGGAATGGAAAATAACAACGATGCCGATGGTTCTGGGGCAGTCTATGTTTTTTCCTATGCCGACAGCACATGGTCACAGAACGCCTATATGAAGGCCAACACATCAGATAGCGGCGATAATCTTGGCTATGCGGTTGTCTTGAGCACCGATGGCAATACCCTGGTTGCAGGCGCGATATACAAAGACGGCAAAGGCGCTGCCTACGTTTATTCGCGCAGTGAAGGCACATGGGCAAAAAGCGACAAAATTGTCGCGCCCAATGCGAGTGACAACGATCGCTTTGGCAGTGCCGTAAGCCTGAGTAGCAGCGATGGAACGTTAGCGGTGGGGGCACCCAGTGAGGAAGACTCCGAGGGCGCAGCTTACGTGCTCCATCTCTAGTACGAGACCCTAGCACAATCACTAAATTGCATTTTATCTCCCCCACTTTGTGTTTCTTATCACCAATTCGATATAATGCTCTGCGATGGATACGATCGCCTTGCTCGTTGCCCTCGGGCTTGTCTTTTTAAATGGATTTTTTGTGGCCACGGAATTTGCGTTGGTCAAAGTACGTCCAACGCGTATTGAAGAGCTTCATCAGCAAAATCGCCGTGGTGCCAACACCGTCCAACAGGTGTTAAGACAACTGGACGGATACCTCTCCGCAACCCAGCTGGGCATCACGCTGGCATCCCTGGGCCTTGGTTGGGTGGGCGAACCCGCCTTTGCACGGCTGGTCGAGATCCCATTGCTTGCTGCTGGCATGAGCGATCCGTTGCTCGTACACGGGATCGCCTCAGCATGTGCCTTTGCGAGTATCAGCTTTTTACATATCGTCTTGGGTGAGCTTGTCCCCAAATCCATCGCCCTCGTCAAAGCCGAAACAGTTGCCCTTGCGGTGGCTCTTCCCATGCGTGCATTTTATACCCTATTTTTGCCGATCATTTGGGCACTCAATGGCGTAGCAAGTGCTGTCATGAAACTTGTTGGCATGCCGCGCCCCAGTGAGAACACGGATCACCATCACACGCCGGATGAACTTAAAATCATTGTGGCGCAGGCACGCAGTGCAGGTCTTTTAAGCCATGCACGCAGCAATTTATTAAGCAAAGTACTGAGCCTTTCAAGCAAAACAGCGGAGAGTCTCATGGTCCCGCGCGGTGAAGTGGAATATCTCGATATCAATCTTTCTTTGGAAGACAATTTGAAAGTAGCATTTGAGGCAGGTCATACCCACTATCCATTGTGTGATCGTGAATTGGATAATGTGAAAGGTGTGGTGGACATACGTCATCTGCTCATGGCCATACAACGCGGTGAAAATGTAACTCTGGAGAGCGCCGCCACTGAAGCCGCCTTTATTCCTGAGATCATGGCTGCAGAACGATTGTTGTTTGAATTTCGAAGACGACGTGTCTCCATGGTGATTGTGGTGGATGAATACGGCGGAACTTCAGGCATCGCGACACCCAACGATCTTGTGTGCGCCGTCATGGGTGAGCTCACCGACAACGACACCGATATCATCCGATTGCCTGAAGGCCACTACATTGCAGAAGGAACAACATCGCTTGAGGAAATATCCGAAGCGCTTTCTATTCCCATCGACACCGATGAGGTCAATACCGTCGCCGGCTTGCTGATGGAACGCTTGGTACGCATTCCCAAAGCGGGCGATCAAATCGTGCTCCAAGGATTTGCTTTTAAAGTACTCGAAATGGAAGGACCGCGTGTCAAACGCGTCAAAATTACACCCCTGGCAACACCCGAAAATTCTGTTTAAAGTGCGGAAATGAGTACAATCGACGTACAATCTCCCACATCAGCCCGCGCATCCATGTACCATACCGATCCACTTGCGTATGTCACGACTGCCTGTATTGGCTTCACGGGCGGTCTCATGGCTGGGCACATCATCCATGCCTACGAGCCCGAAAACAGCCAATCCAAATTCCTGGCATGGGCAACACCACCATGTATGGCAGGTATACATTTTCTACAGCAGCCCGGCCTCGAATATTTCGGTGTTCCCGAGGCAACGCAATTGTCCGCCATCAATGCGATTGCTTTTGGAACAGGCATCGCCACATATCGCATCGGTGCCCAAATTCATCGTATCATCACGCGACGACCCACAACCCCCCCCGCATGGGAACGCCTCCAGCCTTACACACCAATACCCAAACTTACGATTCAAGGGTTGAGCAATCGATTTTGCGCAATCTCCTATGAAACCCTCAATACGGATCCCAACAATGGTGATGCTGTCGTGGTGTTCAATCACACCAAAACCATTGCATCACTTTTTAGTTATAGCGGTTTAAGCAATTGGGTCCAAAGCAACAAAACAAACCCTACGGCAGGGGCCAACAATGAAGCCATGACCTTCCGTGATTTTAAATATTGCGTTTTTAGATATGAAGAACCTGATCTTGCCTAATTGGCCGGATTATCAATCACAGTGCCCTTGGAACCTTTGCCTGATTTGCCAATGGGCTTTTTCTTGAGCGGCACAGGCGTGTCAAGCAAAGCCGCTGAAAGAACATCTTCCACACGGTTCGCAAACACAAAATCAATGCCTTTGCGATTTTCTTCAGGAACATCGATCAGATCTTTTCTGTTCCGTTCAGGCATAATGATCCGCTTCACCCCTGCACGTTTGGCAGCAAGAACTTTTTCCTTGATACCACCCACAGGAAGCACATTACCGCGCAAGGTAATTTCGCCAGTCATGGCCACATCGGCACGTACTTTGATGCCCGTTAAGAGCGACACCAACGCTGTAAGCAGAGTCACCCCGGCCGAAGGACCATCTTTAGGAATACCGCCCGCAGGCACGTGAATATGCAAATCATTTTTTTGAAAAATTTCGGGCTCAAGACCCCATAAAGCAGCCTGTGCACGCACATAGCTCATGGCCGCCTGAGCCGATTCTTTCATCACGTCACCCAATTGTCCGGTGAGCGTCAATGAACCCTTGCCTGGCATACGCGTGGCTTCGATAAACAAAATATCGCCACCGGCCGCAGTCCACGCAAGCCCCGTTGCCACACCCGAAATATCGGTGCGCGCCGCAATTTCATTGATAAATTTCTCAGGTCCTAAGATCTGTTCGAGATCGCCCTGATCAATACGCTTGGCCTGGGTTCTACCATCGGCAAAATCCACCGCCACACTCCGACACAACGCCGCAATTTCACGTTTTAAATTACGTACGCCCGCTTCACGCGTATAAGACGTAATCAACAAACGAATGGCGTCTGCTGTAATTTCGCATGAACCATCTGCAAGCCCATGTTCTTCGAGTTCCTTAGGAACCAGATGGCGCATGGCGATTTCAAATTTTTCTTCATGGGTATAACCGGGAATTTCCAGCACTTCCATGCGGTCTCTTAAGGCCGGTGGGATCGGCTCAAGCTGATTGGCCGTCGTAATGAAAAAGCATTTGGACAAATCGTAGGGCACATCGATGTAATGATCCGAAAACGTATGATTTTGCTCAGGATCAAGCACCTCAAGCAACGCCGCCGCAGGATCGCCACGGAAATCGTTGGCAAGCTTATCCACTTCATCAAGAATAAAAACCGGATTGCTGGTGCCCGCTTTTTTTAAGCCCTGAACAATACGCCCAGGCATCGCCCCAACATACGTTCGGCGATGGCCTCGGATCTCCGCCTCATCGCGCACGCCACCCATGGCCACACGCAAGAACTTGCGTCCCATGGCCTTGGCAATGCTTTGGCCCAAGCTTGTTTTACCAACACCAGGAGGACCCACAAAGCACAAAATGGGTCCTTTCATATCACTCTTGAGTTTGCGTACGGCCAAAAACTCAACGATGCGCTTTTTAACTTTTTCGAGGCCGTAGTGATCAGCATCAAGAATAGCACGCACTTCTTTGAGATCGATCTTATCAACCGAAGCACGTTTCCAAGGCAAATCACACAGCCATTCAAGATACGTACGGGCCACCGTGTATTCGGCTTGGGATGGGCTCATATTGCGCAAACGACGCAACTCTTTGTTGGCCGCTTTGGATGCGTCCTCGGGCAATTTCGCTTCGAGAAGACGGGCTTCCATTTCGACCAAATCGTCGTCGGCATCTTCGCCTTCGCCCAATTCTTCTTTGATGGCCTTCATTTGTTGACGCAGATAATATTCGCGCTGCGTCTTGGACATCTCGCCTTTGACTTGCAAACTGATCTTATTGGACAACTTCAACACTTCAAGCTGACGCGACAACAACTCGAGCACACGACGCATCCGTGCCACAAGCTCGATGGTTTCAAGAACCGCCTGTTTTTCATCCACCGTGGCATCAACATTGGACGCGATGAGATCCGCAAGCACACCTGGATCGTCCACCCGTTCCAAAAGCTCAGAAGCCGATGGCGGAAGTTCTGGGATAAGCCGCAACACTTCTTTCGCGGTTTTTTTCAAGCTCATGGTAAGCGCTTCCACCTCCACCTGATTGGTGGCGATGTCCTCAACCGATGAGATGCTCGCGCGCATGTACGGCAGGCTTTGTGTAAAACCCGTGGCGCGCACGCGTGAGAGTCCCTGAACCACAACTGAGTAATTGTCTTTGGAGGCCTTCACGAGCTTCACAAGCCGTGCAGCGCATCCCATGCTGTAGAGATCGGATGGAACCGGATCATCCACATCGGGATCGCGCTGGGCAACCACCGCCACCAAGCCATTGGATTTGATGGCCTCTTCCACGAGTCGCACCGTTTTTGGCCGACCAATGCCCAAGGGCACAATCGAACCCGGGAAGAGAACTGTGTTGCGTAGCGTTAAGACGGGCAGCTCGTCTGGGATCACCACGACCCCTTCATTTTCGCCGATCCGTGCAAGCGCCTGGTCAATGCTTCCAAGCCCTTCGGGTTTTTTCTTTGCATCGTCGCTCATCACCACAACCTAACCCTAGGAGATGAAACTGTCTACAGTTAGGTCAGTTCCCTCACCATCCCGCACATATCACGCCATGCGCGACTGCATCTCCCCCTTCTTTGTCCGAATTATTTTACTTTGCCGAACAATTGACGCAAGCCGAGCTTTCGTTTAAGGCGGCTTGAAGTGTCTTCACTGATAAATTTTATTAACATTTTTCGGAGCCAGCATGTTGTCGCAAAGCCCCGCTGAGACCCAAGACTTGATTCTCCGTGCTATCCCACTTTTCGCGTCGGACGACCTCGACGAAGATGAAGGCGTCGAAGACGATTTCGATGATGAAGAGGACGACCTCGAAGACGAGGATGCTGAGGAAGAAGACGACCTCGATTTTGAAGACGAAGAATTTGAAGTCGATGACTTCGAAGATGACGATCTTGATGACGAGGATGATGACGAAGACGAAGATGAAGACGAGGAAGAAGACGACCTCGATTTCGAAGAAGAAGAGCTATAATTTTTAGGGCGCAGCAAGCAGCGCCCCTACGCAGCGCATAAGACCCCCCAACAAAAGACATGAATGTAGCGGCAGGGCTTGCCCTGCCATAAAAAATACACAAACGTAGCGGCGGGCTTGCCCTGCCATAAAACTCCCTCTTGACATGGCCATCTATAGGTCTAAAATCATGTGTTAGTCTTCGGACTAGGGAGTAAAAATGTCCACCATGGGCGGTGCTTTGGCACTTTCGACACGCCATGAACTCGACCGTTACATGGCCGAGATCAACAAGATCCCTCTTCTCTCACGTGAAGAAGAAGAGAGCCTTGCCCGAAAACTCCAAGAAAATGGCGACCTTACAGCGGCCCACCAGCTTGTGGTGTCCAATTTGCGCTTTGTGGCCAAAATTGCATATCAATACCGTCATTATGGCCTAAAGCTTTTGGATATCATCCAAGAAGGCAATCTTGGCCTCATGCGTGCGGTGAAAAGCTTCGATCCCAACCGCGGTTATCGCCTCATATCCTATGCCGTGTGGTGGATCCGGGCTGAAATTCAAAACTTTATTCTCAAATCATGGTCGCTGGTCAAACTCGGTACCGGCAAAACCCGTAGGAAGCTTTTTTTCAGCTTACGCAAACAACGATTGCTGGCTGAAGCTGCCGCTGGAAACCCCGCAAGTTGCCAAGAAATGGCAGACCAACTTGGCGTCAGCGCCGCTGAAGTCGAAGAAATGGATTTGCGACTTGCAGGACGTGATTTTTCTCTCGACATGCAACTCACCGAGGATGGGAAAACCACCATGCTCGATATGCTTCATGACCCAGAGCCCAATCAAGAAGAAATGGCCTGCGCCATGGAAGAGCAACGCATGCTTGCAGGGCATGTGGCGGAGGTGATGGAAGATCTCAACGAAAAAGAGCGGTATATTGTCAACGAGCGTCTGCTTAACGACGATCCTGAAACGCTACAAGCTATCGGTGAGAAATTTTCTGTGTCACGCGAGCGTATACGTCAACTTGAAAAGCGTGTGGTCGATAAACTTCGCCTGCGTCTTGCACCATTTGTACAGCCTTCGGCTGCTTAGCCGCGCTGGCATTCCGAAATACAGAAATCGCAGCATACGCAACCACGCTCACAACACCCCAACGCAGCGCCAAAAGCGGTAGAGACTTCACCACATATGCCGCGAGTAGCACGCCTGGGATCCCCCCAAGCGTAAGCCCAAGTGCCGCACGCACATTGTAATTTCCCGTCGCGATAAAACGCGTGCTGCACAGAGGCATCATACAAGCGCTGGAACCCATCATCACCGGAAATGCGGCAAGGGGATCCATGCCCAGCAGACTGACCATGATCATGGTGGGTGCATAGGGTCCCACGCCAATGCTATTGGTGGCACCGATCACAAAACTTCCGAGAATGCCAACAAGCAATCGCCCACCCGTGAGCGCAAGTGCATTGCCACCGGCAGGAAGAAATCCGAGGAGGCTGAGTAATTGAATCGTCGCCGCGATCACCAACGCACAGCCCATGCCCATGATGATAGGTCGCTTGGGCAATTGCGTGACCACTGCAGCACCGCAATACGCGCCCAGCATCGAAGCAAGAACCATACTCCACAAAGTGAGCGGACTCACCGACACAGTCCCCACAAAAATCAGCGCTTGCAAACATACGGGGAGCGTGTGGCCCACGTTGAGTGTACCTGGCATCAGCGGCGTATTTGCTTTATCTCGCCACGTAAGAACGGCGGTCGTTGGCGCATAGGAACCAATGCCCAGTGTGTCAAAAAAATCGGTGACCACACCCAATGCGATGTCAGGCCATCCGGGACGATTATTTCGCCACGGTCGATGACGCAACCAACTGAATGCATGAAAGAGAGCCGCACCTCCGATTGTCCACAACAAAACCCCGCGCCAATCCATGCTCATCTCGCTCGCTTGGAAAAGCCGCTCGTATGCATTGCCTAACATGAAATTAAATCGTTATTCAATCGCGTCATGGAAACGTATGATGCAATCGTTGTTGGACTGGGTGCCACGGGATCTTCGACGCTCTATCATCTCGCACGACGTGGACTTCGTGTTCTTGGCATCGACAAATTTGTGCCTCCCCATGCCCATGGATCATCCCATGGGCACAATCGTATTATTCGGCTTGCGTACCATGAGCATCCCTCATACGTGCCATTGCTAAAACGTGCGTATGCATTGTGGCGTGAACTTGAAACCAAAAGTGGCGAACCTTTGTTACATATCACGGGATCAATCGATGCAGGTCCCGAAGACGATATAGTTTTTTCGGGCGCAAAACTTGCATGTGAAATGTTCGATTTGCCACACACCATCCTTTCGCATACGCAACTCGCCGATCGATATCCTGCGTATCACCTTCCCCATGGCACATGGGCCCTGCTACAACCGCAAGGCGGATTTTTAGATGTCGAACGTTGTATCAATGCCCATCTCACGTTGGCACAAGCCCACGGTGCAACAATCATCACGCAGTGTGCACTCGAACATTGGGAAGCCAATGCCCAAGGCGTGCGTGTATTCACCGCCACCAGCGAATATACGGCAAGCAAAATGGTGTTGTGCACAGGCGCATGGATGCCCGATCATCTGCCTGCATTTCGTCCTCATTTGCAGCCGGAACGTTTGGTCGTCGCATGGTTTCAGGCCGCAGATCCCTCTCTTGTGATGCCAAAAAACTTTCCAGTATTTAACATGACCATGCCCGAAGGACGGTTTTATGGCCTGCCCTCTTTCGGCATCGAAGGACTCAAAATAGGAAGATGGCATCACCTGCATGAATCCATTCATCCAGAGACCGTTGATCGCACCGTAAGCGAGGTCGATCTCGCGGTACTCACTGACTGTATTAAAAAATATTTTCCGCGCGCGAATGGTACAGTCTTGCAAAGCAGCGTGTGCTTGGTCACCAACATGCGTGATGAAAATTTCGTAATGGATCTGCATCCCGAACACCCGCATGTGGTGATCATGTCTGCGTGCTCAGGACATGGTTTCAAATTTGCGAGTGTTCTTGGTGAAATTGCGGCCGATTTGTCTGAATTTGGAAAAACAGAACACGGCATTGCGATGCATCGTTGGCCGCGAGGATCTTCTACTCTTTAATATTCGGAACAGCGCTTATATACGCAAACAATCACAAACTATCACTCCATTGAGGTATAAGCATGGCAACTGTTACAAAAATAGCACAAGGATTGAAATCCGCACTCACGCCGTTCTCTGTGAGGACGATGCTTCCCAGGACGGGCGATGTGTGGATGGGATCATCATTGCGTGGGAAGCACACCTTGCCACCCCATGCCACGCAATCCTCCATCATCTGCCAACCCCCCAAGGATCAAGCCAAAGCCCATCTCACCTTGATGGAACAATACAGTGCACACAATTATCATCCGCTTCCTGTGGTGATTGCCGAAGGCCAGGGTATTTGGGTCAAAGACGTCAACGGGAAAACTTATGCAGATATGCTGGGTGGCTTTGCAGCGTGCTCATTTGGTCACAGCAATCCGCGTATTATCCAAGCCGCAAAAACGCAACTTGATCGTATCACGTTGACAACCCGTGTATTTAACAATGATCAACTGGGATTGTATTTTCAAGATCTGGCCCAGTTGTGCGGTATGGAAAATGTCTTGGCCGCCAATGGGGGCGCGGAAGCCGTAGAAACGGCAATCAAGCTTGCGCGCAAATGGGGTTATGAAATCAAAGGAGTGCCCCATGATCAGGCGGTGATCTTGGTGTGCACCGGCAATTTTCATGGTCGTCCCATCAGCATCACCGGCTTTAGCAATGATCCCAATTCACGCAACAACTTTGGACCCTATCCCGCCGGATTTCGTCATGTGCCGTTTGGTGATGCAGCCGCGGTTGAAACCGCCATGCGTGAGGACAAAAATATTGTTGGTATTTTGTTTGAGCCCATTCAAGGCGAAGCGGGCGTTGTGATCCCCCCTGATGGGTATATCAAATCGCTGCGTGCTTTATGCACAGAACACAACGTCCTCATGATCGCCGATGAAATCCAATCGGGTTTGGGTCGCACGGGAAAAACATTTGCGTGCGATCATGAAGATGTCAAACCGGATGTATTCATTTTGGCCAAAGGACTGAGCGGTGGCCTCTTTCCTTCGTCAGCCGTGGTATCAAGCCGCAAAATATTCAGCGTCATCAAACCAGGACAACATGGCAGCACCTTTGGTGGCAATCCCCTGGCAGCCGCCGTGGGGCGTGAAGTGATTTCCATGCTGCAAGAAGGCACCTATCAAGAAAATTCGCGCAATATCGGTGCTATCTTTGCAAGCTGCGTGAGCCGATTTTCAGCCATCAAAGAAGTTCGTGCACGCGGATTGTGGCTCGGTGCGGATCTGAAACCCGGCTTCGGCACAGCACAGGAAATGAAGGAGAAACTTATGCAGGAAGGTGTATTGTGCAAAGAAGCCAAGACAAGCACGCTGCGCTTCTCTCCTGCGCTTTCTATGACGCTCGACGAATTGCATTGGGTGTTAGAGAGGATGGAGCGGGTTTTGGATCGGAATGAAAATTGAATAGAGCAGCGTTCTTTCGCCATTGCGTGTGCAGCTTCCTCCCGCCTTCCACAAAAGCCACGTGACGCGCACGATTGTTTGTTGCTGAGTGAATGCGTTTAACGCGTCACAACGCTTTTGTGGAAGGCGGGAGGAAACTGCACACGGATGGCGAGGCAGAGATACACGGCGTGACAAACCAATTCCCCCGCGTAACATCAGCTAATAATATACCATTTCCTGGGTTCCAGCTTTCGCGGGAATGACGTTTTTCTTAAGGAGATTCAAGCCCCACACGCACCGCCGTCAACATAGCCTTAATCGACGTTTGCAGGGTGTTTGGCATACTGGGTGAGAATTTGTCGGAATGCAGGCCGGGACCATTCACCGTGCCTTGCGCTTGGGTTCCCACTTTGATCATCACACCAGGGATTTTCAACGCACTTGCAAACAGTCCAAAGTCTTCACCGCCCAAGGAGGGTGTGTAACCCACAACATGCTTTTCTCCCAGAACTTCCACCAAGCGCACGCGCAATTTCTCCGTCCACACCGGATCGTTGTACGTGGCCTGGATATAATTCTGTTCAAGCACCACCTTTGGTTTTTCGGGGGCGTGATATGCAGTCGCAATACTCTCGGTGACATGGGTAATTTCGGAAAGTAACTTTGCACGGGTGTCATCATCATAACTGCGCACAGTCAGTTGCAATTCGGCCGACGGCCCAATAATATTGTGCTTGGTGCCCGCAGAAAATCGCCCCACCGTGATCACTGCCGGTGTTCCCGGCGGAAGTCTTCGCGATACGATGGTTTGCAACGACATCACAAGTTCCGATCCCATCACCACAGGATCCACCGTTTGATGGGGTTTTGCGCCATGCCCCCCTCGTCCGTAAAGCGTGATATCAATGCTATCCACCGTGGCCTGAATGAAACCAGGTTGCATGCCCACCATGGATGCATCAAATTCAGCTTCGTCATGCATGGCCAAGGATAGCGTAGGCGTCCCCGTGCGTTTGAGTACTTCATTAAATTTGGGATCATTGATCATCGCACGTGCACCAAAACCAAGTTCTTCTGCAGGCTGCCCCACGAAAATAACGGTTCCCGTCCAAGATGCACGCTCTCGCACAAGCACCCGCAAAACACCCAACGCTGTGGCCATATGCACATCATGACCGCACGCATGCATCACGCCTTTGTTCACGCTCGCATACGCAAGACCCGTTTGTTCAAGCACAGGCAAAGCATCAAGATCGGCGCGATACAGCACCACAGGGCCCTTCCCTGGCTTGCCACCACGCAGCACCGCCATCAGACCTGTTTTACCAACCGAAGGGATCACCTCCAGCCCCAGGGCCTTCAATTGCTTGGCCATGTACGCGCTGGTTTGCTGCTCCTTCAAAGACACTTCCGGATGCTGATGCAGCCATTGATAATTTTGCGTGGCTTCAGGAAGAACGTTTTTTATTTCTTCATCCAACGCAAGTGACGGCACAAGCATCATCCAAATCAATGCGATCATCGTGTTCTCCTCGCTAACCATGTCGACACAATCGTGTCGTTGGAAGCACCGACTTTCCAATCGGTATGCGCCTTTATTCGTTTCGAAAAATCTAGGCCTGCAAACAATGTGATCTGCTTCCCACGCCGCACAAAGAATGGATTGGCCCGCCGTGATGTTTGTTCATACGTGACCTTTTCACCCTTTGCATCAATGCCATGCACAACCCCCGAAGGTCTATCCACAAATTCCGAGAGCATTGCAACAGAACCCGGCGCCGTTATCGGGTTTTTGAAAAACGCTTTCGTCGACGTGGCTGCCCGATTGACATCTGCCCCATTGCCACGCAGCACACCACGCCCACCCGATAATGTTGTTAACTCACCTGCATCGGCCAACACATGAAGCACCACCGATCTCTTATCTTTTCCCGTAAGCTCTTCCTGACCCGCAAAGTTTGAGCGTGGAAAAACGGCGCGCAAGCGATCTGTTTTTTCAACACCCAAGTGTTCTTGCACAAAACGACCTGCGGCATCGGCCTGCCAAAGCAACACCTGTGCCAAATGGCTCGCATCCACCCCAGGATTTAAAGGCGGGATCACTTTCAGTGCACCCCGATCAACCTGTTGCAACAATGGGATCAACGGCGCGGATTGAAACCGTGCAACATCACCGATACGAATCAAAACGCCTTGCAGCGTTGCTTCAACTTCGGGATGTCGCCCTTCGTAAATAACCTGTGCGAAATCGTCTTTCCGCACATAGACATTAAGACGACGCACCAATTCTTCTTGTTCATGGCCATAGGCTTCAAGGCCTTTGGAAATGAAAATGGTCAGCTTTTCGCCCGCTGCCCATGCGTCACGCGGAAGTCCGCGGGTGTCCTCTCCGGCCGCAATCACCGCGCGCAACGTGGCATGATCTCCACCTACCAAGCCCGGACGATCTGCAATTGTCGCCGCGAGTCCCAAGCCTCCCATGGCTGATTGCCATTCGCTCAATTGCGGCGGTCCTGAAAGCTTACCCGCAATTCTTCCAATCACATCGAATCGCAACAAAGGTGTACGTTCTTTTCCTGATTTGTTTGCAATCTTCCGCAAAAGGTCGATCGTCGGATTGTTGGCCGCGTCATCTGTTCCGTTTTCTAAAATACGTCGGTAAGGTAGAAAATCTGGACGATCAAGCGATGCGCGATAGAGATCTGCAGTCACATCAAGCAAATCATAAACATCGCGGGCTGTATGAAGCCACATTTGTTCACGCTCAGCAGACAACCATACCTGGGGTACACTCACCGGCATACGAAGTCCCGTGGATTCTCCTCCCTCGGCATGCCCCACACGTGCATTAACACGCAAATCCGCAACATAGGATCTGAATGTTGCGCCTTGCAAAGTGAACCTATCGGAAAAATCCAATGCTTTGTTTTTGGTTGATTCAATTCGTTCGGAAGAATAATGTTTTTCATAGAATGGATATTCAAAACCACGCACAACGCCAGACATCACAATCTCCACGCAGCACAACACCGCAGATCATTTTCAAATTCGATTAAGTGGAGAAAAAGAAGTTAGCCTAATCGGTTCCGATATTGGGCGCACACCTTACCCAATTCGGTATTCCTACCGATTAGGCAAAGACACATCAATGTGGACAATTGGCGCATTCAGAAAAATTCTGCCCACAATTTTTTTTATCTGTCAACAACAATCTGTCTATTGCACGTCACGATTTATTCTTTTTAAATTTGGCGAATTTCGTTACATACAACCGATGGCCTCGCGTATGATCACCGAAGCAGTAAACATTCACTACACACCTTTCCTCAAAGCCCACGAGAAAATCATCGATATATTCAAAAGCGCCACGCCCGCATCGGTGCTCATCATTGAATCAAAAGGAAATCGATTCGCGTGGAAAGTATGCGATCACGAAGTGGATGGGCTCGATTGCGGAAAGAAAAAGATTCAAAACGAATATGCTTTTTTGCAGAAACAAAAAGCCCCGTTTACGAAAGTCTATGAAACCCGGGAGTGTGGTGGCTTTTGGGGGTTTTCCATGCCCTACCATCAAATTCCAACACTTCGCGCTTGCCTCGATAAACCCCTTACGACACTGTATCTTCCAAGTATTCTTGACACCCTAAAACGAGATTTTTGGCAACAAGCCACATCAAAACCTGATCTCGAATTTGTCACGCGCAACCTCGTAGAGAAAACGCTTCGGCGCCTAGATGCACTGGAGAAACTATCGTCAAAGTGCCCCTCTGATCTCGCGTGGTTTCCCAAACAGATTGCCTTTAAATGGGTGATCCTCAATGGTATTGTCTGCCAAAATCCACGCGAAATACTCAGTCACTGGAGCACTTCGCAATCCGTGATTTCTGCACTGATGCCGCATCGTGTGGGTGCAGGGCACGGTGATTTTAGTCCAGCCAACATGCTTATCGACCTCAGCAATGCAGCAGAACCTGTCACATTGATCGATCCCCATGGCATCAATATCAAACCAGGTGATCGATCACCCACCCTCGATTGCAGCAAGCTTGCGTGGTATTTGCATGGTGCCTTTGAGATCCGAACAGGAAAAGTGTACGCGGTAACAGCTGTCAGTGGCGATATCCTATGCAATAACCCCTCTGATATTTCTCGCGTTGCTGCCTATGACGATCTGTGCCATTGGGCATATAGTGCAGCACTATTTCAAACAGAACAGCATCCCGTTTGGAATATTCCACAACGTTTGGCAATGATGGCGGCACTTTACGATCTTCTTGAAACTAACAACCGCGCCCATATGGGCGAATGGCAACAGGCTGCGACATTTTGGGTTGTGGGAACACAGCGTATCAATGCGTTACACCAGCATATCAATCCCGCAAAAACTTAAGAAGCTGTTCACGATTAGAATAGGCATCGTGACGACCGAGTTCAATCAGGCGCTCGGCAAAAGCACCATCGAATAAAATAAATGAGAGTAAATCGGATGTGCCTAAAAGCGGTGTTGATGAAGCCGTACGCAAAAGCCAACGCAAAACCCGTTTAAAGCGATTTTGATTGTCTTCAAGATATTGCACCGACATTTCACCCAAATCGATGCTAGGACGGATCACGCATGATTCAACCACGCGATATGGGACACCGCGAAGCTGTGTGCTCGTATCACTCAGATGGGTTAAAAACTGCCCACCAAATGCAGAATTTCCGTCACGCATGATCGTATTGATGCTTTCAAGACGTTCAAGATCGTAATCCACGTGATCCAACAAAAGCGCATCGAGAATTTTACCACAGAGCATCAAAGGATCGGGGTAAGGATCATTGTGCGGCCCTTCAAGATCACCGATGGCAGGGAAACTTTTGTGCGATGCCAACGACACCACCATCACACGATCCGCGCCCAAACGGAGCGCAGGTGAAAGCGGCGTATTTTGACGCAAACCACCATCCACATAATAGCAACCGTGCACACGCACTGCGGGAAATAAAAATGGCATGGCTGCAGAGGCAAGCACATGGGCAGGACCAATATGACATCGGCGCGCCACGCGACGGGGATCACGCGTCCACTCAAGTTCCTTTTCTTCATCGCTGTCCACAAACACTTCGGTACGACCACTGGCCACGTGACTTGCCGTCACCGTCACCGCTTTCACCAAACCACGGCGCAAATTGCGCCGCATGGACAACCATGGGATCGAACTCGCCACCAATTGCTGCAATTCACCACTTTCAATAATAATGCCGCGCCCGGGGCCACTGCGATGATCCCACATGGATCGAATATCGCGCGGCAATTCAAACATATGTTTCAAGCGCCAACGAAAAATTGACTCAATGCGCAAGCTTCGCCAAAAACGCAAAAGCTCCGACAAATTGCCACCCACATGATGGGCAGTTCCCGCCAGATAGGCTGCATGGATGGCCCCAACGGACGTTCCGCAAAAAACGCGGATACGTCCAGGTGCCACCAACTCCTTCGGCATTTCTTCATAGAGATAGGAAAGAACGCCCGCTTCATACGCCCCACGGGCCCCACCGCCTGCTAGAACAAGCGCTCGGGTAGGCCCACTTGGATTTGATACCATGTCTTCAGATGTCACCTTTAGATGATACCAAGATCAGCCCGCCGTTGACAGCATACGGTATGCGTCTCGCAATGCATTCTGGGCAAAACGCACAAAATCACGAGTCATATCAGGATCTTTAATCCCTGGGGAAGATTCAACACCCGAGGCCGTATCAACGCCCATGGGGGTAAAACGTGCAACCGCAGCAGCCACGTTGTCGGGAACAAGGCCCCCTGCCAGAAGCGTGGGTCTTGCTGTACACACTTGCGCCACCAAATCATCGGGAGGTGCTTTCCCGGTACCACCACGCTGCACAAAATCTTTTGCATCGACCAGCACAAACGGACCGGGTACCGCAAGTGCACGCTTCACATCGTCTTGTAAGGCAAGTCCCACCGCCTTGTAAGCACGCGCACCCATGGCGCGAACCTGTTCGTCGCTTTCATCACCATGGCATTGAAAATAATCGGGATGCACTTGTTCACGAATGCGTGCGAGCAAAGCCGGCTCGGCATTGACCGTCACCGCAACAATGGACAAAACACCACGCACCGCCGCCGCAATCCGAACGCCTTCGTGGACAGACACATGGCGGGGACTGCCAGGCCAAAAGTTAATCCCAATGGCCGTTGCCCCGCATGCTGCAATCATCTCGGCCTGTTCAGACGTACGAACACCACACACTTTGATCCAAGGTTTCACGTAATCAGTTCCTCTAGGGCCTTCGCCGGATGCGCATGACACGCAAGATATTCACCAATTAAAAAAGAATTAACACCCGCTTCTATATAGCGTTGTACCACTTGCGCGGAACTGATCCCACTTTCGGCAACGACCACACGATTGTCGGGAATGTATGATTTAAAACCAAGAGCACGATTCACGTCGATCTCAAGGGTATCCAAATTACGATTGTTGATCCCAATGATCGCGTCTGGCACCGAAAGTGCAATATCGAGCTCGGCTTCGTCGTGGACTTCCACAAGCACATCCATCCCTAAACCCAACGCCAGTTCAGAGAGTGTGCGCAGCAGTGCCGGTTCAAGAATACGGGCAATCAGCAAGACACAATCGGCACCCAACCAACGGGATTCTAAAATTTGATAGGGATCAAGCATGAAATCTTTGCGCAAGACAGGAAGCTCCGTGGCATCACGGCATGCACCCAGCGCATCATCGCTACCCCAAAAATAGGGTGTATCAGTGAGCACCGAAAGACACCGCGCACCACCCAGCTTGTAGGCCATGGCCAGACCTACAGGATTCCAGGGCATGTCAGGCCTTAGTACACCACGCGACGGCGACGCCCGCTTCACTTCGGCAATCACTGCAGGGCCAGGGCTTCCCGTCAATGCCTCTTTGAAGGACCGCACAGGCGGGGCCAATTTGAGTAACATATGCAAGATCTGCTCAGGCAAACGGGCACGTCGCCTGGCAACATTGGCCATTTTAAATTGAACTATTTCGTTAAGTAAGCTCACGGGAGCTAATTAGCATGCCTGAGGGTGACAAACCATGGGTTTAAGCATTAGATCTCCCTCACGTCTGCAAGGAGAGCCCATGTTTGAAATCGTTTCCAAGGGATTTAAAAACGCCAAGGAAGCCCTCACCGGCCGAACCGAGCTTTCGGAAGAGAACATCGCACAGGCCGTGCGCGAGATCCGGGTATCGCTGCTTGAGGCCGACGTTGAAGTGGGCGTGGTCAAGCGATTCATCGATCGCGTCAAAGAGCGGGCCATCGGCGAGGTGGTGCAAACCAGCCTCAAGAAAGACGGGAAAAAAATAAAGGCCAGTCCCGGCGAGCACTTCACACGCATTTGCTACGAAGAGCTTGAAAATTTAATGGGCAAAGAGGAACCCGGCCCTATCCGGTATCGCAAGCCCATCACGGTGATCATGATGGTCGGGCTGCAAGGCGTTGGTAAAACAACCACCTGCGGAAAACTCGCCCATTATTTGTTGCAGAAAAAGCGCAAGCCCATGCTTGTGGCTGCCGATATTTACCGCCCTGCCGCCGTCAAGCAACTTCAAATTCTGGGTGAAAAACTCGGCGTTTCTGTGTTTGCAAAAGACGGGTTGTCACCGCCTGACCTGTGCAAACTTGCCATCATCGAAGCCAAAAAGAAAAAATGCGATGTGGTGATTTTAGATACCGCAGGACGTTTGGCCATCGACGATGCGCTGATGACCGAACTTGAAGATATTAAAGCAGGCACAAAACCCGATAATTTGTTTCTCGTATGCGACGCCATGGCCGGTCAGGATACCGTCAATACGGCTGCTATTTTCAACAGTCGTTTAAGCATCGACGGTTTTATTATGACCAAGCTCGACGGCGATGCGCGCGGTGGCGCGGCTTTGTCGATCCGCGAAGTCACCGGCAAACCCATCAAATTCCTTGGGCTAGGCGAGGACATGGGCAAACTTGAAGCATTCAGACCCCAAGGACTCGCATCGCGCATTCTCGGTATGGGCGATGTCGTTGGCCTCATGCAAGATTTTGAATCGCTGGTCGATGAACGCGAAGCCAGGCGCGACACCAAAAAAATGCTCAAGGGACAATTCACCCTTGATGACTTTTTAAAACAACTGCGCATGATCAAGAAACTCGGCAGCGTGAAAGACATTTACGAAAAAATGCCCATCATGGGTGAGGCTGGTGCCGCCGATTTGGATGACAACGTATTTGTGAGCATGGAATCGATTATTCAATCTATGACGCCCAGCGAACGCCAAACACCTCAGATCATCAACGAAAGCCGCGCCAAACGCATTGCACGCGGCGCAGGCCGCAAGCCCGAAGACGTCAAAGATCTTGTCGATAAATTTTCGATGATGCACCAAATGATGGCGGGACTTGCGACGGGATCGGGTTTCTTCGAAAACCTTCCGGGGATCAAACAAATATCGCAATTGCGCAAGCTGCAAGGCAAAGGTGGCATGGGCGATATGTTTGGCAGTCCGCAAGAAATGCAAAAACTAATGGGTGGTATGGGCATGCCACAAGGCATGGGAGGCGGCGGTCCTGGTATGGCGCTTCCCCCAGGCGTCACCCCTGAACAATACGCCCGCGCCATGCAAATGATGCAAGGCGGCGGTCGCATGGGACCTCCTCCCGCCAAAGTCATCACGCCCATGGAGCGCAGCAAACTTAAAGACAAACGCAAAGCCCAAAAAGATGCGCGGAAAAAGGCAAAACGTAGATAGCTGCATCGGATTGCATCACACTGCATCGGGTTTAACCGCACTGCATCGGATCTCAAAGGCTAGGTTTCCGCGCCTCGCCTGGTGCATCGCGCCACGCTATGACATTGCAAAGACAATCGTGAAGAGATGCACCAGACGAGGCGCGGAAGTGCAGATTTTCATGGAACATAAAAAAGGATAAATTTAAAACATCAAACGCGCACCAAATTGGCCACCGATGGGCGCCTGAAATGATGTCGGTTTGCCGAAGTTTCGATTGCGTTTGACAGGCGTGCCTTCGACGTTACGCGCGTGCAACAAATCTTCTTTGGTACCACCGATGATCGATTGCACGCTATCGTACGTATACGTTTGATCAACCGAAAGTGTTCCACGATTGTTGGTAAAGTTGAAAATGTCGGCAAATACTTCTGCCGTGAATCCATGGCTCAAACGATACTTCACACCAAAGTGAGCATCAAGCGACCAGATCCATGGGGTGCGATCGCCCATGCCACCACGCGGCAAAATAAACACTTCGTTATTGCCATACACCATGTGGGCACCGAGAACATCGATGGGCGCACCACTCTGCACGCGCACCGACCCACCAATCACAATACCTACAGGGATTTTCTTAAAGCTGTATTGGTAGAAACCGTCGGCTTTCAAGCGATGACGATGATCGCCGGGTAAAGGCCCATTGCGATTATCGAGCAATTCAACCAAATCGTATTGACTCGTCAAGTTGGGATCCAGCTGACCGTTGTTGTCTGAAAACAAACCAGGGTAATTGCCGCGTGTCGTCGACAACAAATACGATCCTCGCACAAAGAAATTTTCATTAAAACGACGACTTACCTGAAATTGCAACGCATAGTAATCACGTTTAGGTTTAGGGAATGTATTGATCGCTTTGGATTGATCACGCAGCAAAATCATACGTGCACGTTCATAATCGTTGGTCTCGCGCGCAATACGTTCGCTGAGTTTGTCGAGCTGGCTTTCATCAAAAGAACCCGGATTTGCAAACATGTACGTATTGCCACCATCGGTGGATACATCTTCGATCACGCGTCCAATACCGCGATGGATCCCGGTCACACCCATCACCCATTTTTTCCATTCAACTTCCGTACCCAAAATATATTCTTGGATATACTGGCCTTTGATACCTGGCGAAACCAAGGCGCCATCAGAACCAAGTGTGGATACTTTGTATTGGGTACACTGAGTTCGTGGATCAGTGACCTGCGTGGGATCAAGCACAGTCCCCGTTGGCGTTCCATCGGATGTGCACGGTGTTGCGGCATCTTGACCGGGCTGCACCTTGCTTCCATCGGAATAATAACGCATGCGCTGTGATTCACCGCCAAAGGACCGGTTGGTCATGTCGAGCGGTACGGATTGATAATACTTGCCCCAGTGACCAAAGAAACGCGACTTGCCGTTGCCTAAGAAATCCCAAACAAAGCCCACACGCGGCGCTATATTGTCATAAATGCCAAATGCCTTTTGCTGTTCAGTACGCGAGACCACACGACCATCGTGCATTTTAACGCCGTAAAATTCTTGGGCTTCCCATCGCAAACCGTAATTGATGGTTAAACGCTGATTTTTATCGGGATTCCAACTGTCCTGAAGAAATACCGCGTAATTGTATGATGCGGTGTCCGAAGACAACGACGGTGCAGCTTGTGCGCGCTGTGCATCTGTCGCATTCGCATCATTCGCGTAAAATTCACGCCAGCGAAAATAGCCGGGACCAGGCCGATAGGTAAAACTTCCACCGCCCGTGTACGTCCGTGTATCTTTGAATGTGTTTTGTTCAAAATCGATGCCCAATTTGGTTTGGTGCAAACCCGCACCATCAAAATTTCCTGTGATTGCCGCTTTTTGCGTATAGCGATCCAGTGTTGAATCTTGAAGCATACCAGAACCAAAACCCTGCGATGTGTAATTTTGGACAACACATCGGCTGGTATCTGCCAACGTCAATCCATCGCCCATGCATTCTTGAGGCAAACCACGGCTTTCAGCAGAAGCGGCGAACAATGTTCGATCCATATTCCATGAACGCATGGGCGTTTGGCCCACAGTGCCATTGGTCGGATTGTAATAACTACGCTGATGGTGCCAACCCAGCCATGCTTCGGTTTGTAATTTTTTATTAAGCATTTCGCCCGTGTATTTATAAATGCCATCCACGTTCCCCGAAAATTGTGTGAACTTGAATGTGTCCGGATCACCATTCACGGAAAGCGATGGCGAATTGGGATCAAAGGGATTGGTGACTGCACCATCAAATGTCGTCGGTGCACCACGCACGGTGAGAGAATGACGATGACCTTGTGCAATTTCATGGGTGAGCTTGGTGGTAAATTGATGAACAACACCCCTTGAACTGTATGTTTCATGACCCACAGGCGATGTCACAGGAATACCATCGGCATCGCGGATCACACCGTCGCCTGCTGCATTGAGGGTTCTCGCAAGAAAAACACGTTTCCAGTTGATGGATTGAATTTCAGGGGCATAACCCACGTGAAACCAAAGTTTGTCTTTGATAATGGGACCACCCAATTCAAAACCAGCATTCATGTAGTAATCAAGTTGACTTTGGCGCGCGAGTGATTCCCCTGCACGAAAAACCTGTTTGGTGTTGCCTTGTAAAAATCCTGGACGATAATAAACAAAAGCCGAACCATGAAATTCATTGCCACCACTTTTGGTGACAACGTTCATGAACCCCCCCGTCGAACGACCAAACTCCGCCCCGTAACCCCCTTCTTTAAGTTCAAATTGCTCCACAAACTCGAGGACCAAACGTGAGCCAAGCAAACCCAAAGCAGGATCGGTCGTATTGAGTCCATCAATCACATAGGAGTTTTCAGGGGATGTCGAACCGCCCACCGAAACGCCGAATTCATCATTAGAAGCCGATGGCAATACATTCATCGCTTCTTCAAAATTACGCGTACGACCAATGGGCGTATTTTGTATGAATTCTTTTTTAAGAATAATACCGTTCGTGCTTGTGGCGACATCGATGGCGGGTGCTTCCTCTTCAATGACGTAACTTTCACCCGCAGCACCCGATGTTGGGATCGCTGCATCCAAGCTCACGGTTTTATCAACGTTGACTTCAACTTTGGTACGCTCGATGGTGGTGTCCACAAAAATGAACATCACCTTGTAAACGCCCGGCGGAAGATTGATCAGGCGATAACGGCCTTCCGTGTCGGTCAGCGCCGCTTCTTCGCCCTGCAATGCCGGCGAAGTTGCAACCACCGTCACACCGCCCATGGGTTTGCCGGTTTCTTTTTCTGTTACCGTACCACGCACTGCGCCTGTGGTACCTGCGTATGCAGGCGCAGCAAGCTGCGCCCCTACAAGACACAACAATACCACCCAGGCTTTCGCCCTGCGCAGATTGAACATTCCCCCACCCATTTAGATCCCCCTAATTACGGTGCTGCTTTGGTCAAAAATACAGTCGAAGTTACAAATTCCTGATCAGGTGTTGCACCTGCTACCGGCGGAACATCACCCAAACGATTTCCAGCATGATCCCAAATACTTCCCGAACGAAGCGACAAACGGATCACCGCATCTGCAGGAAATCCCGAAGCATCGGTAGGCGATAAGACTATGGCCGGTGGTGCACCCGGTTTTAAACCACTCGATTGATAGACAAAAGAAAAAGGGATCGCCGCTGGGGGCGACGCCGTCATATTTTCAAGAACAAAGACATCGAGACGTGGGATCAATGCGACCACCATCCCATCGTTGTCGAGGTCAACCACTTCGAGTGAATCACCATCGATAAGCTCTGTCAGGACAATCTCAACACGTCCCTTGCGTTCAACTTCGTAGTCCCCAAGATCATCTCTGACAACCACCTCAGAAGCTTTGTACTGTTCCAATGGCGTTGTTGTATCATTCGACACATAATGAATCTCACGAATGCCTGGTGGCGCGGTGTCTTTCACATTGTCACCGCACCCCCACAAGAACAAAATCATCATGAGCCCTAATTTTTTTTGCATCATCCTTCATGCTCCTTCGGTCCTGTGACTTGAAGTGCGACCGTGCTCGCACCAGATGCACGCGCAAGCGCCATCCAACGCGCCACTTCGCCATAATGAACACCATCTTGCACCGAGAAAAAAACCGTCTTGTCTTTACGCTCTTCTAAAAATCCACGAACCGCATCAGGAAATGCCAACAGCTGAATCGGATTTCCTTGAAACAAATGCGACCCATCGTGAAGAAGCTGAACAATGGCCTGTTCTTGACGAACCACAACACTCACATCGCGATCACTTTTTTTAGGCAATGCATTGGGAACATAAAAACTTGCCGTAGGGCTTAACACCATAAAAATAATCAATAGCACCAAAACCACGTCAACCAAGGGCGTGATATTGATGCCCGAACATTTTCCGCCTTTGCTTGCGACCATTCCCATACGTTAAGTCTCCGCATCCACAAGCGCACCAAGGCCTACCGTGGACAAGCCGAGATCGCGCAATACTTCAAGCACCACACGAACCAAGGCGAAATCGACTTCTTGGTCCACCTCCAAATAAACATGACGACTTTTGCTTTTGTTGACCGCAGCCGCAAGTTGCTTCGGTAAATTTTCTCGGGACACTTCTTCTTTGCCAACAAACAAGGTTGATTTGGCGTCAATGGCCACACGAATTTCATCTTCGCTGCCCACCCAGCTCATAGGCGAAACCACCCGTGGAAGTGCTATTTCGCGGGCAAGCATGGGCGTTACAACCATGAAGATAATAAGAAGCACCAACACAACATCAACCAAAGGCGTGATATTAATATCCGCCGATTGGGTCGTGCCTGTTCGCCCATGCACACGCGCCTGACGTGCCGGTGTGTCCAGCATTTCAAGTTTTCGCCAAAGCGTTATATCGGCGCGACGTGCCTGTTTCATCGGACATCTCGGAGAAGAACAACTTCCACAAGCTCTGACGCCACTTCATCCATATCGATCACAAAACCATCTACAACGCCGCTGAAATAGTTGTACAAACCCACCGCAGGAATGGCGACCACAAGACCAAACGCCGTCGCAACCAAGGCTTCAGCAATACCACCTGCGACGGCATCCAAACCTCCTGAACCCGTCGATGACATGGTTTGAAACGCAGTGATAATACCGATGACTGTTCCGAACAAACCGACGAAGGGTGCTGTCGTCGCAATGGTTGCAAGACCTCCCAAACCCCATTTGAGCGTGCTTGTTTCTCGTTCAATGCTTCGTTCAACGGCGCGGTTGATCCCAACCACAAGATCAAGCGCATCCACATGACCATCACGGCGGGAAAAAGCTTCAACAGCCGTCAAAGCCACAGCAGCCACAGGCGATCCTGCATGTTCTTTGGCCATGGCACTCACTGCTTCCATTTCTTTGCCGGCATTTTGTTCAAACACAGCGCGAAGTTTTTGAACAAAACCATCGGCGCGCTTTCGTGCGTTACGAAATGTTCGATAGCGCTCAATACTCACGCCAGTCACAGCCACGGCCATCAATGCCAAAATTAGCACAACCAAACGGGCCACAAAGCCCATCGCATGCCACATCTCAATAAAACTAAAATCCATGGTCTCACCCCTTTAAGCGAAAATTAAGCGTCACAGGAAAACATGCCGGAATTGGTACATCACCCATACGATAGGGTTCATACCGCCATGTACGCAGAGCCGATTGTACATTCTCGTTATACAACGCTTCACCTCGAAGAATTTGAACCTGGGTCACCTGCCCGGTGGTGCCAATGCAAACACGTGCGATCACCACGACACTTTGTGAGCCACCTTGGGCACGAATGCTCACAGGGAATACAGGCAAATCGCCGCTTAATTTTTGTTGAGGACGAACCAATGTTTTTGCATTGTCTTCACCTAAAACACCCCCAATCACACCACCCACAACGCCACCCACTTCACCGCCTTCAACGCCACCCTCAACACCGCCTTCAACACCTGCGGCTTTATTTTCTTCCTTCGGTGCCTCGTCGGGTTTGACTTCTTGATCGGGATCAACCTCTTGGAGTTCTTCCGGTTCATCGGGCTCTGTTTTGGGTGTATTCTCTGCCCCTCCTCCACTGGGTGGAGGTGGCGGCGGAGGCGGGGGTGCGCCTTCAAACAACGTGACTGCGAGTATAGGTTGTGGAACAAGTTTGACTGCCCACGCAGGGATCATCACGGCACCCAAACCAAGCACAAAATAACCAAGCAACGCAGCAGACATCATACCCGCCGCGCGCTTGCTTGCGCCACGATCGCCTTCTTCGTAGCCACCAAATAGTCGCATTACGGGGTCCCTTTCCCAGCGCGCGCTTTCACCAGGGTACTTTCAGCACTGGCCGTTAATGCTGCGACTTCTGCGGGGTCTTTGCTGCGTTTCGCGAGTTCGCGGTAAAGAAGTCCCGCATAAACAAGCGATGAGCCGTGTCCTGGTTGCAAACGTTCTGCGATAAGCGCCGCTTCGATACCACGTTTTGAAAATGTTTTCGCTTCGTAATCGTTGGTTGGGCCGTCTTGGTGCATCCACTCCCATGTGAGTATCGCAATCGACGAAAAAGAATTGGCTTCATTGGGAAGAAGTTCCGCACGTTTTTCATAAGCCAAAAGTGCACCACGGAAATCAGATTTTTGTGCCTTGACCCATCCAAGCAATCGATAATTTTCTGCGGAGGGATCTTTTTCTAAACGTTGTTCAAGAAATGCCTGCGCTTCATCCACACGCCCTGTTTCTACCCATGTGTTTAAAAGCAATTCCCAAAGTGAACTGTCAGCAACGCCATCAACGATCACGGCCGTAAGTTGAGAAACCACTTCATCAATGTGAATAACAGCTTCTTCTGCGGGAAGTTCACGGGCGCGTGCAAGATGCGCCATGGCAAGATTGCGTCGAACAGCACGTTTGTCTTCGATATTGTTGAGCGCGCTGGTATATTCGGCAATCGCTTCATCAAAACGACCGCCCTTGTATGCACGATAGCCAGACTCAGCCTGCAATCGCGCACGCAACTCGTCGCTTACAACGTAGGCCCCGATCAGACCCAACGCCAGAAACGCCAATATGCCGATGACATATCGCAAATCTTAACCCCCCGCGTTAAAGTCATCTCAAAAACGGGATGGGGGGTCAATACGAAGTTTTACAAGACAAAGGCGCAGCAAGCTGCGCCCCTACTTTTTCCAAACCATCTTCCATGGATTTTTTCGCAAATCATTCACGAGCGCTTTGAGATCATTGTAAAGCTGCGGATCGGTCACCAAACCGCCCACAGTGCCATCTCCTGATGCAATTACACCTAAAATCGTTTCAGCTTTGGTCGCTAAAACTTCAAGTTTGTGAATACTTTGCTGAACACTCTCAAGATCTTTCTTAAACCCAGGATCGTCAAGCAATGCATTCATGGCAACACCACCCTCTTTGAGAGAAGACGTCGCAGCACGCCCATCGCGAAGCAACGACGGTAAATTCTGTTTGAGCGCATCCAGACTAACACCGGCATCCGCAACCATGATTCGCAATGCACCTTCAGAAATTAATATGCGATGGGCTTCGTGTAAGATGGCACGTGCTTCGTCTACCGTCGATTTTAGATCGGATGAATTTTCCACAAATCCTGCGGCAGCATGGAGCAACGTCGCCATGTCGGCGGCAATCTGATACATGGGGGGGCTACTTATGCCGCACAAAATCCCGCCTTCATCAATACGCGTTCCTTCTTCACGTCCAGGCACCAACTCTAAATAGGGTTCACCAATAAAACCTTGGGTATTCATCGCCAAGCAGGCATCCCGCCTGAGCCACGCCACTGCAGTTTTTTTAATATCGATCGTCGCACGCACCGTGTGACCACTCTCACGTGCATGGGGTTCATCGAGAAGTTCCAAGCGAACCACACTCCCAATGCGCACACCGCCGAGGCGCACAGGCGCGCCACTCTGCAAACCTCCTGCGTAGGAAAATGAGGCAAATATCCGTTGCGTAGGTTCAAAAGACCAATGGCTCAACACGGCCATCGCACCTATCAATACGAGCGAACCCGCCAAAACAAAAAGCCCCACGCGGATCTGCATGGACAAAAGTTTCGATTCACCGGTTACCATGCGTATGATCCCCACCACAAAAGCGACGCACACAAGGTGTCGTGCTCGCAAAGAATTCCTCTACTTTGCCCTGAAATGCAATCGACCCTTCGTGCAGAAAAGCCACATTGTCAGCAATCGATCGCACCGACACCAGATCATGGCTAACCACCATGCACGTGATCCCTTCGCGAATACTCACCTCACGGATCAACGCATCCACACGCCGTGCTGCCACAGGATCAAGCCCTGTGGTCGGTTCATCAAGCAAGAGGCAGTCTGGCTGCATGGCCATGGCACGGGCAATAGCAACACGTTTGCGTTGTCCTGGACCCAACGTTTCAGGCATCTGTTGGGCGATGTCATCCACGTGCAAATGCGCAAGCTGTTCTTCTGCCAATAAACGGGACGCCCGAACATTCAACCCACGATGTTTGCGGATAGGCAGTGCAACATTGTCAAGAACCGTCAAGGAATCGAACAATGTCGCATGCTGAAAGATGTATTGGCATCGCATACGAACGTCATGCAAATGCTGTTCCGACAAAGTATTAATCAGCACGTTATCAAAAAAGACCGACCCACTATCAGAATACAGCAAACCGACCACAAGCTTCGATAAAACACTTTTTCCTGCCCCACTTCGACCAAGAACAAAACTTACCAGGCCCCTGGGAACGCAATAGGATACATCACGTAAAACATTTTGATTGCCAAAATGTTTAGCCACATGTTCAAACCGGATCATGGCCGCACCCACAAATACGCCAGAGTCCCAACAAAGAAATCACATGCAAGCACCATGACCGACGATCCGATCACGCCAACCGTGGCAGCATGACCAACGCCTGCAGAACCGCCCCTCGCATTGATCCCAGCCCGGATCGCCATTACAGGGATCACAAGACCAAAGATCGAGGCTTTCACCATACAAATCACAGGATCCGCAATACGCATGTGAGAGACATCAAAATAGGTGCCCCACCCTACATCGTACATAAAATGGGCAGCAATACCCCCTACACCATAGGCAATGCATGTCCCAAAAAAAACCAAAGCAGGCAGAACGAGCAATCCCCCAAGCAAAGACGGCCCAAATAGATAGGTTGTCGCTCCACTTCCACACAATCGAAGTGCATCCAATTGATCTCCCGCCACGAGCATGCCTGCTTCCGCAGCAAGCGATGCACCACAACGGGCGCAAACCATCAATGCCACAATCGCAGGTCCCATTTCACGCACCAAAAGTTCTAAAAAAATGGGTCCCAGAGGACTCAAGTCACCGATGATACGCAACGCCTGATTGGCTGACTGAACCACCATGATCACGCCCACGCAGGCCATAACAATGCCCACAAAGGGCAGCGTTCGTGCTCCCATATCATGGGCATATGTCCACACACGGCACCACTCCATTCGACGCCAGGCATAGAGTGTACGCAACGGAATCAAGATCAAATCGCCCAATGGGGAAATCAAAAATGTAAGTAGATCAGGTGTTCTCTTGTAGGGGCGGTTCGTGAACCGCCCGATAACATTTTGATTCAAAGGCCGCACGGGCGCTTCGCGAAGCGCCCCAACAGCGAGGATGACGTCTTTATGTTTTTTCATGGCATCACCATGGTGACAGCGTAGTCGGCAAAAAAGATCCCAACAGCCGAAAGAACAACCTGTCGATTGACCGCTTGTGCCACAGCAGACGCGCCCCGTGCAGCACAAAGTCCTTGGTACGAGGACACCCATCCGATCACCACAGCAAAGACAGAGGATTTCCAAAGTCCATGCACAAAATCAGCCGATCCGAGCGTATCAAAAAGTGCGTGAAAAAATACCGACGGCGCAATGTCCATCAACGCCCATGCGGCAAGACTTCCCGCAAGAAGCGCCACCGTATTGCCCATGGCCACCAAAAGAACCAAACAAAAAACCATGGCCACCATTCGTGGTGCAATCAAAATATCGACAACATCAAGCGCAAGGATTTTAAGCGCATCCATTTGTTCATGAGTCACCATGGCGGCCAATTCAGCTGCATGACTCGCACCGATCCGTCCTGAAAACATAAGCGCAATCACCACGGGACCCAGTTCGCGCAACGTCGTAAATCCTGTGAACCAGCCCACAAGTTGCTGCGCACCATATTTTTCAACATAGGCCGCCGATTGAAGAACCATCAGCATTCCCACAAAAGAAGAGGCCGCAAAGGTAATCGCGAGAGTTCCACTTCCATAGTTCGCAACTGAACGAAAAAACTCGGGACGGTCTATCTCGCCTCGAAAAACATTGCGTACAACACGTCCAAGCAGCATGAACATGCCACCGATGTCGGCGATGGCCCTGTAGGGGCGGTTCGCGAACCGCCCTTTAGCGAAATAATTTAACAAATTTTTTCCTACGCAAATCATCCATGATTGAATACAAAGTAGGAACCATCACCAGCGTAAGCACCGTAGCAACCGCCATACCAAAAATCACTGCAATCGCCATGGGTGCCCACCATGCAGCACTGGGCGATCCCACAATCCATTTCCATTGTTTAAAATCAAAGGAAACACCAATTCCCATGGGGATCAAGCCAAGGATCGTCGTGACTGCCGTAAGTAGAACAGGACGAAGCCGCGTAAGCCCTGCTTCAATCAACGCATCACGCACCGCCATACCGCGCGCTTCCAATTGCTGCACGTAATCCAAGAGCACGATGGCATTGTTCACAACAACACCTGCAAGCGAAATAACACCAAGCCCTGTCATCATGATCCCAAAAGGTGTTCGCGTGAGCATCAAACCCCATAAAACACCCATCAGCGATAAGATCACGGACGCCAAAATAATCAAGGGGACATCAAAACGATTAAACTGGGCAACAAGAACCACAAGAATTAAAAAGACCGCAACAACAAATGCGCGACTCAAGAATTGTGCGGTTTCATCCTGCTCATCTTGGGCTCCACCCATGCGCGCCGAGATCCCCACAGGCCATTTCTGTTTTCCTAAAAATTGTCCGACTGCCGCCCGTACCTCATTGGGGTTTTGTCCTTCTTTTACATTGCCTTTGATTGTCACCACGAGATCTTGTTCAACATGACGAATGGTGCCACTGCCGCCCGCAAGGGTATAAGAAGCTATCGATGACAACGGGACCTGAAAGGTTTCAGGCCGGGTATCAATGCGGCCAGGAATGCGAAGGGCAAGGATCGCCTGCAAATTGTCACGAAATTCAGGCATCACCTCCACACTGATATCGTATTCATCATCACCATCACGCAACGTACTGGCCACGGTTCCCGCAACCGCAGTGCGCAATGAACTCGCTGCAGATTGGGTGCTCGCTCCCACGCGCTTGGCTCTGGCACGATCGATGCGCATACGCAATTCAGGACGCCCAACACGGTAATCATCTGAAAGCTCCGCAATCCCTTTGATTTGTGAAAGCAACTGGCGACGCAAGCCCGCTGCGGTTTCGCCCACTTCATCGAAATGTTCACCCGAAACTTCAATGGCAATATCAGCCCCCACGGGTGGGCCCATGCGTTCTTTTTCGATGGCGATCTCAGCGCCCACGATAGACGCCATCTGCCCGCGCAAACGTTCGATGGTCACCGACGGTTTTTCACTGCGTTCGGTTTCACCTTTTTTTACGGTATTGTGATCGGGCAAAAAATCGACCGTAAGCCGCGCAACATTGACTGCCGACTGAGTTGCGACCATGGGATCAGTGCCACCACTCACACCCGTTTCAGCCACATACACGTCGACGTTCTTCTCTGCGAGAAGCAGAGCTTCGATCTGACGTACCATGCGATCTGTCGCCTCAAGATCTGTACCATCCGGTGCACGAAGCGCGACGGTTGCACGATTGGGTTCGGTATCCGCAAAAAATTCGACGCCGGCATTGAAAAATCCGTACAGAATAAACGTCAACACCAAAGCCGAAAATCCGATCCCCGCTGAAAGATAACGATGATCAATGCTCCATTCAAGCATGGTTTGATAACGTTGTTTCCACACCGAGGGTACTTTAACATAGCCTTCATGCACCGGTGCCATGCGCATCCAGCGTGCGGTAAGCACAGGCAACACGCACACTGCCGCAAACAAACTGGCGACCAATTGGATGATCACTGTTTTTGGCATGTAGCTCATAAATTCGCCGGTGATCCCCGACCAAAACACAAGCGGGATAAATGCCACCACCGTGGTCGCCGTCGACGATGTCACCGCCATAGCGACTTCCTTGGCGCCATCCACTGAGGCGTCAAGAAGTGATTTTCCCATCTCTAAATGACGATATATATTTTCAACCACCACGATCCCGTTATCAACCAACATGCCTAAAACAAGGATCAATGAGAACAACACGATCATATTAAGTGTAAAACCCAACATAGAAAGAACGATGGCACCAAGAAGCATCGATACGGGGATCGAAAATGCCACAAACAAACTGTTGCGCATGCCCATGGTAAACATGAGAACTGCCACAACCAGTACCAAAGCTGAAAGAACGCCGTTTTCAAGTTCTGAAACCATGTCTTCAATAACTTTGGATTGATCACCCAAAAACCGATACTGCACTTCCTTCGGCCAATCGGGTGTCTTTGAGCGTTCATCCACCAAGTGCTTAAACGATTGCACCACGCTCAAAATATTGGCACCGGAACGTTTGCTCACCCCCACAGAAACCGCGGATTCACCATTCATACGTGCATAGGATTTACGGTCTTCGTAATCATCGACCACACGCGCGATATCACGCAAAAGAACAGGACGATCACCCACACGTTTGATGGCAACCACTTCCAGATCTGACGGTTTGATCACATCACCAGGCACACGCAGAAGAAAGCGGGCGTCACCTGTGGCCACATCACCGCCGGGAATGTTCACATTTTCGCTTTTAATGGCCCCAATCACATCATCCAGTGACAAACCGAGTGCCGCCAAACGATACGGATCCACCTGCACACGGATCTCGCGCTCACGCCCCCCTGTCACCACCGCATCCAAAACACCTGTAATTTTCTGTGCATCCTCGGCAATAGATTTTCCCAATTTCTTTAAGAGATCTTCGTGAACGGGGCCTGCCAAAGTCAAAATGACCACGGGAAAACTGCTGAAAGATATTTCATTGATATCGGGATCTTCCGCATCATCCGGCAATTTCGATTTGGCCTTATTCACGCGATCACGCACCTGTTGCAGTGCATCTTCAATCACGACATTCGGTTCAAATTCTAATGACACAATGCTCGCGCCTTCAACCGAAGACGACGCCATCTTCTTGATATCTTTCAGTGATGCCAATTCGTTTTCAAGGGGCGTGGTCACCAATTTTTCGATATCTTGTGGCGAAACGCCTAAGTAAGCAGTCGTCACCATCACCACGGGGATTTTGATATCGGGCGATGATTCGCGAGGCATCAACACCGCATAGGTGTAGCCACCAAACAGGAAAATAACAAAAACGATAAGGCGTATGAGTGCACTTTGACTTATCAAATATCGGATCATGGGGTTTCGCCTTCGACAGTATCGCGCACCACCAACACAGGATCACCCTCAGTAAGTTCACGATGGCCACGAACGACAATTTCATCACCCTTTTGAAGCCCTTTTTCGACGATGATGTCATGCGAAAGCAAACCACCGGCCACAATATCGCGCCAATGGGCTTTTCCATCTTTCACCACAAAAACGCCATTGGCGATCCCGCGTGTCACCAATGCATACTGCGGTATTGTAATCACTGTTTGACCCGCTTGCGCAGAAAGCATGACCGTCACGAGCATCCCTGGACGCAAACCGCTTCCCGACGAGACATCCAGTTCTGCAATAAATGTTCGAGTTTCCATGTCGGCGGCTGCGTCCACACGTGCCACTTTGGTTTTCAACGTGATCCGGCCTCCATCGGCTTTGACTACCGCATCCACGCCTTGCTTCGTCCATGCAATATCACGATCAGATACAGACACGGATACTTTGAGATGATCAACATCCACTATGCGCGCCACACGCATGCCTGGCGCAAGCACTTCACCCACTTCCACATCAATGTCATTCACAACACCTGAAAACGGCGCGATGATTTGCGAACGGTTCATCATCGCTTTCGCCAAGGCATGATTGGCTTCGGCGGATTTCAATTGGGCAATGGCACGTGTACGTCGTGCATTGGAAACACTATCGGGCGCCTGAAGCACCACATCCATTTCCGTTTTGGCAAGCGTCCATTCGGCTTCTGCGCGGGCCGCATCGGCACGGGCAGCAGTCGAATCAATCTGAGCTAGGCTTGTCCCTGCACGTACATAATCACCGCGTTTGGCCATCACCCGTTCAACATAGCCACCTCGGGGTGAGGCAAGCGACGCATCGTGCAAAGATCCCACTTCACCTGGCAATTCAAGTACCAATACCGCCGGACCAACATGTACCATGCGTGTTTCCACCCGTGTTGCTTTTGCATTGGGGATCTCACGGGGTGATGCCACTTTTTTTTCATCTTCACCCGAACACGCAACGACCATCCATAGGCCCATTAACCATGTAAAACGCATCATTTTCCTCTACTTCGTAAGTCGCCCAATCGATTTATCAAACTGCAAACGTGTCAGATGCAACGACACCGCCGCATCAATGCGCGCAAGTGCAGCCTGCCTAAATGCCAACTCACCATCAAGAAGCTGCTGTGCGGGTACCGATCCTGCGGCAAACAAACGCTCTAAATCGCGAAAGGCACGACCTGCAGCTTCCCATTGTGCCATGGCTGCAGACGACATACGCTGGGCTGCTTCCCATGAGGTAAAAGCGCTGCGCACTTCAATCGCGATGGCATTTCGTATGGCTTGAATATCGGCATAGATGCCCGTTTTAGCAATTTTTGCATCGTTCCATTCGGTATTGGCGCGCACCGTATCGTTGGGAGACCATTCTGCACGGGCCTGCACCTGCCATACCCCTTGAAATTTATCTTGGATTGGCAAAATACGCAGATTGGGATTTGAATAATCGTACTGCCCCTTCACGCTCAGCGTCGGGAACATTTGACTAAAACTGTACTTAATTTGCGCATCTTGCTTTGCAGCTTGTTCTTCAAGCATATGCAATTCTGCCCGCTCTTTTTCTGCCGCCAGCAGTGCTTCTTCAACCGTCATGATCAAAGGTTGCGCGATTTCATTCACGTCAAATACAAGTTTCATATTTTCCGGTGACACATCAATCATGTAAGCCAAACGCAAACGCTCGCTTTGCATTTGACCTCGCATCTGGGCAGCTTGCGCATCCGCCCGTGCCGCTTCCGCTTTCAGACGCATGACATCGGCTTCGGTGACATCCTCACCCGCCGATTGCAGCGCCTTCATACGTTCAGCACGCTGCTTGAGTGTAGCTGCCGCGGCTTCGGTGACTTCGGTTGCCGATGCGTCACGCAACGTGGTCAAATAGGTTTGTGCAGCAAGCCATGCGTACTTTTCAGCCTCCGCACGCGCGCGCGCCAACTGAACCCGATGGGACTGCTTGGCCAGAGCATGCAAAGAGGGCATTTTCCATAAATAATCAGAAAGCATAATATCAATAGAGGCACTCAACCCATAATTATTGAGCAACTGAGGAAATGCGGATTCCGATGGCACTGTAACGCCGCCAAAGTTAAGATCAGGGAATGTTTTGTGCTCCCAGCGTGTGTAATTCGCACGAAAATCGAAACGAGGCGTGTACACCATAAAAACACGGCCATCTTGCGCTCGCGTCCGATCGGTATCTGATTGAATGCGCTGCATTTCTGGGGCATGCGCAAGTGCACGCATCATCGCATCCCGCAACGTGATGTCTGTTGATGAGATGGTTGCAGCGATTTCTTCGGCAGGCAACGCAAAACAAAACATAGCCATGAGAGTTGCCGTAAACATGCCATGTTGTAACGAATGGATCGTGTGTCAGCAAGGGTTTACTCGTTTCTGGGTTCCCGCCATAACACATCATATTGTAGGGGCGCTTCGCGAAGCGCCCGTGCGGTCTTTGAATCAAAATTTTATCGGGCGGTTCACGAACCGCCCCTACAATAGTTTCAATTCAACTTTATGAGAAAAGCGGGAATCCAACACAAGTGACTACGAAATGCGTGACGAAAGTCTTGGAAGAACCTCTCTATTAAAATATTCGCCCAGGTTTCGAGCCCCTGCCATGCTTCCCGACACATAGTGGATCCCCAACGCTTCATTCTCTTTTGGCCAGCTCTCGGGACGGTCGATGCCTTCACGCGACCACTCACGGATCCATACACCCGCAACATAGATTTGATGTTCACGCACTGTATTTGCGTGGGCGACAATGACATCAAAGTATTGTTCTTCAACACCCATATCGCCAAGCAATGCTCGGATGGCAGTAACATCCAATTTTTCATTGATTATTTTTCGAATGGCATCACAAATAACAGGATCACTTTCAGGATCGTCACCTATTAAAACAAGATCAGTATTCGGTGCAAGATGCTTAGAAATATCAAGAATGGTCTCAAGTTTATAGCCACGCTGTGCACGGGGTGGTGTGGTCCACCAATTTTTAAGATGCAAACCCGCTTCAAGTTTAAAGCCAGAATCTTCTTTGAGCGTTCGCCAAAGTTCTGGATACAGCTCAACAGGTGATCCGGACACAAATCCAACGGTTCCGTGTTTTTCCATTCTCTTTAAAAGGTCGCACATCCCCTCGGCCCAAGCGTACTCACCTGTTCGCAGTGTGCGCCCCATATCCATTCGCAATGCCGTGCCATCAATATCCGAAAGCACACACAATTTTCGACCCGGGCCTGGAACCACAACGTCAATTGTACCCACATGCCGGTATTCACGTAGGGCCGCATGTGTAAAACTCGCAAAGCCAGGCAACCATCCCAGTTTGCGATTGATCCAAGAACGCTGCACAACCTCCGCTTCAACCGAAGCTTGATGTGTCCACACTGTATTTTTCGCCGGACCACTTAATCCTGGCAATTGATCAAATTCTGCAGAAAAGCGACCGCAAGAATCAGCCCGTGCATGCGTCGATATGCGTTCGGCACCTATGCCTGGAAGGGAAACCCATACGGAAACATCCTCGGGTGAACCACGAAAAACACGTTTAAGTCGGCCGAATAAGCCAACATGTGATTCGCCACGTTCAATTTCGCCATGAAAAAGAATTTGACCTCGAACACACGCACCATTTTCGGTACTGCCAACACATGACCCCGGACGAAGATCAAATGAACGTTCCGACGACACAATGACGTTTGAACCCGGTGATGCCGTAATACGATTGAGTGGTTGAATCACTGCCATGGAAACCTCCCATAGCGGCCGTATACGATTCATTGAAAAGATACGTCGTACTGTCAATCCCTGCACACGGATGGCGAGGCAAAAGTGAGCAATATGCGTCAAAAAGACCACTTACCTTCGTAGTACACAATATAACTTGTCATTTCGATATTTGAATCAAAGGCATTGGGTGCAACGTTGTTGTTTAACACCGGCACATAGGCCTGATCATTCACGCCACCTTCGTAGGTCATCTCACCCACCATAGGAACATCAACCGTCCACCAGCCCACGTCTTGCCCTGGGCACCAACCCCCGCGGCCATAGTACCAGGTGCCCCATTGGTTGGGCACAACACCTTCGGCCACGCGTATCAAGCATCCATCACTACTTCCCGCTTCAGGATGTCGTTTGCCCCATGTGCTTGTTCCCATGCCAAAGTAATGTGTGTGATTACAAAATTCTGCGCAATTCAACGTGTCTTTTCCAAATCCATGCCCTGTCACAAGAACAGCAAGTTGTGCAGAAGTCGCACCCTCAGGGGCCTTGAGTGCAATCGCTTCACGGCCCTGATTGTAATCCGCATTGAACACGCCACCGCGCCATAATTTTTGAATACCGATAGGACGCTTGCTGCTCCCATCGTTCGAAAAATGCAAACGAACAGAGATGGGCTGACCGTTATGATGCAAAAGTCGAAAGCGCACAGGACCACCAGAATGCATCAACGGTAGCATGGAAGAAATATCGGTAAGCCACCATCCTTCACGATGGTAGGGAGAAATCCACCGTGCAATTTCATGTTCGCATGTGTTGGGTTCTAACGGATCGCAAACAAAAAGTTGCACTGTACGATCCCATGCAGGACAGGTCCCTTCATCGCGCCCTTCACAAGCGAGAAGCAATTCGACATGCACACGATTGGCATGTTCAAGCACCTCATTGCTCGGCAATATGATCTCAGCAAAGGAATTTGCACCATCCCCCCATCCACCAAGATGGGGATGCATCTTAAAAACATCCACGGAAAACGCATCAAGATTTCGCAACGCCTGTTGGTCTTCCGCTTCTCGATTAAGTGCCACCAATTCACGTGCAAGTGCCGCAAGATCGGGGCCCGATGAAGTCATCACATTCGCCACACTGCGCAACTCTTGCGCCCGCGAGATCATAAAAACGCCTGGTCCATGGGCGTATACCACAGAACCCATCCAATCGTCTTTGGTGGTACTTTTAGCATCAATGACATGAATTCGAGAAAACACATCGCGCGCATCTTCTGGCGTGAGTTTTTCTAACCAAGAAAAAAGTTCTTGTTGTTTTGTTTCTGCTTTCTCAGCAGCATCAAGATCATTCGACGCAAAGATAAGATGCGTATTTTTGGGAAGTGCTGAGAGGATATCGACCAAAGGCATCGACCATAGGACAGAACCCACACGATCATGTCCTTCGCTTGCGATCACCAAAACATTGAAACGTCCATCAAAGACCCGAGAAAAATGCCAACGCCCTGGTTCTGCAATAAAATCACCGGCGTGATCACGCCATGCAGCGCCTACCCCATCTTGGACAAAAGGAATTGGGCCTGGTTCCGTATCGGATTGAGCGTCTTTTTCTCCGTCGATAATATCGTTGACAGGCGAAGGAAGAGCGGGAATGCATGCATGACATGCAACCAACATCGCTATACGGGAGAAATGCAGTTTCATAGCGCTCACAAAGCGCAAAGGAACCTTGGGATCAACATCTGGTCTTATTTTCTAGGTCAGAAACATCACCCGGCATGTTGAGCTCTTCACCAGGACGATCACCCATACGAAGCAAGAACAACCCACCGTCGTAACCGCCTTGCTCTACAGCATGCACAAAACTTGACAAAACATCAGGTCGTTTATGAGGTGTATTACGCATCGCATCGATGCCATGCAATCCGAGTAACACAGGAGAAAAAGCCAGCCATGTTGCTGTAGCCGTAACGCCACCCAAAAAAGCACCTACCCCCAGTATGATCCCACCAAAAACAGCACCACGCTTGTAATCTAAATTTTCTTTATCATCGGGCGTAAAGAGTCCCATCGCGGCGTACACCAAACCGCCTACAATCGCGAGCGGGATCCAAAGGCACGATACAAAATAAACGAAGCCGCCCACCCAGCCTGATACCCGTGCAATCCCATGTTCAACCCCTTCACGAGACGAGGAGGGTTGATGCTTTTCAGAATAATCAGATAGCGAGGATGCAACGCTGGGCGTTTTTACACGTTCCACCGTATCGAGAGTTCTGTAATTTCGCGTAGGTGCTGCGACTGGCATAGTTCCAGGCGCACTCAAAATAGTTCTTGCGAGAGGTTGCACTGCGCTCATTGATGTCTCACCCCTGCACGAGGTATAAATAAGTTATCGTCATTATCGCACTTGCGTTGTGCTTATATCGACTGAACACTTGGAACAAATCGCAAGACATAGCGCAGCGGGATCGCAAGTCGCTTGCTTTCAACGCTCACCTCCATGCGTAAGATCCCGTCGGGCTGGCGGGTAAATACATGGGTTTGTGTTCCCCCATCACCTCTATAAACTTGTGTCCAAACATCTTGGCTCACACGATGAGATAACTTCACGGGAGTTCCATCGGTAGCAATGTAATCACCTTGCACCCCATTATTTGGCATGGTTGCTTCTTTTTTATCCATGCGCACAAACATATTTCCATTTTGGTCACGCAATTCGAGTTCAGAGATCACAACATTGCGTCTTGTGAGTTTCATACGCGCGATAGGACGTAAAAGCGCATTCATCGGTTTTACAGAAATATCAATCGCTTGCCGAATGCGCGCTTCGTCTTCAACACGTTGACCGGAATAGACGTAACGGCCAGCAATACTACTGGCATAAGCATTTGCAGGATATGAAAAGAAAAAAATGACAAACAAAATTAATAATCGCACGGAATTCCCCACCCATGCGGCTCGTCCATTGCATAACATTGCTCTTAGACCGCTTCAAGAAGTCCTGTGATGCGTTCCATGAAATGCTCGTATGAAAAATCGGGTGCACGTTTTTGTGCATAGGCTGAAAGTTTATCCCAACGCCCGGGTACTTCAATAATATTTTTGATACGTTCAGCAAAAGCGATTTCATTGCGTTCGCAAACAACAAGCGGGTATGGCGCATCGGAGAGAACATCCAATGTGTTGCCCGTGTCTGCCACAATGGGAACACAGCCATAGGTCATCGCCTCACCGGCCACCTTAGGCCAACCTTCTCCATAAGAGGGGAGGACAAGAAAATGACCTTGCTTAAACATCGCATGAACAACACGAACAGGCTGCCACCCATGAAAGCGACAGCGTGTTGTAAGATCGAAACCATGGACGTCACGTTCAACCTGAGCGCGCAACGGACCATCTCCGATCACGTCAAGTTCAGCAGCAATCCCTGCATCACAAAGCCTTTTTAAAACACGAATTGCAATCGCAATCCCTTTGCCTTCGTCGACACGTCCGGCGAACACCAATCGCAGTGGTTCAGACAAACACTTTTGTTTCAGCATTTCATGTGCATTGCGTATATCAGAGGATGTCACGCACGGATTAAGAAATCCATGAATATGGGACCCTTGCGATTCGCCATTAACGCTCACAAAGCAATGTTTACGCGCGCGTTCAAAAATCTTACGCTGAACGCGAAACGACCATGGCTCTTGATGGTATGCTTTCCAAGTACCGGCATATTTAAGCCAACAAGGTTTTCTGAACCGAAGTAAGTCCAATAGCAACACGGCAAGCATCGCAATGGCATGAGGGCCTCGCACATGGATCAGATCTGCTTTTCGTGCCTCACGCGCAATCGCAAGGGCTGTTGGAAAAAAGGCAAGAAAAACACTGATTTTATTCCAAAACCGTGCACCACCCACCATGGGGACAGAAACAAAACGCACAGGGCATGTGTAGGGTAAATAAGAAGGGGGCGCAGCAAGCTGTGCCCCTACGGTACTTAGCGGTGCAATGTGAACAAGATGATAACGAGAACCAAGATGTGAAAGTTCACGAACCGTGGGGCCCCACCCAACCACATCGTTGCCACGCAAAGCGTGTGGTGTGCCTGAAATAACGAGCAAGGTCCGTTGTTGCGACATAATTAGAGCATCCTTAGGCGATCATCGCTTGAACAGAACCACTTCCCCATGAAACAGGGATGCGTGTGATCGCCTGCAAGACTGCCCGTTCACGCGGTTTTCCATGGTGATCAACCACCGAGAGACCAAAGCCCACCACACCATCCGCTTTGACATGCTCACGGCCTGGATAAAAACTGCTCACACAGATCCCAAGTGTGTATGTGCCATCATCCAAAACATCACAGGAAACCCGGGCCCTGGCCACAAACATGCCATCGGCGCGACGTTCCACCAATTCCATGGGACAAATGCCTGCAACAATCCGATGCCCATCCACATTGAACATACGAAAAGATGGGCAAGGCACTCTTTTTGTATTTGTGGAAGTGTACGTCACTTCAATCCAAAATGCGCGATGGCATTTGATCACCGCGTGCGTGTTTTCCGATTCATCAATCACACGCACTGAACGCAAACGCGCAATGGCATCGCCAGGCGCTTCATCCGCGCTCCATTCACGATATGGAATCGATCCTGCCACTTCACGTGAATAGGCCGTCACCACATCACGTGCGGGTCCAAAATCAACCAAGTGACCTCCCTCAAGCCGCAAAGCACGATCGCAAACGCTCACAATATTGGGCATGCTGTGAGAGACCAACACCACCGTTCGATCTTCACGTCCAATGCCCGCAATGGTTTGCAAACATTTTTGTTGAAACGCTTGATCGCCCACAGCCAGGATTTCATCCACAAGCAACACATCGGCATCAAGATGGGCAGCGACCGCAAACCCCAGGCGCACGTACATACCCGACGAATAGTGCTTCACGGGTGTATCAAGAAATTCACCCACACCCGAAAAGTCGATAATGCTATCCAACTTTTTTGCGATTTCATGAGGTCGCATACCTAAAATTTGGCCACTTAACGAAATATTTTCACGCCCAGTTAAATCAGGATGAAACCCGGTTCCCACTTCAAGCATGGTGGCACATCGCCCAAAAATTTCGGCACGGCCATGGCTTGGAGTGGTAATACGCGACAATACTTTAAATAACGTCGATTTGCCTGAACCATTGCGCCCTATCAACCCCACCACTTCACCACGACGCAATTCAAAGCTTACATCTTTGATGGCGAAAAAACCTTGATCAGGTCGTTTCATCCATCGATCAAAAACAGACGTCATGTCGCTATTGCGTCCACGCACATAGTGCTTAGACAAACCTTCGGCACGCACGGTAACAGGCTGATTCATAAAACATCCACACCGTCGCGAACCGCACGACGAAATAAAACAATTCCCACCGCGATGAGCAATATCGTGATCATACTCCCAAAAATAATCTCTCTCGACGTGGGCATTGATGTATCTAAAAACAATCCGCGAAATGCACGGATAGGCCATGCCATAGGGTTCAGATCTAAAATGAAGCGCCAGCGCTCACCCCCAGGCGCTGTGTCCCAAATAATCGGTGTACCAAACATCCACATCTGGAGTAGAAAAGTAACCAAACTGTGTAAGTCGCGAAATCGGATGCTCATTGCAGCAATCACAAGCCCCACACCCAAAGCCATCAGCGCCACATACACACAAATGAGAGGAAGAAGAGGCACGGCCCATGGCGATATTGTAAGAGAGGAAACACCGGCCGGTCCTGAAAGTAGCGCCACAACAAAAAATGTCGTGATATGCATTACCAACTGCACCGCATTGGACACCAGAGGTGCCGCCATGATCGTAAGACGCGGGAAATATACTTTGCGAAACAATGCCCCGTGTGAACGAACCCCCGTACCAAGGGCAGTCACCACCTGTGAAAAATACGTCCACAGTGCAAGACCGGACAAATAGAACAACCCCGCGGGCGCTCGCCCCGTGGAAACACCCAACATCTTGCTAAAAATCAACGTAAAAACGCCTGTCATCAGCAAAGGCTGCAAAAAAAACCACAGGGGGCCCAAAAGCGTTTGCCGATAACGTGCCGACAATTCTTTGATCGCAAATATCCAGATCAAACCACGTTGTTCAAAAGTTTCGCGGATATCCACCGCCCACGAAGATCCCGAAGGGCTTATCACTGTATAGGTCGTCACCTACGAAGGACTACGGCATTGCACATAAGTATCGCAAGAAATATGCGTAATTTTCTCATAAATGTAGCGGCACAGCTTGCTGCGCCGCTACGTTTTCTTGTGCACCAGCAGCGCCGGAAGAAACATCAAATCAGCCACAAGGCCTACCGAAAGAATAATCGCTGTCATCATCCCAAAATACACATTGGGTTGAAATGTGCCGAAGGCCAATGTTCCAAAGGCTGCCACAACAACCAATGTGGTTACCACCAAAGCCAAACCCGTGTTGCTTAAAAGCCTGGACATCGCTTCGTATTCTGACATCCCTTGCGATCGCATACGATTGAAATTGGCGAGAATATGAATGGTATCATCAACAGCAATACCCAAACACACGCTACTCACCAACATCGTTCCAATATCAAGGCTGATGCCCATCATGTGCAGCACCGCGCCCCCGATAATCAAAGGGAAAATATTGGGCAACATCGACAGAAGGCCCAATTTCCACGATTTAAAGAAGATCACCATCATCAAAGAGATCAGAACAAGTGCGATCAAAAGCGATTTGATAAACGAATGAACGACATATTCATTCATACTTTGATAAAGCGTTCCTTTGCCTGTGATCTGTGCCTTAAGACCTAGTTCTTTGGCGATCGATTCAATCGCATGGGCTGTGTCCATCCATCGTTCGGAATCAGTGACTGTCGTGAGTAACGTCAAACGCATGGCATCATTTTTAACGGTCATCCGATCGTTCATATCCATGCCCTGGGGAAGCCCCATAGTATATAGAAACAAGACCTGGGCGATTTCTTCCGACGACGTTGGGATATTGTAAAACGCATTGTCACCACCATGCAACGCACGGTTCGTTTGGCGAATCGAATCAATGATAGACACCGCCCTATTGACGCCTTCCAATTGCAGCGCCTTCTTCTCCAATATCTCCACTTTGTTTAAAAACTCAGGTGACTTGATCCCATCTTCTTTGCCTGAATCAATCACCACCTCAAAGCCGACGGCGCCGCTCAAATTGGCCAATACAAAATCGTTGGGTTCACGCAGCCAATAGCCTTTGGCAAAATATTGAAAGGGATCCGAATTCACACGATTTTGTAAAGTAAGCCCTGTGGCCCATACCGAGAGTGCTGCAAACCCACCAATCACCCACCAACGGTATTCAACAATCCATGAGGTGTAATGAGCAACCCACGGCATGATGGGTTGTAAATCGTCATCCACCTTCGCATTGCGATCGCCACGCGATGGACACCACACCATAAGCGGCCCAAGCAGCAGATACGTGAGAACCCACGCAATCATGGTCCCAGTCGCAGCGAGATAACCCAAGCCCGATACCGGTGGAAGATCAGCCCCCGCAAACGACACAAAACCCAAAGCCGTACTCGCACTGGTGAGCAACGTGGGTTGAAAGTTTTTCCGGAACGAGAACTTCGCCGCTTCCAACTTACTCAAGCCACTCCCACGTCCTTGATAAAACGTCACAAGAATGTGAACCGAATCAGCCAACGCAATGCCAATCAGGATCTGCGGCACTGCCATGGTCAAACTTGTAATTTCGATATGAAACCAGCCGGCCGCGCCCATCGCACAAAGTGCGGCCGATACAACAACCACCAGGGGCAAAGCCACGCCACCCAAGCGTCGAAACGTAAGACTTAAGAACAGTATTACCATGCCGAGAACAACGGGCGAAAGCCTCGTTGCATCTTGGGTTGAACTCTCGCGAAATGCATAGGTGATGGCGAGCCCACCCCCGATATGAAAGACGTGATCACCGCGTGTTACACTTTGAACCACTTCACGGGTTTTTTCGATCACCGCTTCCACTTCAGGTTTATCGTCAAACCATGGGCGGATCCGTGCAAACACCACAGCGGTTTTTCTATCTTTGCTCACGAGATATCCCGGTAGCAATTCATGGTTCATGGCCACATGTTCGCGCTCTTTGAGGATCTCAGGTGTTAACGGCACCTCTTCGGGAAAAAGTGACTCTATTTCGATGTCATCCCCCGCCGCGCGTACCCACGGGAAATTGGCGATGGAGTCCACGCGGATCACATGAGGAACACGCCACATCTTGGCGGTAATTTCTTGGATCAACGTGGCGGTATCCATATCAAACACACCCGACGGGCTGTGTACAATCACGGACACCATGTCATCGTTGCCGAATTGCCGCTCAAAAGCATTGAGTGCGAGGAGCTGCGGATCATCGGGACGAAAAAATGCGGTATGGGTAAAATTGGTTTCGATGTGTTTGATGCCTGCCGCCATACCAAGGACGAGCAACACGCCCATCGAAAACGCCAAAGCACGACGTTCCGTCACCCCGTGGATCAAACCTTCGACGAATCGATTGCTTTTTTGATTGTCACCCATGGATCATTCTCTTTCAAAAATATCTTTTCACGTTAACAAAGATTTGGTGCGCGTCATTCATATTTTCAAATCCTTGGGGGGCCTTTGGATCTTTAGGAGGAATGCGCACCACACGAACGCCTGTCGATGCAAGCCATGTTTCGCCCAAGCGACGCTCCACCGATGCCGTCAACAAAAACTCTTGCGGACGCAAAACATCCACAATCGCTGAACACAAAACGGTTGTACTCGATTCATCATCAAAGCTGTATCGATACGCCAACATGACATCGTGATTAAACAAAGGCGTCAATAAACCCACCGGTCGGCTGGCCTGGGGTATGAGAAAAATAGAAGCATCCACCGGCTGATTTTTTGGAAACCCAAAAATGCCCTGACCTTCAAGAATAAATGTCGATGTTCCACGGCCCTGATGATTGAATCCATACTCAAGCCCAAGTGCCACCGATCCGTAATTTCGTTCAGGAACCATACCGAGAGGTGTCTGCCCGCCACGGGGGCGCATGTACCACTGGTACGCCCCTTCCATTTTGATCAAAAAACTTCCCAAAGCCTGCACGTAGGTGAAACCCAAAACAGTCACCGGCTGAAACAGCATACGCGCCTTGGGGGATGATGCCTCGGTAGTATCGAGAAATACCACAGGCGTGGTTCTATCAAGATGCTGCATCACATGCACACCGAGATCTGCCCCCGCAAACGAACGCTGGATGCGCGCACCCCATTGTTCGTAAGCAAAATGGTCGGTGTAAAGATCACCGTTAAAACGCATGCGAACGGGGTCGCCCAGCGTCACGTCAGCACCTACCCCCGTATGGATGGGTGCAAACACCCGCATACGTGATCGTGTCGAAGGAAAGACAGGATCGACCGCAATAGGACGATAGTAAAACTCAACATCGCCACCCAACGCTTTGAGGCGCACCGCAAGCATGGGCTCACCCAGTTTTTCCTGATTTTCAATCGTGCTATCCCAGTAACGCGCATTGACGATATCGGCAGGATGGAATGCCTCGGTGGCCGTCCAATTTAAACGTTGATAACCCGCACGCAATCGAAGCATACCGCGCTTCATTTCCAGATAGCCATCTTCAACAAAAATTTTAGAGCGTTCAGAATCAAGTGCATCATAGCGAAAAAAAGCGAGACCTTTGGCTTCGATATATTTTGTTGACGCGTCAATCCCCAAACGTCCTACCACCGCAAAATTCAGGTCCTGGGTGCTTGAATCGTCATCGGGTGTAAAACTACGAAATTCAGCGCCCAATTCACCCCGACTTTCAAGTGATAATTGTGGCCATGCTTGGGCGGTCATCGGCCACACACACAACATCCACGTGCATAGATTCCGAATCATCCATCAAGCTCATTGCTATCAAACAGCGCATCATCAAGTGACACACCAAGCTCCCGTGATTTCCAACTTAAAATCGACGATTTTTTGGTTTGGTGATTTTCCATGCGGATCGACTGAACACGAAAGTAGCCCGAGATCTGCGCATAATTCTCAAAAGTTCCCGTTTTCAATAAATCGCCTTTGCGATCGTAATATTCAATAGAAACAGGATTCATCATGCCTTGATCAATCACCGTCACTTCTTTGCTGTATCCGCTTGTTGGATCAACCGGGATCCGTTCAAGACGCCAACAAGGGCGGCCATTCACTGTCACATCACCTAAAAACTTGTGTTTGAATTTTTCGATCTCAGGACTTCCCAAATCTTCGTATGAAAACTCGCTGCCCATAAACGATCCTGATTTATTGCGCGATGCAATGCGTTTGACACGTTTCACCGCTGGCAAAAACAACCATTGATCATCATCGGATGCCTTATGGCTCCAAGTGAGCATGCGTGTTCCCTTCACATCCGCAGGCCATTGAAATTCGATACGCGATTTATCCCCTTCACCCACCACTTCACGAATGAGCGACGCCATACGTCGCACGGTGCGATCGCCATGGGCATTGATCAGAATCATTTCCAATTCGGATTTTTCGCCTTTGAAACCTTCGTTGGTTTTATGCACCATGCGTGCAATTTCAAGGCCACGTTCTTCGGGTGTCGCAGCTTGAGCGGAAGAAGAAATCAACAATAAGAATAAGGCGGCTGTATAGTTCATGATTGATTGCGAACATAACAATCATTGGGGAGAACTGCCAGATGCAACATCCTACCTCCACTTCGCGGTAGCGAGGGGGAGGTAGGCACGAAGTGCCGGGTGGGGGTACGAGTCATAGTCGATGCGTTTTGTTACAAAATCTCAAGCAACTCAACATCAAACACCAGCATACCCGCAGGACGACCAGGTTGATTGTTGTATGCCAAATCAACAGGCACCCAAAAACGTGCTTTCTCGCCTTCGACCATCAACTGCACGCCTTCGGTCCAGCCTTTGATGACTTGATCCAAGCCAAACGTTGCGGGTTGGCCACGCACCATGGAACTGTCAAACATTTTTCCATCGGTGGTCCAACCGGTGTAATGCACGCGCACCTGCGATGTTGCTGTAGGCTTTTTGGCGCCCTTTCCTTTTTCCAATACTTTATAGTGCAAACCAGATTTGGTCGCCTTGGCGTCTTTCGGTGGCGCGGCAACATCGGCGGGCGCTGGAATAGGCTTGGGCGCCTCTTGAACTTTCAAAAGTTCAATATCAAAAACCAACAAACCTGCGGGCGCACCTCCTTGGGGCGCATCGCCATAGGCCAAAGCCGCTGGGATCCAAAAACGACGTTTTTCACCCTCAACCATCAGCTGAACGCCTTCGGTCCAACCTTTGATGACACGGTTCAATGGAAACATCGCGGGACGACCTCGGGTCACCGAGCTATCGAACATTTTCCCATCGGTGGTCCAGCCGGTGTAGTGAACTTCCACCACATCCTCGGGCCCTGGCTTCTTGGTCCCTTGTCCTGGGGTCAACACCTTGGAGGCCAAACCACTGGCGGTTTTTTCGGCATCGGCTGGCGCTGCCGCAACATCGGCGGGTGCCTCAACCGTGGCCCGCGATGGCCCTGGGGGCACATCTTCGGCCTTTAAATCGGCGGCATTTTCAGCCTTCGCGGCGGGCTCCTCTTTTGGGGTAGACAAACGATTGCAAGCGACCGTTCCAACAACACAAAGGGCGAGGGTTCCTCGCAACAATGATTTCTTCATAGGCCAGACCCATAGCGCGTCTTTTGGAGAAAGCCCAGAACTCTCACACAAGCAATGGTAGTTGAGTTTATTCCAAAGGCCCGATAATGTCCCGAGGCGCTTCATGGAGCGTCCCCACACATACAGATCAGGAGCAGAATTCCATTATGAAACAAAAACGGGGATTATTTGGCCGCGCCGGATTTGTATTTGCCGCTGCGGGATCGGCAGTCGGTCTCGGAAATATTTGGAAATTCCCGTACATCACGTTCGCCAACAACGGCGGTAGTTTTGTCCTCGTGTATCTACTCGCCGTGCTATGCATTGGTTTGCCCGTCATGCTCGCTGAAATTTTGGTTGGTAGACGAACCCACCAAAGTCCCGTGGGCGCTATCATATCATTGGCACAAGCCGAAAATCGCCATCCTGCATGGGGCATGGTCGGTTGGCTTGGTATCGCATCAGGTTTTATGATCCTATCGTTTTACTCCGTCGTCTCCGGCTGGACCGTTTACTATTTTGCAAAATGTCTCAAATGGTCGCTGAGCGGCTTCACATCCCAAGATGCAAGCAATCTCGGCGATACATTCACATTCTTTCTTGCTGACGGAAAATGGCAATTGCTTCTTCACGGTGGCTTCATGCTTACCACCATGGGTGTTGTCATGGGCGGCATCCAAAAAGGTATTGAACGTATCACCAAGTTGTTGATGCCCACGTTGTTTATCATGTTGCTCATGATGGTTGGTGTGGCTTCAACATGGCCATCATTTCCTGAAACACTGAACTTCTTATTTCATATCGGACCGGTGACAGGTCATGGTATTTTGGAAGCCGTGGGTCATGCGTTTTTCACATTGTCCCTCGGCATGGGCGCCATGATGACCTACGGTTCGTACCTACCCAACAACGATTCTATCCCCAAAGCGGGTTTTGTCGTGGTGCTGCTCGACACCATGATAGGTATGATGGCCTGTCTTGTCATGTTCAGCATTATCTTTTCGGTGCCCGAAGCCGAACGTGGTGGCTCCTTCAGCCAAAGCATGACGATTCTATTCACCACCCTGCCACGTATGTTTTACAGTCTCCCCATGGGTGCAATTTTGGCGCCCACGTTCTACATTCTCGTGTCCTTTGCAGCCCTCACATCCACTATTTCTTTGCTTGAAGTGTCTGTCGCTTATTTTATCGATCAACGGGATTGGTCACGCACAAAAGCCACTTTGGTGGTGGGCACGGCAATTTATATCGTAGGTATTCCCTGCGCACTTTCCTTAGGGGCACACCCTGGGCTTAGCAGCATGGAGTTTCTGCCAGGCATCGAAAGCGGCGCATTCGGGGCATTTGATTATCTCGCATCCAACTGGATGCTTCCCATTGGGGGCGTGGGCACCGCCATCTTTGTCGGCTGGATCCTCAATTCGCAAACATCACGCGAAGTACTCGAACGCGGACATGGGCCCATTCCCTGGTTCAATCTCTGGCTATTTCTTCTTAAGTACGTTTGTCCGATAGCGATTGGCGGGATCCTTCTCAGCCTCATCTAAAATACTTTGCTTCATAAATTCGGGTGTATTTTTGCCATTGTTGCGTAGCTTCGCCAAGCGCGCTTCAAGGCGATCGATCACCCCGGTAACACCCTCTTCTCGCCACATTTCGTCCACAGTTCCACGATACTGGTCACTCAGTCTTGTGTTTTTGCTGACCACATCGACCATGCGCCAGCCCTTCCGATACCGCAGCATGACATTGACATCAAACACGGTTCCATCCCGTAGGGTCAGGCGACAGGGCACAGTGGCCCATGCATCAAGACGCTCAAAGCCCTTGCATCCTAACGTCCCAAAACCGCCGTCTTCGGTGCGTTCCAATGCGCTTTCGATGAGTACGTCACGAAAGATCTCAGAGATATGTGCAAGATCTTCGGGCTTAATGTCTTTTCGGTGTGCCCCCAATGCTTCATCAATCACAAAAGGCAAATCAATGTTGCCATCAAGCAATGCTTTGAATTTCTTTTTCTTGGATTCATCATCGCCCTTCTGTTGAGACAGCCCCGAGTGGGTCATCACCACCACTTCAAGTGGGCTTGGGGCCACTGAAAGCATCCAAAGAGACAGTAGCGTGAAATTCAGCATTTAAGACCAGTTTACCGCATTCTCAGGCACATTGAGATAGAATAGTGGGATGCCGCCTAAACTTCCCAGGCCCTATGGCCGCTATTTGCTCATTGAACCCATCGCCTCAGGTGGGATGGCCACGCTCTATAGGGCTAGGGTGTATGGTGCGGAAGGTTTTGCGCGTACCGTCGCGGTCAAAACCATTCGTGAAGATCTTGTTGCAGATCTCGAATTTGCACGGATGTTCATCGATGAAGCCCAAATCGCCGTGCGTATGAATCACCCCAATATTGTTCAACTTTATGAACTCGGGCGAAACGAAGATCAGCTCTACATTGCCATGGAATATGTTCCTGGAATCGACCTGCGTCGTCTATGGCGCGATATCAGCAAATCAGGTGACCGACTTCCCATTGCCGCAAGCTGCTTCATCGTGGCCCAGCTATGCGAAGCCTTGGACTATGCCCATAGCAAAACCGATGACGCGGGCAACTCGCTCAATTTGGTGCACCGTGACGTCAGCCCACAAAATATTCTTATAAGCTATGAAGGTGCTGTCAAACTCACCGACTTCGGTATCGTGAAAGTGCCCAATCGACTCGCACAATCAGAGAAAGGCGTTTTTAAAGGCAAAGTCGGCTATGTGTCCCCCGAACAAAGCCGAGGCAAAGCCATCGATTCACGCTCAGACCTCTTTGCACTGGGCATTATTTTATATGAGCTGCTAACAGGTCATCGATGTTTTCGTGGCGAGAATGATCTCGATACCATCGATCGTGTACGTGCCACACGTTACGATAAAATAAGCAAACACAATCCGATTGTTCCTCCCGCACTGGAACGCGTCGTCGCAGAAGCCTTGCAAGCCAAACCGGGCAAACGATTTCAAAGTGGAAGCCTCTTTCTAAAAGCGCTGTGGCCCTTTTTGGTCGACGAACAAGGCCCCTTCAACGGCAAACGATTGGCCGACTATCTCGCAAGCCATTACAGCGCCGCCATCATCAAAGAACGAGAACGGGAACAGCGCGACAACAGCTTGCCCGCACCACTCGAAGACGATGGTTACGGTAAAACCCAAGTGATCGCGGTCGATGAATTGGGTCTTAAGCAAAAACGCCGGGATGAACCTGTACCGCTTGTATCTCCAAACAAGCATGCCAAAACAATATTTCCCATGGCTGCCGTACGCACAGTCGCGGATGGCCATCGTGTGCGCATCAAGCAGCAGTTGCGTAAAAAGCCCTGGATCCTGCCCCTCATCGCGACACTGCTCATTGCGCCACTCGTCGGAAAATTCGTCTGGCCCCATCTGCGCACATTCGCCATCCGACCGTTTTTGTCCGCAGGGCCTCTTGTGATCACAACCAAGCCCGATTCTGAATTGCACATCAGCATCGACGGTGGTCTTGTTGGAACATCAACACCCTTGCGAAAAACAGATCTATGGCCCGGCGAGCATCATCTCGAAATAAGCAAGCCAGGCTTTCGTACCAAGCAATACACATTTCGCATTGCATGGGGTGAACCCACGCGCATTCATGCTGTCTTGGAGCCGGATTAGCGGATTAGGCCCTAGGAAAACCGATACAGAATAACACTCACATCATCGGGATGATGGGGAATGGGCGGCCCATGTTCTTCGCGTGTACGCATTGCGACCAACGCAAGCAGATCGAGTATCGCGTCACCCAAGGGGCGAACGGATACGGTATTTAAAATCTCATCAGAAAAGAGATTATCGGTCACACCATCGCTACAAACAAGCAATGTATCACGCGCAAGCATCTGTATCGGCGGTCCAACATCGATGCTCATCGTTTCGCTGCCCACATAATTGGTCACAAAATGACGCTCGGGATGAAACATGGCATCGTGCTCATCCAAAAACCCCGATGCTAGTGCATAACCCACGGGTCCATGATCGGTGCTACGATATTTGCTTTTGCCACGACCACCCACCCAAAAAATTGCGGCATCGCCCACATGATACGTGCGCACTTGATTGTCATTTTCAATTACCGCCACAGCCACAGTACATCCGGCACCCGGATATTCGCGCTGAACCTGCGCATTGGCCCCATCAAGGGCCGATAACACATCGACCGCACATCCCTGCACTTCCACTGCGCGTACAAGTGCCTGCAACGTCACGCGCGCCGCATCTTCACCGTTTGGGCCACCACCCATGCCATCGGCTACAGCAAGCAGTACAAATGCATCACCGCGCCAAAGCACAAGCACCCCATCTTCGTTGGAACCTTGCTTATGAAGCGCAGGAAGTGAGGCATAAATCACACGGCCATCCAACACCGTTTGCGGTGTTCCATCGCGCTGCTCAAGAACCAATATGTCATTTTTAGTTTCGATACGATCATTTTAACATGCCGGATGGGGTCACGTGTTTACTGTTAACACTGCGGCGCATCAATTCGGGAAAACTAACGCGTCGCAGTGTTAACAGTAAACACGTGACCCCATCATCTCACGGTCCGATAACCCCAATCTCATAAAGCCGTTCTTCAAGATATTCACCGGCGGTAACGCCCGGTTTAAGCACCACATCGCCTCGGGGATGCAAAAATAGGGGCGCTGAGACCCGCGATCGCATGCATGCATCTGGACTTGGATTCACCACACGATGGGTGGTTGAGGGATAAAAGCCTCCCGATGCCATTTGCAACATATCGCCGGTATTGATCACGATAGCGTTCATGCCGCCAGGAATGGGAACCCAGTGCCCATCGGTGCCCATGGCCTCAAGACCCGATTCAGCAGAGGCGGGCAAGACCGTTATCAAATTGATATCTTCGTGCGCACCCGCACGAATCGAACCCGGTGCAGGCTTCGTTTCCTGGGGTGGATAATGCAGTATACGCAAAAGCGTGTCATCACTGTCGGTGATCATCTCAGGCAAAGGCATCGAAAATCGCGCTGCGACCTCATCGGGCGTATAATCGTTCACCCAATGCAATAGCGTCACCGCAAGCGACGTCGAGGCATCGTACAGCGCCTGAGTCACTTCACGCAGTTCAGCAGGACAACGACCCCAACGATAAAAATGAAAAAATTCTTTGAGATCTTTGTTGGGATTTCCTTTGGCGCTTTCAATACCAAACGGGAAATATCCATCTTGCTTTTTTGAATCAAAACGAAACGCTTGGTGATTGCCCGTTTTAAAAAAAGTAAGCCACGCGTCGCACGCATCGCGCACAAGATCCTTCGGCAACACATCGCCATGCAATACGGCAAAACCTGTTTCACGCAGTGATCGTGTTAACGTAAGCGGCGCATCGGTTGCGCTGAAATCGATGATCCCAACAGCCATAGACAAAAGATATAATCCCTCGCATAAAACTTCACAAGAACCCAACGAAGGAGCCCCCCATGGCATCTGTTTCCAAAATATCCGTTATTGACCCATCAAAATTCGAAATTAAAACACTTGAGGGCCAACGTGCATTTATTCTCGCACTCAATATGCCCGATGGTGCGTTTGTGAACAGTGCATGGCAAGCACATGGCAGTGCCATGCCTTTACCCGTACATAACCCCGCGCATCCCCAGTGGGGGAGCATTCACACGCTTCATGCCGCCATCCCTCCACAGCTTGATGCAGCTGTGATGGCCGCAAAAGCACACAGCGACAATCCTTCCAACGCGTGGGCTTTCAACTGTGCTGCACGCGCCAATGCACTCGACCAATTTGTCAGTGAATTGTTTGCACACAAAGATGAACTTGCAACGCTAGAATCCATCAACAGTGGATGGCCCATGACTGTCGCAAAAGGATCCATCGATGGGGCATTGGATCTACTGCGTGGTTATGCGCAACATCTTCGGGATCACGATATCCATAGCCCCACACTGCGTTTCGAAGATGCATACGCGAAATACTTTGAACAACACGTCCCAAAAGGTGTGGTTGGATCCATCTGTCCCTGGAATTATCCTGTATGGATGATGACCTGGGGCGTTGCAGCAGCGCTTGCATCCGGAAATACCGTGATCCTCAAATCTTCTGAAAAAGCACCTCTGGTTGCCCAGCGTTTTGCACAACTTTTGGCCGCAAGCATGCCTGAGGGTGTGTTTCAGTATCTTCCCGGTGCAGGCGATATCGGCGCAGCCTTAAGCAGTCATCCTGGCATTGATCACATGACATTTACAGGTTCAGTCACCACAGGGCGCAAAGTAGAAACAGCCATGCGTGCCCACGATGGAACCGTCAATCTTGAAACCGGCGGGAAAAGCCCCATGGTCATTGTTGATGCAAACGACGCATTGCTTGATCTCGCCGTCGATGCCGTATGCCAAAGTGTATTCTGGAATGGTTCAGGACAAAACTGCGCTGCATTTAGCCGTGTGATCATCGCAGACGATATCTACGATACATTTCGTGCCAAACTGATTGCAAAAATGACAGCAGGCACAATCCTTGGCGATCCATGCGATCCTCAAACCAATATGGGGCCCCTCGTTGACAAGCTGCAATATGAAAATGTTACAGGCATGATCGACGCAGCAAGCAAAATAAAAGGTGTGACGGTCACAACCCATCTATCGGAAAAAATACCCTATTTTGTTCCACCGACGATCATTGAAAATGCCCCCGAAGATTCTGACATTGCACAAAAAGAAGTTTTTGGTCCGGTGGTTCTTCTTCAACGTGCCCATGATTTGAACGACGCCGTACGCATCGCTTCCAATACATCGTACAAACTGGCTGGCGCGGTATTTAGCAACAATCCTGATGTTCAAGCGGCAGTGCAACGCGGTGTTAAATCAGGCACATTTTGCATCAACAAAGTAGATACGTATCCATGGCAAGTGGTGGCACCCGATTGGCGCACAGGCAGCCGTGGCCAGGTTGGGATCCGCGCGTTGTATGATGTATTTACCAACGTGCGAAGTGTTCAAGTCGCTGTGTCTTGACTTGATACCCTACGAACTGGCACGCCACACCCCATGGACATGCACGCACTCCTTTCGGACTTAGAGACAGAAAAAAAACGCATACGACTTATGGGTGGCATCGAACGACTTGCCAAACAAGAAGAACGGGGCAAGTGGCATGCCAGGCAACGTCTCGAACATTTTTTCGATGAAGGTGCGTACATAGAAATAGGCATGCACGGCACCACCATGGGTCCATTCGGTACCGACAAACCCGCCGCTGATGGTGTTATTTGTGGTTATGGTGAGGTGAACGGTCGCATGGTCTGTGCAGCGGCCTATGATTTTTCCGTCAAAGGTGGATCCATCGGTTACATCGGTGAAATCAAAGTCGCGCGTTTGCGCGAGCTTGCATTGCGCAGCCGCGTGCCCATGGTGTGGCTCATCGATTCGGCAGGCGCGCGTATCGATCCCTCGGCCCACGAAGATACCATTGCGATGTTTGCGGGCAGCGGTGCATTGTTTCACGACGAAGTAAAAATGAGCGGCGTGATCCCCCTTGTTGCAGCCATGATGGGACCGGGTGCCGCAGGAACAGCCTATATTCCGGGCCTTGCAGATTTTGTGCCTATGGTGAAGGGCACAAGTTCTATGGCACTCGGTGGACCGCCTTTGGTCAAAGCCGCAACAGGCGAAGAAATTTCAGAAGAAGAATTGGGCGGATCCAAAGTTCACACGCGTGTTTCGGGTGTGGCCCATGTGGAAGTCGACAACGACGCAGGATGCATCGCCACCATCAAAAAATATTTGTCGTTTTTCCCGAGCCATTGCGAAGAAAAGCCGCCAATTATTCCTTGTACCGATCCCATCGACAGGCGTGATGACACATTGCTTACGATCCTTCCAGAAAATCCACGTGCCGCCTACGACATGACCACGCTTTTGCGTCACGTTGTCGATCACGGCGACATGCTTGAGATCCAACCGAAATTTGGAAAAAGCATTGTGACCGCTCTTGCACGCATTGGAGGTTATCCTTGTGGGTTTGTTGCATCACAACCCAAGCATTTGGGTGGCGTGCTAGAAAATGACAGTGCCGACAAAGCCGCGCATTTTATTCAAGTCTGCGATGCATTTGGGATCCCTCTTGTATTCATGGTGGATGTCCCCGGATTCATGGTGGGATCCAAAGTAGAGCAGGCAGGGATCATCCGCCATGGTGCCAAGATGTTACATTGCATGTCATCGGCCACAGTGCCCAAGCTCACCGTGATTGTACGCAAAGCCTACGGTGCCGGTTATTACGTGATGTGCGGCCGAGCCTTTGAACCTGATTTGCTTGTGGCATGGCCTGGTGCCGAAGTGGCGGTGATGGGCGCAGAAGGCATGGTAGGCATCGCCAGCATCAAGTTTGGCGGGATCGACAACGTAGATCCCGAAATGAAAAAACAAATGGTTTCCATGGTGCAATCGCGCATCGATCTTAAAAAATCTGCAGGATGGGGCTACATCGACGATATCATCGATCCCCGCGACACACGCCGTATCCTCGCGCAATCGCTCAAACTTTCATGGGGTCGTACCGTAGAACACCCCAAGCGCAAACGTGGGATCATGCCCGTTTAGTAAAAAAGCCAGTGCGAGATAAAAAATGCGGTTATCATTTTGGTATGGCAACACCACGAGTTGGAACCGACGCCGTTGGGAATCACTACGATCAACGCACGTCACATGAGATTAGTATCAACTATCAAAAAGATATTAAGACGGCCGGCGCGGCTTCACAATACTTCATGGAAAACCCCGGAGCACGATATCTCGTCCGACCATCCTCAGAGCGAGATACATTCACCTTAAGCTACCAGACACCTGAAGGAACCAAAAACATACGTCTGTTGAATCCAGATAATCTCCCAAAAACATTCGCAAGCATTACATATGCAAACATTCAATCGTTAATGAGTATGAACCCTGCATCCGATTCCCCCCCAATGCCAAGACACGCACCACAAGGCCTACCGGTGCTGCCGCAACCTCACATGCCAGCAGCAGCCCATCGCAGTTCTGGCAATTCATTTGTACCACCCAATATTACTCTCGCAGTAGATGTTTATCGTGGAGCAATGAGCCCAGAAGAGGCGAGAGAATATCTAACCTATGAGAGTAATCCTATGCTCGGTTATTGTCTGATCCGTGACTCGGCAGAAGGCGAAAGTGGTAGGTATCAACTTTCCGTTCTAACGAGACCGGGTGTTGTTGAACATATTCCCATGGACTCAAAGGACAATATCGCAGTGATCGAGGGTCATTTTCGTGACCGCCAACTTAAACCAAACTTTGCAACCAATGACCTAGAGCTTTTCTAGGAGCTTACGCATCACGTACGGGGTCAGCGCGTTTGGGACTCGTCGTTCGCCCGTTCCTCTGCAACGCGCAAAATTTTCCCGCGATTCAAGTGGACCATGCCGAAATCCACCTCCACTCTCTGTTCGTTGCCCCAGCGGTCCACCCTACATTTTTGGTTGGCCGGCTTTCTATCTTTGAGGGCCCAGCCCTCGGATCCTTCGTATTTGTGATAGATTCTTTTGGCTGGGCGCGCGAGTGTTGCGTCATGGCTACTGGTGGCGCATTCCACGAGCTTCTCCATGACCGTTAGAATCCGGTGACGGCCCACGATAACCTCGTGAACTTGCATTAAGTCCTCTTTTCCACCGGCCAGTACGGCCATCGCCACCTCGTTGACAGCGAGACCCTGGCTAAACGTCTGCGATTTAATAGCCACGTGCTCGCCCTTCGCGTTCACGTATTCACGCACCGTTCCAAACGAGCCACTTCCAAGGACATTATTATCGCCCACGGGCCGGTATCCCGCCAAGAGATCTGTCTCGTGTCTGTCGCTGACCTTCTGCACGCCCGCGCCCGAGATCTTCATTGGACCGTCGATGAACAGCATACGGGGGCCTAGAATTGCGGAGAGAACGCCAAATTTGCCCTTCGCATCTAAACAACACAACTTGTCGGGATCTGGACAGGCGGGTCGTTCAACGCCCGGTTCAACACCCGACTCAAGGTGAACCTGTGATTGCGAGGCCACGTGATAGGCGATGGTGGATACGGTTGCGGCGCAGGTAGCCAATATGGGACGAAAATAACTCATGGTTCTGTAGATTACCCACAATACGGATGAATTACTGCCAGTACTTTCTTCGTATTATTTAGGTGCACGAAGGTGTGGTTGAATTAACCACACGGCCAAAGAAAGGAGAAAGGTGCCGGGTATTCACCGTTACTCAACACCCAACTTATATCGTTTAAAGAATTGTTTCCATGGTCATCCCAGCATTCGCGGATTCAGAAAAATCCATATTGGAAACAAGATCAGCCAACAAAAATTGCGATGTTTTTGTCCATGGATGAGACGCCACATCATGAAAGAGAGCCGCTGCGGTTTCTTTTAGAAACACGCTATTGATTTCAGTTAGATGTTGGAACTCTTGATATTTTTCAACTGTTTTATCCCGCACATACTCACCATGCACCCATGCTTCTAAAAGTGGGGTGAGAATGGATGTATAGTTCGTGGTGTTCGCAAAAAGCGTATGCAAAGCCAGGACGTAAAACTCGTTCATGTGCGTAAACGCACGAGGTTTTTCACCACGAAGTGCCAATCGCACGTCATCCACAAAAGAAGTTACCGTCGCATCATCGACGCCCTCAGGCAGCAACGCACGGGCAACATACGCACGCGTACGTACCCCCGTGGCAGTATCATCGCGCATAAGCGCTTGAATAATACTCGGATATTTCTGTGCCAGTGTCACGACACGTTCAGCCGTCAATTCCTGGCCTTCAGGGAATGACATGATCGTTTTGGCGGCGATACCCGGAGGTACCCCGGCGCAATCAAAATCATGGTCTAAAATAGAGTCATCACACAGTGTTTCAATACATTGTTTTTGCAATGCTAAAACATGATCACGTTGCTCAGCAACGACGACCGTTTTTTCTAACAGCATCAGCAATCCCGGTGTTCTTTCAGGGGTTTTCGCGCATTCCATCAGCCATGGATGATCGGCATCAACGATTTGATTTTGACGCCCAAGCGCTGCAGTCATGATGGTTCTAAGGCTTTCATCGTTATTTTCATTGGCATATTCTAGCAATGCCTTGACGCTTGCATTCCACCGGTTGAAATACGTTTTGTCAGACGATTTCCCATTAAAACGCGGCACCATCGCATCATCTGCACGAAATTTATGCTCCTGCAAAGCAGCACTGCGTTTGGCCAATCGTTCGAGAGGTTCATCCTCTCGTCGAACAACCATCTCTTTGATGCAATTGGCACGCCCTGAAAAATGGTGATCTGCTATTGCGCTATTAACAAAACCTGCAGCCCATATCTCCCAGCCAGGACGCTCAGAACAGGCTACCGCAACTAATATACCACTGCCCTGCTCTTCCAAAGCATGACCTACGGAGCGACCCGCCTCATAAAGTTCAGCTTGATCGCTATTGGCAGGCAAAACACATTCAAATTCAAAACTTTCAAAAACACTATGTAGTCGAGACATGACCAAGGACTCATCACTTTGTCTTGCCTGCCCCGGCTGTCCGTGAATGCGCGACAAGCACCACAATGAAACATCGTTGCGACGCGATGCCATCGCGAGTAATCGACGGACGATTTCAGGAAAGACATGCGTGGTTTCATTTTCAAGCCAGTGTAGAATACGGGGCCTCATCTGCTCATAGGCAGCATCGATCGCCGACTTTAACCCAGCATGTCTGGCACCTTCTAATTTACTATCAAACTCCATCCATTGCGCGGTCCAGCATATCCAATACGGCATATGTCTGGACATGACGCGCATGTGAGGAAGCGCCTCAGTCAATCGGCGGGAAAGCAAATCCAATTCTACAGCGACCTTGCATTGTTCATGCCCCATCCTTTTGGTAGAAACCCAAAAAAGCGTCAATGCTGCACCAGCCCCAAGCATCAAAGGAAGCCAGGGCATCAGTTCTGAATTTTGAGTGGTATGCTGTGGCGTATCAAAACATTGGTGGTCTGTAATACGCTCATCATAGTACCAATGATCATGACCCGAATCTTCATAATATGAAGCGCTTTGGACCCAATATCTTGCATATGCGCATAAGGCATCAGCGCCATCGCGAAAAATATAACCCCAAACGTTGGGTCCATTCGAATCACCAACCTGTCTTGCAACATCCATCGTCGCAAGCTGCTCACGTGAGACCCAAAAACCCTGGGGTAAATTCGTGAAAAGGTACTCTTGGGCAGCGTCTGCAACGTGAGGTCTATTTAAGTACTTATGCAGCCCGATGGCGCCGGGGATAAGCGTTCCGATCATCGTGTAGAATGAAAAGAATGAAACCCCATCAGCAGCTCCAAAATTCTTCATCATCGAGAATGGTGCCCGTGGGATCTGAACTGGAAATGATGGTCGATACATCGGTGAAACGAGTGCGTTGAGCTCTTTGTTTGCTTGAGACAATCGCGCCATCTCAGTCTCATTAAGATATTGGGTAAATTGCTTAGCGCCCACCACACGAATCGCATCATCAAGCGTTGGCGCTACGTGGCCGTTTTGTACAACCACTTCTTCCAATTCATGAATTTGTGATTCGCTGTTCCTAATTCCAGGAATACGACGCATGCAGTGACTCATTCTATTACCTTCATGATATTTGAGAATATTATATTGATTCTAACAATGAGAACTTGATCAAATATCTATCGACAGAAACCACCAGTATGTTGCTTATCTTTAATATCATAGGCAAAGCGAATGCGTCTCATGCACACATCTGAGTACATCTACAAAATTGACACCACCACTACAACCCGTGCATAAAATCCACATCTTTCAAGGGGGGTTTGATGCGCATCTTGGCTTTGGTTTCGACGTGCTTGACCGTTGCATGTGCTCATACAGGCGTTGCATGGCAACAACAGGTTTGCAATCCTGAGGGTGCCTATCAATTGGGCTACAACGAAGCGGCCGAAGGCAAGCGCATGGACAGCCTACAGTTAACCAACGGTTGCGGAACAAACACCGATCCAGTTCTCGCAACGCGCTACCGTGAAGGCTACGAAAAAGCCCAAGCAACGGGTGCTACGGCAAAAGAAGAAAGCTCCTTCATGTCAAAATTCAACAAAGAGGTGAAAGGCACCCACGAAGTGGTCAAGAGCAGCCGTGATGTCGCGAAAGAAACCTCAGGGTTGGTGGGTGACGCAAAAAAAATCCCTACCGGCACGCCTTAGATTATCTATCCGCCCACCCGGCGATAAATCGTTCGTGGTGCAATGCCAAGCAAGCGTGCAGCGGTTTTTTTATCGCCACCACAGCGTTCGAGGGTTTGGGTGATCAGCATCATTTCAGCTTCACCCATGGTGGTGCCATAGGGCACAAAAATTCCATCGCTGTGATGATGATGCGAACGCGAAGGATCTTCGGTTTGTCTGCGCATCGCTTGTGGTAAATCATCACGACCAATGATTTCACCACGGCACAACACCACCGCCCGTTCGATGGTATTTTCAAGTTCCCGTACATTGCCTGGCCAGGCGTAGGCATCCAAATCGGCCAACGCAAGTTCAGAGAAGCCTTCAATGGTTTTGTTATTTTTGCGGGCAAAGCGTTTTAGGAAATGCTGTGCCAAAATCACGACATCACCATGACGTTCACGCAGTGGAGGCACCACCACGGGGATCACATTCAAACGATAATAAAGATCTTCACGAAATTTCCCCGCAGCGACAAGCTCTTTTAAATTGCGATGGGTCGCAGCCACCACACGTACATCGGCGCGGATCACTTCGCCGCCACCCACGCGTTCTATCTCCCCTTCTTGTAACACACGCAGCAAACGTACCTGCACCGCAGAGGACGTTTCACCGATTTCATCAAGAACAATCGTCCCACCCTGGGCACGCTCAAAGCGACCCAAGTGGCGCGAAAAGGCCCCTGTAAATGCACCTTTTTCGTGACCAAACAATTCGCTCTCAAGAAGCCCCTCAGGAAGCGCAGCACAATTGACCGCAACAAAGGGACCCAATGCGCGATTGGAAAGCGCGTGGATCCGCTGCGCCAATAATTCTTTGCCTGTGCCGCTTTCGCCTTCAAGCAAAATCGTTGCTTCGCTGGGCGCGGCTTGTGCCACCAAATCCAACGTGGCGCGCAATGCATTGGAACTTCCCACCACAACATCGTCGTCGGCATGCAACGACATCGCTTGCGCACGCAATGCACGGTTTTCGTGCAACAAAGCGCGGCGTTCCAAGGCACGCTGCACCGAGCGTACCACCAACGCGCGTTTAAGTGGTTTGCTAATAAAGTCATAGGCACCTTCGCGCATGCACTCGACTGCTTTTTCTATCGTTCCAAAAGCGGTCATCATCAAGACATCGATGGATGGAGAAATCGCCTTCACGGCACGCAGCAAATCGATGCCACTCATTTTAGGCATCATCACATCGGCAAGGACCACATCGGCGCCGCGTTGGCGCAAAATATTGATCGCCTCATCACCACTGTCTGTGGTAGATACATCGTATCCTTCGCGCGCAAAAATCCGCTCAAGCGAGGCCAAAATGCCGTGCTCATCGTCAACAACAAGAATATGTGCAACCCCTTCTGACACCTCCACAGTATGACGCCACCACCAGATAAACTCAACATGACACCCAAAAAAACGTCAAACCGTTGGCATTTGCTCAAAACGGGCTTAGACTACACCCTATGAAAATCCAACTATTAATTTCCGCGTTCGTTTTGACCTTAATCAGCATCCCTTCAGCACAAGCATGCCCGCCGAAAAATGCGGACCGTGAACATGCCTTTGAAGAGGGGCTATCTAAATTGAAACTCGATGCGGCCACCAAAGCGAGCGTCGATAAACTCAACGAGGCAGCCAAAGCCGATATCGAACGGCTCGAAGCAGAATCGAAAAAACTTCGCGACGAAAGTCATGATCTCATGACCAAAACACCCATCGACAAAGCCGCAGTACTTGCAAGCATGGAAAAAGCCCATGTTTCATTCATGCAGTTGCGCAAAGCCACTGTCGGACTTCATGTTGATATTCTCAACCTGCTCAAGCCCGCCGATCGTGATACAATGATTAGCGAGATGCATGACGGCAAAGGCAAAAAGATGAAGTGCAAACACTGCGATAAAAAATAAAACCACGTGAACCCTACCCTCCTTTCATTTCTAGAAAAAACCGACCGGATCCTGGGTCTTGCCCTCGATCCACATGCCGATCGCCATCATGCACCGCGCATCATCGCACTGCACAATGGACATGATGTTTTTGTCTTTACGCCTGACCCAGAAAGCATTGCTCTTTTGCGTGCATGTGATCTTCCCATGGCGACGCACGATGCAAAGCGTGTGCATACGAGTCTCGCTGTCGCGCATCTGGATATCGGTCAGCCACGCTGGGCATGCACCATGATCGTTGCGCAATTGGTAAACCACAGCAACGTTGTCTACCCAGAAGCACCTGATGCAAACGCAAGCATCGAAGCGCTTGGTGCGCTTGCAGAGCATCATCGCAACATTGCACTTCACCAAATGCCTTGGATTAAATCAACGGGCCAAAATCGTATCTCCCGCATTGAATCCCGTGCCATTGCCCCCATTGCAAGCATGGAAACGAGAGGTATGCCATTTTCTTCAGAACAATGGAGAAAAGCCGATCGCGATGCCAAGGCAGAAGTGAACGCCATCATTCTCCAAAAAGACACGCCCCAAAAGCTTCACCGCATGAAGCAATTAAAAAAACTCATTACGGCCTACGGGCTTAATTATCTTGATCATGTTTCGCCAGACGGACGCATTCACCCTACATTTATTCAAATTGGCGCGAGCACCGGCCGCATGGCATGTCAAAATCCAAATCTGCAAGCCGTGGTCAGCGAAGGCCCCCATCGTGCAAGTTTTCATACACCCCCAGGACGTACATTGATCATTGCAGATTACAGCGCATGCGAACTTCGCATTCTCTGCGAGATGAGCGACGATCCTGTTTTTAAACGCGCATTTTCAGAAAAACTCGACATTCACAGCGAAGTCGCAAGCACCATGTTCGACGTACGTGTTTCAAAAACAGAACATCCTGAATTGCGTAAGCGGGCCAAAGCCATTAGTTTTGGTTTGGTATACGGCATGGGTGCCGGAGGACTTGCAAAGACACTCGACGTCGACCGAGACCGCGCCGAAACGCTGCTTAACGACTACTTCAAGCGTTTTCCGCGTATTCGGGATTATCTCGAAAGCGCAGCCGAGCTGGGTATACGCAACGGATATGTGACAACCTTAGGCGGAAGGCGACTGCATCTCCCACAAAATATAGATCACGCTGCGAAAGGACGCCTTGCGCGCAACATGCCTATTCAAGGCACCAACGCAGATATCACCAAATTGGCCATGGGTGATCTCTACAGCCCATTAAAACCATTTCACGATGCAGGATTGGTCAATGCAGTCCATGATGAATTGGTGATTGAATGCGATGTTGACAATGCCGACGCCGTCGCATCCACGGTTCAAAACGCGATGGTCCAGGCTGGTGAATCTATTTTAAAAAACACGCCCGTTGAAGTGGATGTTCATATCTCAACAGTATGGGCAAAATAGACCGGTTTAAACATTCATTGATTGCTTACTGTCTAAATCACATCATCAATTCGGGAGAGCCCTTACGCTCGCAATAGCTATTAAAAGCACGCACGCTATGTGAATCGTGAATATCAAATTTTCCTTTAAATACAGGTGCCGCCACAGACGTAAACGCTTTCGCAATAGAAAGTTTTCGCCCCGCGCCGTCTACCCATCCACCTTTCTCAATCGCAGCGTCGCTCCAAATCCTTAAAGGTCCTTGGCATGCTACTTCGATCGCCGTAAAAAATTCACGTGGATTTTGTGAAGATGCCAACTCTAAATTAAGCGTCTTAAACAAGGAAAGAAACCCTGGCTTCGTAAATTCCGTTTTTTGTTCGACTGAAAATTTCTTGTGGATATTCCAGAGAAACATTTCCCATGCATCGACAAAATCTTTGCGTACACCTGTTTTTTTGGTCTCAAACTGAACCCAATTCTTGGCCTGATAACCAAGATTCGCCCACAACCAGGGGCCGGAACATTCATCACCCAAACTCCCGGCCAACAAGCGTATGTGACTTGCTGGATGAGGTGTTGATTCAATCGACTTAAGCCATTGGCATGCCGCATGATGAACTTTCGCGCCAAATCCTTGCCCACGCAGTGAGAGATCGTTCACTTGTACGCCATCGATCTCAAGACTCCATGCACCATTCGCATGCCGCCTCGGCAATGTAAGAACCACCACAGCAGACGGATCTTCTTGCGTACGTGACGTGAAATAAGCGAACGTGGCCGATTTCTCATCGCCTTTGGGCGAACACGCAAGTTTACATCGTGCCCCATCAACAAGGGGTCCAAAATAATGCATGGGTTCCTGCACTGGCATATGCGATTTCGCCTCAACAACATGACTACTCATAAACGCCCCCATTTTATTTTATTGCATTTCACGAAGCAGCTATCGCAAGTCGTTTCACAAAATCATCGACCACAGTTCTTGCACGATCAAGGCTGTCCTTTGCATCTCGCGCAGCGTGCTCAAGCAACTTGGGTTTAAGCCCTTGCTTGTCGGCATCAAGCATTTTGCTTGCATCCACAAATTGTTCGCATTTACTTCGGCTAGTTTCAGAATCCGTGCTAAACGCCTGGCAATAGCCTGTTCCGACGGCCCTACGTACGCGTTCAAATTCATTCCGCTTAGATTGAACGCCGTATTTTGCGTGCTGTGCGAGATAATTTGTCGTATCCGCAGAAACAGAACCCATGGTAAATGAGGCAACAACCATAAACCGCGCTGCTTCCTCCGCTGATTCAAAAACGCCGAGGCGGATCAACGCACGCGTGCAAACAATCATTCGCTCAGGTATTACACCCAAAACATCTGCAACCGCCGACGCACCCGCAGCAAACGCAAGGGCTGGATATTTTCTCTTGTGCTCTCGGTCCTGAAGTTCGGACAGCATCGCGGATTTCAAGCGTTCAGTAAAAACCACCATCACAGGATCTTGCGTGATATAACGGCGCAATGCTTTCGATTCATCGGCATTGCCGCGCAGAAGCGTTTTTGTGTCACCCGGTAATCTCCCGTCCAAATCCAAGCGCAAAATTCGATCATACTCAGCAAGCAATGCGTCAGGATGCATAGCCAAAGCATCCAATTTAGCAGCCAATATCATAGGCCATTCTTCGTCACGTTTTACTTTGGGATCTGTATTACGGAGGATATGCGTCACCTGATGCCAATAGCTGTGTTCTATTTTGGCAAGCGCGAATTCTGTTTCTATGGCCCTAAAACGTGCCTGCAAATCAGCAATATTGTCGTCAGATTTTACATTTTTAATTGCCGTTTTCGCTGCCTCTAAATCGCGATACGCAACCCTTTGACGTGTCATCGCGGAATCCGCCCGCGCCTTGGCCTCATCCTTCGGCTTTGGATCCGATGGTACGATGCTGCTATTCGATGGGGATAAAACCCTCATCACAGCAGGTTGCGCCAACATAGCGTCCGGAATTTGAACCAGTGCAGCTCCCTCTGAAGGAGGCGCCATCATATCAAGCACACGCGTTGTGCTCCCACCCGCCAAGAGAGACACGTCGAAGAGCGGGTTCATGAATGTCCACGTGAGTGTTTCAACGCAAGGATTGCTTCGAGCCATAGGGGCAAGTCTAGCCACATCCTTGAGAAAATTCCCGACCTATACGCATAAGAAACAAATGTGGGGATTCTCCTTACCCATAAAATGATTGCAAACCGCAATGCACACGCCTTTGACACCCATCAACTCCCCGTGATAACTAGGGAAGTTCCCCTTGCAAGGAGATCCCATGGCGCGCGTAACTACCGAAGATTGCGAAGATAACGTAGAAAATCGCTTTGCCTTGGTACTTTTGAGCGCCAAGCGTGCACGACAATTGCTTAAAGGTTCCAAGCCCACCATCAAAAACGCGCGCAACAAAGCGGCGGTGATGTCACTGCGTGAGATTGCAGCAGGCAATGTGTACTATGAAGGCGATCTTGTCGATTTACTCGGCGAAGACATGACACATGGTGCGCCTGCACGTCTTAAGTAACATTAGACCTCTCTAAACAGGTCTAAGTTTTTCGCCCGGCCCAAGCCGGTAATGACGCCTTACATCTCCCAATAAATTGTTGACCGTTGAACGTGCATGGCGCTTCATCAGTCCCTTGCAATACGTGGCTGCGGCCTGAGATGCCGCCTGATATCTGCTTCGTTCAAACGCAGGCACGTCGTCACGCAGAGTCCATGCAGCAAAGATTTGATGCCATAATGCCTTGCCTGTTGGCGCATCCAAACGACCGGATGCATCCAGCAGCAACCATGCACATACGAATTTATCCACTTCCGATTGCAATTCAAGCTCAAGCGCCGAAACGTGGCCTCCATGCATGCCGCGCCACGCGACCATTTGAAAGTGACTCACACCTTCAAGCGCCACACAGAAATCATCCAAGGCCCCCTGTCGCAATCTATCGCGTAGATCCGCCTTATTAAGGCGTCGTACAATATCTGGATCCACATAGAGGGCCACTTCAACATTGTCGCCATGACTGCGCACAAAAAGCTGCTCTGGAATGCCATCCACTGCCCCGGGCATACGCAAACGCCGACGTTTCCCGATCAGATAATCGCGTACATCAAGGCCCACATCCACATCGTGGAGATCGGAAAGCATGCGCTGCATTTTTCCCAACACGGCGGTCATTGGATAAAATCAATGGGGATAGCGTTGGTAGGCGAAAGCCCTTTGCTTAATAGCTTTTTGCGACAACGGGTGCTGCCTGTACGTACAAAACGATCATAGGCACGGAGTAAATCGGTATCGGTGCATCCCCGTGTATGCTCCGACACTTCATTGAGTACGTCGACCATTTCGGTAAAACAACGTCCCAAGCGGCGGTAGGCTTGGCCCATGCCGCCGCCACCCGTAAGTTCACCTAAACTTGCGTAGGCATTGCCACCCATGGCGATATAATAGTTGAGATCAACCAATGAATCCTCAATAGACTCGATGAAAAACCCACTCAGATACAGCGCATCGTCGCCTAGTTTTTTGAGGAATGAGGCACGCTCGCCTCCTGAAGAATCGAGTGCTTTTTTGTAGAGCATAGCAAGCGGTTCATCACCTGCCGAAGCTCCGCCAGAACGGTTTGTAGAGGCGTAGGAGCTTAAAAGCTCGACCAAGTAATACTCAGTAATATCTGCAAGTTCGACACGAAGCTCCGAACTCGCCCTGAGTATTTCTTGTCTGAAAAAATCTCGCACATCGCCGGACAAGATCACGGTTTCGGCCATATCAACCTCACCAACGGCAAGTGTGTATTCATCACTCTTCTGTTTAAAGTATACCCCGCTTTTTGTGATTCAACAAAGGAAAGCGCCTAAAATAGCAACAATATCCTACCTGGAAATAGAATAGCATAAGGTAATGTTTGTAAACTCACACCGTTGCGTGATGCTTTTCTTTGCTCTTCTCGCCGCAAGCTGCACCGACGAAAAATCGGAAACAGCGGAACTCCATTGGACGTATAGCGGTGAGACAGGCCCCGAACACTGGGGAAACCTTGAACCCGAATATGCGTTATGTGAAACAGGGCTCCAGCAATCGCCGGTCAATTTTAACAATGCAACAGCAAACAACGCGCTGCCAATTCTTACGTTCGACTATCACGCAGCAAGCGGCACACTGCGCAGCAATGGCCATGCCTTGCAGTTTGATTACCCCCCGGGCAGCAAGGTAAGCATCGACAGCACCGATTACACGCTCAAACAATTTCATTTCCACACGCCAAGCGAACATGGCCTTGGACTCATCGCATGGCCTCTGGAAATGCATCTTGTACACCAACATGCCGACGGCAAGCTGGTCGTTGTCGGTGTGCTGTTTCATGAATCGGAAACCGAAAGTGATTTTCTCGCGCAATTTTTAGAAAAAATTGAAATGGCGAGTTTGGAAGTCGAGGTTGACGACGTTAATGCAGCAGCGACGTTACCGTCAAATAAATCCTATTACGCCTACGAGGGATCGCTTACCACCCCGCCCTGCAGTGAAGGCGTCACATGGCGCGTTTTGCGCACCAGCATACCCGCCAGCCAAGAGCAACTCAGCGCCATCACCCGTGTATTTATCGAAAATTCGCGGCCTCTTCAGGCTCTAGGAAGTCGAACCATTCAATCGTCACCGTAACTACCCGTGCAATAAATCAAAACCTGCAACAGCACGAAATCCATCCAACAGTTCTTCTCTCAATGCTGCTGGGAAATTTTCCGACCGACTCATGATATAATTCCATAATCGATTCACCGCGCCCTCATCAATCACCGCTTCACCCGCACTTTCACTGGTTCCCGTGATCGCAAGCATTTTGTTCCAAATATGTGTGATCGAATCCATACGAGCCGCAGGTTCTGGCAATGTCTGAACTGCCTGAAACGCCTTCGTCACGCCGTCAAACACCATAGGATCGTATTCTTTGACACGAATATAATTCGCAACGAGTGCCGGTCCCTCTGGCGAACGCATCATCGCAAGTAATTTCCAGCGATACGCTTGCATATTCAGCAAGCCTTTATTTTCTTGTTCCTGGGCAGTCTTGGAATCGATGGCATCCGACTCATCTTTTAATTTTTTAAAATTAAAAAGCAACGCATCCATCGGCATTCTGCCTGCGGCAAGATGTTCAGACAACCGACTCTCAAGTGTTGCTATCGGCTTCAAATTGAAGCCCGAAATGCTTGCAATATCTTTGAGCACATCGTAATTTTTAAACACACCCTCAAATTCTTTGAGACACTGATCCATCGCAACGTACGCATTGGCCAACCGATCAAAAGCGCCTGTGGCATTGGCTTGATACAATATTTCATAGACAGAGAGAGGCGGCGGTGTGGCCATAATATGTTGGTACGTCTCTGCCATGCCCACATCACCCTGAAGCAAAACCAGAGCCTGGGACGCTGTGTTGGTCCCAAACACGCCTTTTGCAAAAGCGGCTTTGCAATCGGCACGAAAAGCCGCAATAAAAAACTGACGTAACGTCCCCGCATTCTCCACGGATGAAGCACTCGTAAGGACAGCCTTTGCATTGCTGAACAGATCCAATACCTGATCAACAGCAGCGTCGATTTGTGCACGACTCGGTGCAACGAGCTCCCAGGCGCCTTGGCCCTTTTGACGAATGATGGCTCCCTTCACTTGCTCGCGATAGATGGGAGATAACATATCGAGAATACGCCCCATTTTGACTGCAGTATGCGCATTGAGACGATCCAATACACCAGAACCCATCATCCAAGTCGCGATGACGCACTCTCTCAGTTCGCGCTTCACTGCATTTGAACATGCCTGATACATTGCATCATAACGCGTAAGAAATTCATTGGCAGATCGATCAAGATCCCCACATGAGAGACGCATCAAAGAATCTGCACGTACTTCAGCATTCGATGTGACATCAGCCCAGAGAGCCCTGGCCAGCCCACCATGGTCATGGCTATGATGCGTGATCTCCAACAACGGAATGATCTGATCAAGTACAATGCGACCCAGCGCAATATGCTGCGTTCTTTCAACATTGCCCTCTTTCGGTTTCTTGGCTGCGGCAATCATCGCCAAGCGCAATAACTCTGCCATATTTTCTGTCGATGGATTTTGCAGCGTATGCATCAATACATTACTCAGTTTAAACATCACATTGTGATCTTTTTCATCTTTTGCCAATTTTTTAAGATTCGCGGTAATACTATGTTTAGAAGCATGATCTTCAATGCTATAGAAGTTCATAAACGTCGCAACTGCAATTCTCGGATCACACACATGTTGATCATTCAGCGCAATCAATAACCCCTGCATCGGTGTAGCATGTTCTTGAGCCGAAAATGCACGTGCGGGTGGCACACGCGATGCTGATGATGATTCGCTTGGAGCATCCGGTGGTTTTATTGTTTGCTTCAGCGGATCTGCGAGAGGTCTCACCGCCGCCCGCCGATCCATGACATCCGGCGTAGGAGGATCCTGAGTGCCAGGTTCATGGGCACGATGATCCTCTTCTGATGAAGGTAATTTCTTTGACGGCACACCGACCAAAATAGTAGCCATAAAGATATTCCTTAATAAAGGAAGTGACATATGCATTATACATCATAAGGCATATCCTTTTTATAAAGAGGCGATATCCTACATTAAATCCAGTCTTGATTGACGAAACGACGTAAAACCCACAATAAGCATGGCATCTCATGCTTCCATTTGCGCTTTATGCTGCGCTCGTCATCGGCGCGGTCGATCCCATTGTGGTGCCCGACATCACCGTACAGGGATCAGAATCCACAACAACCGACAGTGGTTCCACGTCAGAAATCGACCTCACAACACACCAAGGGCAAGGGCAAACCGTCGCAGAAGCCCTTAAAGCGACCCCAGGCGTCAGTTTATTGCGACTGGGCGCACGCGGTAACAGCGTGGATGTGCGCATTCGATCACTCGGAGGAAGTCACGTGGGCATCGTCATCGACGGCGTTCCCATGCTGAATACGGGTCTTCAACAATTTGATCTAAGCCTGCTGCCCGCCGACGGCATCGCCAGTATCTATGTAGGACGCGGTACTGGACCTCTGCATTTGCCCATGCCCATTGGCGGCGTGCTTGAAATCAATACCGTCTTGCCCACTGGGCGTTTTAAATATGGGCTCAATACGGGCTTTGGAACTCAGCTCTCGCGAAGCGCCGGAGGATTTATTGAACTGCCATGGAAAAAAGGCGGCGTGCGCGTCAGCACCGCGTATCAAGGTACCCAAGGAAATTTCACATTTTATGATGATCAAACAACCCGCTACAATGCATCAGACGACGTCATTCGCACCCGGCAAAACAATCATAGCGATCGCTTGGTGTTGCATACGCGTGTCTATCAACCTTTCAAACACGCTGCTTTGCACATCACCACATTAACGGCATTGGACGCACGGGGCATTCCTGGGCCTTCCTATGCAGAAACCTTGCACACGTCATCCAAAAGTATTTTTCAAAGTGCACGCATCAGTGCATCGGACGTAACAATCGGTCGCATGCTTCGTCTGAACCTTGGTGTTGATGCCATGGTCAATGGACGCAGCTTTTCAGATCCAGAACGCGAAACAACTTTGGGCATTCAAGATCATCGTGCATGGCTCGTGCAAGCAGGCGCCGATCAACGCGCAGATATCACCTTGAAACATGTCGATCTTGCTATTGCAGGGCGCACCGACGGCGCTTGGTTCCATTCTGCCCAAGACAGCGCCACACAAAACAATGGACGCTTGCAAACCCAATGGGGACTTCAAAGCGTGTGGCGCGCCCATCGCACCACATCCCTTGATGCAACATTGCAAGCCGGACATCTCAACGAATTTTCAGCATCAAACACATCCCATTGGGCATTCAGCCCCCAGGGTGGTGTACGTGTCCAAACAGGACCATGCAGCACACGTGCCCATGCAGGATTGTTCCATCGTTTTGCAAGCCTTGCCGAACGTTTTGGCGACAGCGCCATGGTGCTTGAAAATAAAAATATCAAACCTGAACGCGGATGGAATGCAGACGCAGGCACAATGTGCAAAATACAGACACAACGTTTTGGACGTTACACATTGGATGCTGCCACTTTTTTCATCGATGCCACAGAGCTTGTACGTTTGTTGCAAGTATCGCGTCAGGCCTATCGCTACGAAAATCTCGGAAAAACCCGTGCAACCGGCGTTGAGCTTGCAACCCATCTCGCACCTTGGTCATGGATCGATTTACGCGTGGGTTATACCTTTACCCATGCTGTCAATCGATCCGAAGTTTTAGGAGAACAAGGAAAACCCGCAGCGACCATTCCACCCCATCTTGTTCATTCCGCACTTGTCCTTAAACACCGTGGTGCATCGGTATCCTACGGCGTAACCTACCGCTCGCAAACCACATTGGACCGAGCCGGCCTGCTTATTATACCCGATCGCACGCAACATGATCTTGCTGTACGTCTCCCATTCGCGCAAGAATGGGCTATCACGATGGAGCTTCTAAACATCACCGGTGTTATTTCCCATCCTGCCGCCTCAGGCACCGCGCCTGAGGCACTCAAAGATGTCGTGGGTTATCCCTGGCCGGGTCGTACCGCGTTTGTCAGCCTGCAATGGAGCCCACAATGATCCGAATTGCACTCTTCACATCATTCGCCTTCATTACCGCATGCACCAGCAATGCAAACATCGACGATCAACCGGGCAATCAACGCCTCACTCCCCATTCAGATCTTGCTTTGGTCCTAACCAGCAACTTCGATTCGAGCAGCCTCGATGTCTTTGATCCGAGCAATCCAACCCTTCTCGCAAAGCGGTTGGTGCTTGTCTCCGGCGATGCCGTGCTCACGCGCGCCAGTGGCATCCCCATCATCATCGATCGCGGTCGCTATGAAACACTCACCGTCCTAGGCGAACAACTTAATGTCACCAAACAATTTCGTCTTTTACGTTGCGGCCCCCACGACCTCGCATCCGTGGGACCTCATCTTGCGTTTGTGACCTGCTACGATTCAAGCAATATGCGCGTAGTCGATACCCAAACAGGCGAGACCAAACAGGTGGTTAATTTATTCCCATGGGCCGATGCCGATGGGATCCCCGAAGCCGATCATGTAATCCGTTTTAACGATTATCTTCTCGTCACAATTCAGGGGCTCAACCGCAACAATGTATTCACACCCACAGCCCATGGACTTGTACTCCGAATGCGCATCAGCGAAGACCGCATCGCAGAAGGTATAAGCACTGCAGAATTGCCATGCGCCAATCCATTTACGCCTTGGGTACGCACGGGTAGCAGCCTTGTCGTGGGATGTGCTGGATTTCGTGCATCAGGCCAATCGGCCATTGTAAGCATCGTGCCAGAGACACTGGCAATGACCACCCTCGCAACCGAAGCAACGCTAGGCGGAATTCCCCATGAAATAGCCGCAGGACAAAACGGTGACCTGATCGTTTTGATTTCTGTTCCAAAGACGACAGCCTCTGACGATCCCGACCCCATTGAAGCACAAGAGATGCGTCTTATACGGTTGGATTCGAATGGAAAAATCGACATACTGCACACCTCACTCGGCTACAGTCTTACGGGACTCGCTGTCATCGGTGACACGATTTATTTTGGAAATCGCAGCAATGATTCAAACGCCGGTTTATGGTGGATTGATGCCAATGGTACCCACGGGCCGGTCAAAACATCCATGCCGCCTTATGTCATTGTCCCATGAATCAGTTTTGAAAAAAATTCCTGAATTTCTTCCAAACGTCTTTGTGTTGATGCCTCATACCGTGACACCAGCAATGCCTGCGTGTTACTGGCACGCAAAAGTCCCCATCCATCCGACCATTCGATGCGAACACCATCAATATCGATCACATTCACACCCACAAGATCCATCGCACGCACGCGTTCTCCCACAGCATGTACACGATCAAACTTGGTTTCTTCATGACAGAGCGTTCTGATCTCAGGTGTTGAAAACGTTTCGGGCAAATCATTCAAGCGCTCTGTGATCGTTTCTTCGCCATCCCCTAAAATTTCTAAAAGGCGTCCTGCGGCATATACAGCATCATCAAATCCCAAATAGCGATGCTTATAAAAGATGTGCCCGCTCATCTCGCCTGCAAGATCTGCATTCTCTAACACAATCGTTTTTTTGATGTACGAATGACCTGTTTTCGCCATCACTGCACGCCCACCATGGGCACGAATGTCGTCGTATAGAGATTTTGAGCATTTCACTTCGCCTACGATGGTAGCACCTGGCACTTCACGCAAAAGTGCACGCGACAAAAGAGTAAGCAATCGATCACCAAAAATCACCGCGCCATCACGATCAATCACACCCAAGCGATCGGCATCACCATCAAAGGCCAAGCCCACATCGGCATGATTCACAAGCACCGCTTGACGCAGATCCTGCAAATTCGCTTCAACGGTAGGATCGGCTTCATGATTGGGAAAACGCCCATCGGGCTCACAATAAAGCGAGATCACCTCGCACCCAAGACGCTTAAACAACGGCACCGCCGTGATCCCACCCGTGCCATTGCCAGCATCAACCACCACACGCAAAGGACGCGATGGTTTTTGTAAATTATTGGCAAGCGCCGCGACATATTGTTCTGTCACCGGTCGTTCTTTCACCGTCCCTTTGCCGTCCACATAATTTTCGGCAATCATACGATATCGTAATGCTTGGATATGTTGATCGTGGAGCGTTGACCCAAGCAAAGTCATTTTAAATCCATTGTACTCGGGCGGATTGTGACTCCCTGTCACTTGCACGCCACCATCGGCATCCAAAAAATGAATGGCCCAATAGCCCACCGGTGTCGGACACATCCCGATGTCCACAACATCGCAGCCCGATGCGCAGATCCCATCCATAAGTGCATTTTGCAGCATCAAACCCGAAAGACGGCAATCACGGCCCACGATCAAACGACGGCCGCCGCGTTCGTACACTTGGGATCCCACAGCCCTTCCCAAATGGTATGCAAACACTTCATCAATATCGTCGCCCACAACACCCCGAATGTCGTAGGCTCGAAAAACATGCCCTGGAATACTGTTGTTTTTTAATGCGCGTATGCTGCTCATTTTTCGTGCCTCTCCATTGTGTTATGAAGCACACGAACGTCCTCGGCGCGATCTTTTGGCATCACCAAAGTGGCCTCTGGCGTATGCACGACCACCATATCACGAAGACCTATCACAGCAACCACAGAACCCGGGCTTGCATAAATGACGTTCCCTTGTGAATCGTGCGCAATAGTACGCCCCACCACCGTATTGCCGTCATGATCGGAAGGCGTAATATCCGCAAGCGCTGGCCATCCCCCAACATCGGACCATCCACACGATACTTCAATCATCGACAATGCTTTGGCACCTTCAAGCACCCCATGATCCACCGAAATATTTTCGAGTTTTTCATAAACATCACGCCGAATATCCGTGTTGTTTAAATCGGCAGCCATGGCGTCAAGCCCTGCTGCAAGGCGTGGGCGTTGTCGTCGCACTTCCTCCAAATAAATGCCCGCACGCATCACAAAAACGCCGGCATTCCATGCATAACCGCCCTTTTCGACATAACGCTTCGCTGTAGGCAAATCGGGTTTTTCTCGAAAACTTTTTACAGCAAACACATGCCCATCTCGGCATTTGCCACGTTCAATGTAGCCATAGCCTGTTTCGGGACGTGTCGGTCTAATGCCAAGCAAAACAATTTCATCGTGATGCTTGGCGCGTTTAACAGCCTCAGTAAGCGCCTCAGTGAATGCTTCGTGATTGGCAACGCTATGATCCGCAGGTGTGACAATCATCACCGTATTGGGCCCATGGGCCTGCACCAGTGCAATCGCTGCAAGCCCTACTGCTGCGGCAGTATTGCGGGCGATGGGTTCACACAGCACATGCGATAAACCAATATCCGGCACATGGGCCAAGCACTGCACCTGCTGATGCTCTGCCGTCACAATCCATAAATGACTTCGAGACACCATGTGCAACATGCGATCGGCCGTTTGCCGAATAAGTGAGCCGCAGCCGGTAAGATCGAGGAATTGTTTGGGACATCCTTCACGGGACAACGGCCAAAAACGTGTCCCGGAACCCCCTGCAAGAATAATAGCATGCATGCTTTAGAGGCATAGCACAAAATGTGGGAGATTCGCGAAACTGTTTAAGCATCTGTTATTGTTGCCTTGCCATCCGTGTGCAGCAAGAACAGCGTTATGCAAAAAGCTGCATACGGATGGCGAGACACTGCGAAAACTTTAGACCGCTTGGCGTAGCAAGCTACTACTCCAGAGGGAGAGTTTTTTTAATTTCCCAGGTGGTTGTATTGCCCGCATCCTTGATCATCACACCCATGGATTCAATCGATGCTCGGATCTCATCGGCACGTACGAAATCTTTTTCAGCGCGTGCTTTGATACGTGCAGCAACCAATTCATCAACAACTTTCGGATCAATACCAGCCACAGAAACCTCCAGCGTATCAAGACGGGCAAGTACATCGGCAGAAAGTTCTTCAAACAACCCGATGCTCGACCCTATATTTTTTAAATGTGAAAAAACAACACGCAATGTTCGTGCATCCACATCGCGATCACCCGGCTGGTCAATGGTTTCATTGATCAGTTTAAACGCTTCTGACAAATCACCGAGCACACGGGGTGTATTAAAATCATCGGCCATGGCCGATTCAAAGCGATCGACCATTTCCGAAACCCACGGCGCACGCATCGAACCTTCGATCGAACCTTCGGTGACAGACGCTTCAAGCCGTGCCATGGTTTGCATGAGATAACGCAACCGATTTTGTGCCTCTTGCAATCCCGCATCTGAAAAACTGATGGGCGATCGGTAATGGGTCGACAGCAAATACAAACGCAACGTTAACGGATCAAACCGTTTCAGCACATCACGGATGGTAAAAAAGTTGCCCAAGCTCTTGGACATTTTTTCATTATCAATATTCACAAAACCATTGTGCAACCAATAGCGCGCAAAGGGTTTTCCATGGGCTGCTTCCGACTGCGCAATTTCATTTTCGTGGTGTGGAAAAATAAGGTCTTTACCACCCGCGTGAATATCAAATGTTTCGCCCAAATACGTGCGACTCATAGCCGAGCACTCGATATGCCAACCCGGACGGCCCGGACCCCAGGGTGAATCCCAAAACGGTTCACCTTCTTTTGCGCCCTTCCAAAGCGCAAAATCCAGTGGATTGCGTTTGATCTCACTCACTTCAACCCTAACACCCGCGTCCATGTCATCGCGTTTACGCTTGGCCAATTTGCCGTACTCTGCAAACCGATCCACGGCGTAATACACATCGCCGTTGGACATATAGGCAAAGCCTGCGTCCACAAGTGTTTTCGTGATCGCAATGATTTCATCTATATGTTCAGTGACTTTGGGTTCTACATCTGCAGGGAGCACGCCAAGTCGCGCCATGTCTTCACGAAAGGCCACAATAAATCGTTCGCTCACGGCGGTTGGGTTTTCACCCAATTCTGCCGCACGACGAATGATCTTGTCATCCACATCTGTAAAGTTGCGCACGTATGTCACTTTAAAATGACGTCGCAAAAATCGAACGATGGTATCAAACGCCACATAGGCACGGGCATGGCCGATATGCGCCATGTCATAAACCGTGGGGCCGCAGACATAAACGCCCGCATGCCCCTCGATTTGTGGTACGAAATCACGCTTCTCACCCGCGAGGGTGTCAAACATACGAAGCTGCTGCATGACTGGGGTTTAACCTTCGATAATAGGTCCAGTGGCAATGCTCAACGACACCACTTTTTTGCCGATCTGCGCACCATCCACACGATCAACAAGCAATTCGGCGATCTCAGGTGTTGTTTTTAACACCGCATGACGGCGACGCGACTCGACTTCCATCACAATGCCTTCGTTGATCCCCGCAAGCGCCGACACTTTTTTGGCAACCGCACCACGTCCCTTGAAACCATCGTCAAACCCGATATTGACACGAATACGTGTCAAACCATCGCTTGGCGGTGCCTCAATGGCGGCTGTCACTTTTTCAATGTCCGCTTCGCGAACATCATCGTTATCGCCCGCAAGCGCTTCGGACACATCCATGGTGTCAAAGGCGCTCTTGCTGCTTTGGCCCCCATCGCTGCCCTTGCCACGACGCCCTCCGCGACGACGACGACGACGCGCGCTTTGGTCTGCAGGTTCACCCGCAACCGCTGCATCGCCATTGCTTGCGGCTGACGCTGCTGGGCGATCTCGCGGTGCATCACCGCTGCTACGGGCAGGAGCAGAAGCGCCAGCCCCACCGCGACGCGCATTTTGATTGCGTGGAGGACGATTACGTCCATCACCACCGCCATCACCTGCATTGTAGTCTTCACTCGCACGTGATGACACCTGCGACTGGCTGTTGAAATACGACTTCAGTAAAAATGCGACAAGCTGCTGTGCGTCGTCGGACTTGAGGATCTCCTCAGCCACCGGCAAATGCTGCCCCACTTCGGCCACCGAGGCCTTGTCGGAAAGATCTTTCATAATACGTGCGCTCCTTAACGCCTGGGCTTCAGCTTCTGGAGGAAGCTGTGCCTCGGTAAATTCGATGCCATACTGACGCTGCAATTGGGTCAAGGTGTTGTAACCTTTGCCGTCTACCAAACTGATGGCACGTCCCGTGTTTCCAATGCGTCCTGTTCGTCCAACACGGTGCAAATACACCTCGACGAATTCCGGCAATGCATAGTTAAAAACGTGGCTCAATTTGTCGATATCGATGCCACGGGCTGCGATATCGGTGGCCACCATGTACTTTAAGCTGCCGTCTTTGATCCGCCCCATCACCCGTTCGCGTTCATTTTGGCGAAAATTACCGGTGAGTGCTTCGGACACAAAACCTGCCTGCGTCAGATACTTGGCGATCATTTCTGTTTCATTGCGTGTGTTGCAAAAAATCACCGCACTGGTCGGACGCTCATGCTCCAAAAGATACAAAAGCTGACGTGGCTTAGGTAAATCAGGGACCATTTGCACAAACACATTGGTGATACTTCGCACCGTCATGTCATCACCGGACAAATCAACCCGTTCCGGCTCTTTCAGATACTGCGCCGCAGCCTTAGCTATTTGATACGGCAAGGTGGCCGAAAACAGCATGATCTGGGTATTTTTCGGCGACTTTTCGAGCAAATCGGTGACGTCATCCCAAAATCCAATGGACAGCATTTCATCGGCTTCATCAAGCACGATGAATTCAAGTCCACCCAATTCAAAATTGCCACGACGAATATGATCGAGCAAACGCCCTGGGGTCCCGACCACAATATCTGTGCCTGTGGTCAGTGCGGCGGCCTGACGTCCGATGGGAACCCCACCGTAAATCGCCGTCACTTTGACACCCTTGGCGAGACCAATTTTCTCAACTTCGGCAGCCACCTGATGGGCCAGCTCGCGGGTGGGTGCAAGCACCAACGCTTTGGGGTTCTTCGATGTTCCAGAACCTGCGGTGATACGCTGGATCAGGGGGATCCCAAACGCCGTCGTTTTTCCGGAACCTGTCTTGGCTTGAACCACCAGATCCTTGCCGGCAAGCCCTGGTGTAAGCACCGCAATCTGCACAGGTGTTGGATGGATATACCCCATCGCTGTCAGTGCGGATTTTACATCATCGGCAATAGGAAAAGAATCAAATGTCACGGTAGGAATAATGGGCGCAGCAAGCAGCGCCGCTACGGCATCTCCCTGCTCAGTCACGTTCTCATTTTCTGTCATAAAACCTTCTCTTTAAGACCTTGTGTAGGGGCGGTTCGCAAACCGCCCAAGATCTGGGTCTGTAAACGTAGATGTTCACGCCCTTGTGTTACAGAGGGTCGCACCTGGCAGCATCCGGCCGTGCGACAAACACCCCTGTCTTAACTATGACGCACAGAGGAGGCGGCGTCAAACCTAAAGCTCCACATGGCGACCCTTTTTGCCCTTGGCTTTCGGCAACAGCTTGGCCGCCTCATCGTATACAACTTTCAATTGACCGACCAATGCGTCAATATGTGCCCCACCAAACGTCCCGAGTACCCGAGGGAGACGCTTCTCCTTCTGCACAAACGCCAAGATATGCTGTTTCATCGTCTCTACCATTAAAAGTTCACGCATCAGGGACAAAGAGTCTCTGATGATAACCGTAGAATCCGTGATCTGTTGCACAGAGAGCGTATTCTTACGAGGCCCCTTTAATAATTCGACAGCATCCCCCGCACGTTTCAAAGCTGCACGAACTTTCGTGGCATCGGCAGGCAATGTACGCGCGAAACCCACAGAGAGTGTTTGAAAAGCATCCGCAATAGGTCCAGGCCCCTTGCCAAGCACCGCACCCAGACCACACGCACGCAAAAGCCGTTCAATGTAAGGTTGTACTGGCAGATCGATCACCGTGTGCCAATATGCAAGACCAAGTAAGAAAAGCTTACGGGCCTCCACATTCTCCACATGCAGCGTATGGGGTGCCGACGGCGAATCTTCAGGTGCTTCTTTAAAATTCAGATCATACCGAAGAAATCCATTGAATTCGTCGAGCGTGATCACATGTTTAAATTCAGCACACTCCTGCACCGTGTGCTTTTCGCCGACCAGCATGAAAGGGTAGTGTCGATCACGCAAACCGGCGGAAATAGAATTCATAACATCGTCCGTGTGCACGGGTTGGGAATCACCCAGATCCACGCAACATGCCAGTGCATGTGCTTTGCCTCCCCATACTGGATCCGTCGGACACGATTCTAAATATTGCCCTGAAGTACCTTCCACACCAAGCTGCGTTCGCACATCGAATGCCGCATCAGACGCGCGCAACGCATTCGGCACAGAAAGTGGCATGGCTGGCACACTTGATGGACGCGCAGTACTTCTTGGCACAGGGCTTGATGGCTTCGGCCCTTGCTGAAGCGCAGCATGAAAATTGATCATCCTCTGACTAAGCAGCATTGCCATAAGCAAAGTACCCACCGAGTTCAGCTTTTGTTCTCCGCCTGGTGCTTCAACTCGCTGCGACGTACATTCTTGATACTGCCTCATGAGGTAATTCTTTTGGACGATCTGAACCCCATTGGGTCGAGGCATATTCATCTCCAGCGCAACACGATCAGTGGGTCATAAGATATATTCGTTTAACAGTTCATACAACCTATTCATGGATCCTATAGATAGAAATCCTTGCCCGAAATCATCCCACTATGAATGCCAATTGTTTACCTCAGCCCCTATGTGCTAGATGAACCCATAATGTACGCAAGAAGACAGATCCTTCCCCTTGTTGTGCTACTCGCAACCGCGTGTAGCGACAAAAACACCACGCTCATCGAAGTCGGCTGGGAATGCGCTGAAAGCGGACGCCCTGGCCTTGGTGATCGCCCATGCCCCCCTGGGAAACGCTACGCCATGGGCGCATGCCAAGCATCCCGCTGCGATGCCACCGACGTGCCCCTGTGTTGCCCCGGCACAGTTTGCAACGATGGGGGTGAATGCGTCGTTCCAGCGTCCAAGCTGCCGACATGCAGCAAAGACGCTGATTGTAACGCCGACCAGGTTTGCTTCAACCAGCCCATGCTTTCAAGCAGCAGCAAAACCTGTGGCTTTCCGGTGCCCAATGCAGATCAAGAATGTCCAGCAGGCACCAACCTGTTTAATCACCGATGTGTCGTCGAATCGCCATGCGGTGCCAAGTGCCGCAGTGGCTGGGTGTGCAATATTGGACTCAACGCCTGTGAACGACCGCCACAACAAGCGCTGTCCTGCGATCAAACCTGCGGGGAAGGAAAAATTCTCGTCTACAGCGATCCCGACAGCATGTTATTTGATCAATGCTGCACAGTGGCCTGTGAATGTGTCGATCTTCCCCCGCTGCCTGCAGGAGACTGGGGACGCTTTGTTGACGCAGATCGCAATAGCACACGCATTTTTGTAAGTGGCTATGACAATACCTATGGTGATTTGGTGGTCGCAGAATATGACCCGAACACGCTCAAACAAACCAACCTGCGCTATGTTGATGGCATCCCAACCACCGGTGCCATCAAAGCGAATCCCAATGGGCCACGGGGTGGGCGCTTGGATCCTGGCCCCAACACCGGAACCCACACGTCCATCGCCGTTCGCAATGGTCGGCCCCTCGTGGTGTACTTTGACGACGAAAGCAGTGCACTTAAATGGGCTGGCGAACGCGAAGACGGAACTTTTACAACCGCTTTTATACATGCGCCTGAAGCCAATGCCACGATTGGCCAATACACCAGCATGGTGGTGGATCCCGACGGACGCATGCACGTCACCTATTATGCACATCACACCACGCTCAACGGCGAAATCATCACAACACCGATGTATGCGCGATCACGCACGCAAGATCCTACAACACCCGATGATTGGGAACGTGTCGCTGTTGAACCTCTGAGCACATGCTCTGAAACATGCGCGCCAAATACAGCATGCGTCCAAATGGCGGGCCGAGCACAATGCGCACCAACCAGCGTGATGTGCGCTCACTGTGGATGTGATCAAGCATGCGTCCAACTCGGCAATAGCGGGCAATGCGCGCGCAAAGCCATTGAGTTTGAGGCTGCACCGAGCACGCTTGTCGATATACCACGCGGCAATGGAACATTCACTTCGCTTGTTCTTCAGGGTGACATACCTGTGCTTGTTTATCATGATAGTGTTCAGGGCCATCTGCGAGGCGCCGTGGCTGATTTTGCATGGAATGCATCGGCCATTGGCGCGTTCACCAGCACCGTGGTCGATTGCAGCGACGGTATCCCCGTTGGCATCCAAACAAGCCTCGCCGTATCTCCTACGGGCGATTTACTCGCCGCGTACAATGCCCCAGGCGGTTATGGTGTTTATACATTTTACGGGCGAACCCTGTTTTCAGGACGCATCACGCAAATCGATGATGGGATCCGCGACAACATGCAGCGTCTCTTAGGCGGTTCCACCGATGTGGGCTTTAGCCATGCGGGGCGTCCCTTCATTGTCTACGGCGATCTTACCAACAACGATCTCTTGCTTGCTTTCGAGGCCGACGGCGGCTACGGCCACCGCATCTTGCTTGAAACCGGAGCCTTTGGCACCGCACAAGCCATGGTCATCAGTGACGACGACCACGCCCATATTCTTGGTTATCGCCGAGCTCTCAAGCAACCTGGCATTGCAGGCATTTATCTTGCCGTCGAAGATCTGCGCACATTTCCCTCACCTCAGTGACATCATCCCACATTGAAGAATAAACCCCGTGGCGTTAGCCTCCGGCTTCCATGACGCCCATCATACGACATCTATTTTTGTCCATCGCCGTTTGCCTTATTTTAAGCGCATGCAAGCCCAAGAGCCTGCCCCGAGAATGCTCCGACATCACCCAAAATATCAGAGCTTGTACATCCAATAACAACTGCACGGGTGGGCAAATTTGTTTGAATCAACCCGACATATCCAACGACAAAACATGCGGTTTTAATAAGCCAAGCAACATCGGCGCATGCCTGCCCAACACCTCCCTATTCAACGGCCGATGTATTTCCAATGCCCCATGCAATGCGGCATGCGCCGCAACGAGCACCGCGCCTCGGGTATGCAACATAATTAGCAACACATGCGACATCCCGCCTGACCGCGCCGATACCTCATGCAAACAAACGTGTCCGGCAGGATCTCTTTTGGTCTACGACAACATTGATGCAAGCATCACCCTAGGCTGCCATACGCTCTCCTGTGCATGCGCACCCTTGCCTGAGATCCATTTGGGCGATCTGGGTCGTTTTGTAAGCATGACCCAAAGCGGCAATAACCTTTTTGCAAGTGCCTATGATGCCACCTACGGGGATTTGGTGATCATGACGTACAATGCACAAACCCTTGAACAAACAGCATTGCGTTACGCCGATGGCTTTCCAAACTCGGGGAAAATTACGGGAAATCCCACAGGACGACGCGGCGGCCGTTTGGACAAAGGTCGCAATGTTGGCACACATACCGCCATTGCGATGCGCAATGGACGCCCCATCGTGGTCTACGTTGACGAAGAGTCTCAATCTCTCAAAATTGCATTTTTAGAAATCGATGGAAAAATAACAACAGGGGTCATCCATCAAGCGACCAAGAGCGCCGGCGAAAATATTGGGCGATTCAGCAGCATCGTGGTCGACGAGGCGGGCGTCATCCATGTGGCCTACTTCGCCGACAACATCACAATCGATGCGCAGCGTGTTAGCACCCCCATGTATGCACGAGCCAAAATCTCTTTGCCCAAAACCCCCGAAGATTGGGATCATCTTGCGATTGAACCCATGCGCCATTGCGATGATAAAGGTTGTCTTCAAGAGACCGCTGATCCGGCCTGCAAGCACAAGGATCCCTCATCTTTTCAATTGGCATCCCTCAATTTTACAGAAAACTCACGTGGAAACGGATTGTACACTGCTATCGCCATTCACAACGATAAACCTATGGTTGTGTATCAAGACAGTGCACACGGTTATGTTCGTGGAGCAACGGCAAACTTTACCCGCACCGATCCCACACCCACTGATTTCACCACCACGAAAATTGATTGCGGCGTAGGAAGCATCGACGTTGGGAATTACACCGCACTGCGCATAGCACCCAACAACGACGTTGTGGTCGCCTATGGCGATGGCCTGGGCAATACGATCCATACATACCGTGGTGAAGATTTTGCACGCGGAACCACCACCCGCATTGATGACGGATTGCGTGCATCCCATGATATTCGTGTCGGCGGGCCCATCAGCATTCTGTTCGACAGCCATGGCACGGCGTCCTTTATCTACGGCGACCTAAGCAACAACGATGTAATCATCACCACGCCATCCGAAAACGGTTTTGTACACCATACCATCATTGCCAACGGTGCTTTTGGCTCGGCACAATCGGCCGTGGTCATCTCCGATGACCAGGCCCTGATCCTTGCCCACCGCCGTTCGTTTAAGCAGGCAACGCCTGGGGATCTTGTCTTGCGCACTCTCGATCTGCGTGCTTTTTAGTGCCGCTTATGCAACTCCTGGAAAGCCCCCGATGGCAGCCACACAATCGTGATCTCCTCAATCGTTGGTTAAGCAGCCCGCAACCCATGCGGCCTTTCGTGCCATGCGCTGTTTTTGATTTTGACAACACATGCATCTTTGGTGACATCGGTGATCAAACCTTTCATCACCAACTTGATCTCCTGCAGATCCGCATGACACCCCATGAACTCGATACGCATCTGGGTGTCATGAACGATGCACGTTGTGCAGAGCTCAAACAGATTGTTTTGCGCAACTATGCCCATGCTGTCATGGGATCGCCTGCACACCACACCTTTCGTGCAGCGATGGCACTGCTCTGCAAGCGATTGTCGCACCTCGATCGACCACGCGCACTCCTCACGCTTGCAGGTTTGCTCGCAGGATTTACAGAAGAAGAAGCCGAAGCATTGGCCATTGATGCGTACATCCACGCAAGTCAACATCCTTTGATGCAACATGCGTGGCAGTGTCCCCATGAAAATTTAGAGTATCCTTTTGCAAGGAGCGTTCGTGCACAACCCGAAATGGAAGAGTTGATATTGGCACTGGATCATGCAGGTATTCCACCTACGGTTGTAAGTGCAAGCTGTGAATATCTTGTACGCGGTGTGGCGAGGCATCTTGGGTTATGCATCAAGCCCTCACGTATTTTTGGTATTCGATTGCAACACAATACCGATCAAACATTGCAGAATATGCCGCTGGATGAATCAGATTATCCGCTCACCTATCGTGAAGGAAAAACACGTCTCATCCAAAACCACATAAGTGAAAAACCTGTTTTGGTGGCAGGCGATGCAGACAACGATGTACCGATGCTTACGCAATTTAAAGAAACAGAAGTGCGTTTGATCATCCATCGCAATTTATATTCCCACGAAATAGGCGCGCTGTATGAACACGCCGCAAAAGTTGGAAGCCCTGAGATTGGTCCAGGCCACACACTCACGCTGGTGCAAGGACGCAACGAACACTTGGGTGCATTTCATTCAGAACACACAACCATTGACGGGAAATCATTGGCGGGATCGGATTAGGGCGTGCCATCATTTAGCCAACACGCCCTAAGCAAACGCCGCAATTTTCGCGAGTTCGCGTTCAATGTCCGCGGCCGATGGCCTATGCCTGGGATCTGGATGAAGCGCCCGTACAAGCAATTCGATCAATTCAAATTTCCCCGGACCGTCGGTCAAGGTATCTCGATAAAATACGCGCAATCGATCCGGTGTAAGAAACCCTTGGGCCACACCTTGTAAATCTAATTTTCCTTCAGTATTTTTTAATCCACGCGCATACGCAAAAGCACGGGCCGGATCATGATATCCGCCATAGGACCCGTTCACATGGGGAGCATCGCAATGTGCGATTTCACCCATTGTGATCGCTGCCGCAAAAACATCTTCGTACGGCAGCAAAGATGAATCACGCGGACCATGAGCAAAAGACCACGCCGAGAGATACGGCTTCGAACCAGCGATACCGATGATCTCGCGTCCGTCTTTTCCAAAATCACGAGACAATCCCATATCAAGCACGCACACCTTACCCGATGCATCCAATCCCAAATTGTCAGGCTTGATATCCCGATGGGCAACGCCACGCCCATGCATCATCGCAAGTTTCCCAAACAACTGTTGTCCATGGGCAGCCGCTTGCGCTGGCGTTAAACGCCAAACACGCTTTAAACTGCCATTTTCAGCCAAGGGCATGGCCATATAAACCTTGGGCATCAACGTAGGATCCATCGTCGCAATATGTTCCGCGTTCACAATTTGAAATCCCGCAACATGATCCATACCCGGAATACCATCCATCTTTTGTGCATCAAAAGATTCGGGTACAAGAGCACGCATGGCCTTACCCACCGCCATCGCTGACAAAGAAGACTCACCCGCTTCTTTTGCTTCTTCGATGGCACGCGCCGTCGGGTATACCACTTTGACTGCATAGGATTTTCCCGCAATATCACACAGGCGAACCTCACCAAAACTACCTTTACCCAGAACCTCACTCGAATCCTCAAAAGCGAATTGCAAATGATGCATCTCAATGGCTAGCGCAGCAGGACGCACGGGGAAAAATCGTGGGTTCAAACGCCGCATGGCATCGGACAATGTTTCGCCTGCCAACAGTTTAAGGTCATAGGATCTTACATCAGGAATACCCGAAACTTCTTTTCGACCAGCCATCGCGGTACAGGACCATTTCCCCTTAGTCGACGTAACAATGCACGCCCCCTCCACACGCCGTGACACATCCTCCGTGCCCCGTTCTGTCCAAGCCTTCAACGCGTTGTCATACTCGTTTTGTTGTTCATGGGTCCACAACCTTGGATCATGCGCCAAGCATGATTCTTGAAAAACAGGAATACGCAATTCGGCAAGACCCCATGGCGTATTCTCCAAAGCATGCGCAAGAGATTCACCTGGTGCAAGGGTCAAAGGTTCACGGCTCACGGTATCACCAACACGGCGCAACACCATATATCGCGTGAAAGGATCTGACGGCAGCGGTGGCACCACAATAACCGTACCATCCGAACAGCGTCCAAGAAGCTCTTCCAATGAAATATGACGGGCCGCTGCCGCATCAAGTGCGCGTTCAAAATGCATAGGAAAAACTTCGGCTTCACGTTTTCGCATTACAGCCGCTTTGCGTGCATCTGCGATATCCTCCATGGACGATGGCATCGCATTGCTGCGATCTCGTAAAATATGCACCTCTGATGAAGGTGGATTCAACAACCCCTCCAAGAGACGTGTAGATTTAGGTTCCACAGGACGTGGTGGCGGCTCCAAAGAATCCGCAATGGGGCTCGTTAAAGGTAAGATCTCTCCTGGCGGTGACTGAACAACGATCGTTGAAGTTGATGACGATACCGAAGACCTGGACATAGGATCAGTGTACCCGCTTCTGCAATAAATTCATGAAAAAGTGAGCATCATGTGGGATAAAACCATTAAGCAAACGCTGCAATTTTCGCGAGCTCACGCTCCATGTCCACTGCCGAGGGTCTGCGCCTGGGATCAGGATCAAGCGCTGATACAAGCAATTCGATCAATTCAAATTTACCTGGACCGTCCGTGATCGTTTCTTCATAAAATGCACGTAATTTATCTTGTGTAAGAAGTTTTTCCGTAGAATCCATCCAATTTGAATTATGATATTCATGCGCCGCCAATGCAAAAACAGGGTTATGCTCCCCATCATACTTGCTCTTCACATCATCACGATCGCAATGTGCAAGCTCCCCAATCGTCATCGCAGCCGCAAACACGTCTTCAGCAGGAAGCAGAGCGGCGTCACGTGGTGTTGCAAGCGACCAAGCTGACAGATACCCAGACTTTCCATCCAAACCACGAATAGGTCGTTGATCTTTTGCAAAATCGTACAACACGCCCATATCAAGAACACACACCTGAAAAGATCCATTCAAACCCAAATTTTCAGGATTGATATCGCGATGCGCAACGCCACGCCCATGGATCATCGCCAGTTTTGAGAACAATTGTTGTCCATACACAGCCGCTTGCCCTGGTGTCAGTTTGTGTTGCCCCTTCAACGTTCCATGCTCGGCCAAAGGCATCGCCATATAGACCGCAGGCATCTTCGCTTTATCAAGCGTTGACACATGCTCTGCGTTCAAAATTTCAAAGCCTACCACATGCGCGAGGCCTGAGATACCATCCAATTTTTGTGCACCCACAGACTCTGGGGCCAACGATTTCATCGCATCGGTTATCGCATCCGGCGGTAATGATGCCTCATCGTCCGCCACCGCTTGTTTGATCGATTCAGACGTTGGATAAATCACTTTGATCGCATAGGGCTTGCCATCGATGAGACACAAACGAACTTCGCCAAAAGCACCTGACCCTAATTTTGTCTTGGATTGCTCAAACGCAGTACGTAAACCATGCTTCTCCAGAGATCCCTGAATAGGACGTGCAGGGTAATAACGAGGACTCACGCGCCGCATGGCATCGGATAACGTTTCGCCGGGTTGCCTTGCCACAACTTCCGATGCGATAACAAGATCGCCTGTTTTAGGATCGTACCCCTTCATGACCGTGTATTTTAAATTTCCACCCTGACAGCTGTTCACCACACAGGCACCAACACCACGCCGTGACACATCTTCCGTGCCTTGCACGCTCCATGCCTCCAATGCATTCTTGTACTCGCTTCTTTGTTGCCCAACCCAACGCATTGGATTTTCTTCCATGCATGATTGCTGAAACACGCGGTATGGATCTCCGCAGGCCTTCGCCAAAGCATCCTCCACAGATCCATCTGACACATGAAGAGGCTCACGAACGACAGCATCGCCGACACGGCGCATGAGAATGTATTGCCTGGGATCGCCCGACGACAACGGGGGCACAACAATCACTGTTCCTTCGGCACAACGTCCAAGAAGATCCTCCAATGAAATATGGCGAGCCGACGCGGCATCAAGTGCGCGTTCAAAATGCATAGGAAACGCTGCTCTGTCACGCAAACCCAACACCACCTCTCCGAGTATCGGTACCGATGTCACATGGACACTGCGTTCTCGGGGCCAATCATCAGATAACGCATCTTGAAGTTTCGGCGCTTTAGAACGCGGCAGAGAAGTTTCATAACTCTCAACAGGTTCCGCAGGAACTGCCGATTTCGGTTTTGTAAGAAGCGGTGAAAATCCACTCGTACCTGAAACACCAGCCCCATGGTCGACAACGGGAGGAGTCTCAACCTTCTGTCTATTGGCTGATGAAGAAGTCGATAAAGGAGTCGGTAATTTCACATGATCGGACATAGGGATATTGTAACATTGCACCGACCAGTTTCACGGGAAATTACCCCTTAGGCGGCATCAACTCGCAGGGTAAGCGATTGCTGGGGGGCTTCATCAACGCGCGCTCGCTTGTCAGGCATGATGAAGGATGATTGTCCGTGGGTGTGTTCGGTACGGCCGGCTGATTTTTTTGTGTTTTATCGCAAGCCATCAAGAATAGATTCAACGTCAGAATTGCTAACAAACGCCACATGGGTTTTCTCCGTTTAGTAGCGAACCCAAATGACGTCGTTTGCATGCAATTCCGTCAGTGCTGTTACGTCGGGTGTTCCATTGATGAGCTGGGTCGTGTTGGCATTGAAGCTGTAGGCTGCGGCGCCTCGCCACACAATCTGAGCATCTTTGAAAAATACGCTGAGGTCGGTGATATCCATGGGCACGGTGTATTGATTCCACCCGGTCAGTCGGGTTGGCAGAATGGTAAGCGCAGCGGCAGGCTCTCCTTCTGTTTCACCTGGCATGGTGGTCCAGTTCGTTGTCGTTAGAGTGCTGTCAGCTGCCCGACATGTTTGATAAACCTTCCAATAAATCTGAGTAAACGGCGCATTGGGGACCTTCATGCGAACGACGAGTTTGTAATAATTGTCATCGGCATCAAGTGCATTGGCATCTGGCTTCTTCCAGCTAATGGCCACAATTTTTCCATCCGTGTTTTTTTCTACTGCAGCACGACCAAAATCGCTGGTCATCGGCCGGATGGAGGTCACGCTCGCAGGCACTTCAACGCGTACACGATAGGTGTCTGCACCATTGCAACCGTGCCCAATGCCAAAAGCGACCTCTTGGCTTGTGTTGGCAAAAGCGGGTCCCGATGCGATGGAGGCATGGGCATGTGCCACCGATCCCGACAAGACGGCCCCAAAAAAGATCCCTATGATAACTGCATTTTTCTTCATGTGTAAAACTCCCTAAGAAGCCAGCAATCACTCCAGGTGATCTGGCCAAACAATCCGTCCAGGTGCGCCCTGCGTGCCCTGCTCCGTATGGCAGCTGTTGCAGTCCCCATTGGTCTGCGGTGTGGTCATGATCCGAACGGATTCATGCACCACAAGGCGAGCACGATAAGGCAATGGGACGCCAGCGACGACACTCGTGGATAGAAAATTACCTACCGCATTGGGGATGAGGGTTAGCGTCACATTCCCGTCTGCGTCCAGGATTTCCACCCGTGCTCCATGCGGCGGATTGCTATTGCACAGATTTGATTCATGCAACGAAGGGAATACTGTTCCAGAAAAATAATACGCCATTTCAGGTGCTTGCTGCTGATGGCATGATCGACAAGCCAGGCCTGGATTCATCAGAGGACTTCCGGTGGTTCCCAGGGACCAATACACGCCGCTTTCACATGTTGTTTCGCCCTGCACGGGCGCTTCCATATTTTGAGGCATATCTTCCGCGCTGCATGCCACGATCCATGCCAAAGCCATGGATATTAAACTGCGTTTCATGCCGCGCTTGGTACCGCAAATAATGTACGATCTCAATCAGTTCAAGGAAGAGTAAAAAATTAAGCAAATGCCGCAATGTAAGTAAGTGAACACGCCATTTCAGATGCTGCGGGTCTTAAACGCGGATCAGGATTCAATGCAGAGATCAGAAGTGTGATTAATTCGGGCTTGCCTGGTCCATCAACCATGGTCTCTTCGTAAAACGCACGCAAAAGATCGGGCGTCATGCATTCCAAAGTAGCCCTTGCCCAATCCAATTCGCCATCAGCCGCTACCATCCTGTCTTGAAAAGCAAACGAATCGGCAGGATCGCCCAACCCGCCATATTTTTTACTCAAAGCTGGGGTATCATTGTACGCCCATATCCCAACCGTCACCGCTGCTGCAAAAACGTCTTCCGCAGAAAGCATCTTGGCCTCACGCGCATCATCCTGTGACATAAGCTGCCATGCAGAAATAAATCCTGGCGTTCCGCAAATTTCTACACTTGCACGATCGTCGTGAAAGTCATGGGAACCCCCCAAATCAAGCACCAAGAGTTTCTTATCTTGGCGACCTAAATTTTCGGGTTTGATGTCACGATGAGCAACACCATGTGCATGCAAATCAGCCAAAGCGCCAAACAATTGTAGTCCCCAGGCTGCTGCTTCTGCGGGCGATAATTTTTTGAGCGCATCCAATGTTCCGCCTTCAGCCAAAGGCATGGCCATATACACACAGGGTGCTTCCGCAAGCACGGTGCTCGCCATGTTTTCTGCATTGATCACCTCAAATCCTTGAACATGACCCATGTGCGGTGATGCATCCAATCTTCGCACTGCAACAGTTTCAGGAGAAAGTGTGCGCATGGCCTCGCTCATGGAGCTATGGAGGAGTGGCTTCTCTTTCAATTCCTTTTTTTGACGACGCAAGCTGAGTGTCCGTCCAGGATTTTTAAGTTTCTGAAGCAATCCTTTCGGCATCTGCGCTTTAAGATCAGCGATTTCGGCACGTCTTTTCTCAATAGCCTCTCCGGTTGCGATTACTTTTTTGATCGCAACCTCATTTCCATTCACGGTACAACGACGAACAGATCCAAAAGCGCCATCACCCAGATGAATCGTCGATTCGTCAAAAGCACGCTGCAAGCCCTGCTCGCCGCGCAAAAGAGGTCTTGATGCAAAATATCGTGGATTTACGCGTTGCATGGCATCGGTGAGATTCTCACCAGGATCCAAAGTAACAGACATTTTTTCTATCTTGGCCTTCGATTGGTCGTGTCCTGTCATCACTGCACAGGTAAATGTCTCACTATCGGGGGTCGGCATCACAATCGATGCGCCAACAATACGCGCAGACAAATACATACGGAGTAAATCATCAAATGATGCATCGGGCTTGGGTGAACGGCTTCGCACGCATTCTTCAGACAACGCCCCCGGCGTACCAAGACTTGTCCATAAAGCCAACGAACGATCATACTCATTCCGTTGTTCAGGAGCCCACATCGCATGATTGCGTTCAAATAGATGTTCGGTAAACAGAGAATCAAGATCACAACCCAAAGTATCCATTACCGATTTATTGGATCTAATCTCATAGACTTCTCTGAATACCGAATCACCCGTTCTGCGCAAAATGACCCAATCATTGGGCGAAGAATCCAAGGGAGGCACCACAATACATGTGCCCTCAGCGCATCGCATCAATATCTGTTCAAGCGAAATATTAAATTTTGAAACAACCGCAAGTGCGAGATCAAACTGGCCTTTCAGGCTGGCACGCTCTTCGCTCAGCGCAGCCGATGCTTCCGCAAGAGGCGGTACGACACGCGCAAACGCAGCGAAACCATCCGTGTCTGACGAAGAACCACGCCAAGCAAGCGAAGCTGCAAGGGTACGCGACATCGCGGTCCCTTTAGAAAAATGATCCGTGCTCGCACAATAGGTATGACGACGATCGTCAACGTGAGGACCGGTTTGAGGAGCGGAGGAGGCATCGACACTATGGACACGGAGCATTTCGCTGGACATGCCCGGAGTGTATCCACTCCGACGCCATAAAACATGACACATCACATAAGATCTATGCTTGAATTAATGAGCGAGTGCGACCAACCGTGTAAGTTCATGGGCCATTTCCGCCGCCGTGGGAACGACGCCTAGGTCAGTATGTACAGCGCGTGCCAGGAGGGCAATCAGCTCTGATTTCCCCACACCCTCGGTCATGGTTTCTTCTAAATACGATGTAAAGGCTTCAGGCGTGAACTGATGGGTCGATTTCTGCCAATCCAAATTGCCTTGAGCGTCGTACATTTTATGGGCATGGGCATAGGCAAATACCGGGATGTGATACTTTCCATACTTTTCAATGAACCCATCCGTGAAATAGCATGATATCTGTGCGGTGAGCATAGCGAGTCCAAATACGTCTTCAAGAGGTATTTGCGACACTTGCAATGTCCGGTCCAAACGTCGCGAAGATGAGTAGCCCCCTGATCCAGGCAACCGTTTCGGTGTGCTCCCTGGTGCAGTCGATTCATCAGAAACGAATCCAAAATCAATCAGGGTCCCATCCTTGCCCACATTTTCAGGCTTCAGATCGCGGTGACTGATACCTCGTGCATGCATGCGCGCAAGCGTCACGCTGATCCGTCGTGCGATCTCTGCAGCCTTTATAGGCGTAAGGCCAACAGTCTTTTTAAGCGTTCCATCGGTTAAAAGAGGCATCGCCATATACACGGTTGGGCTCAGTTTCTCGTCAAGCGATGCGATATTCGCTGCATTCTCAATGGCATAATCACTCACCGGTGCCACGCCAGGAATGCCATACAGTTTCGAGGACGCAATCAATTCCCACGCAAGCATTTCCGCGGCAAACGCGACGTTATTCGCATCAAGATTGTGACTGCCATTCCTAACAACGTTCTGTTTAATTAAAGTACGTGTGGGTTTTGACGCTTTAATCGCAATTGTTTCATCGCCTAACACGCATTCACGCACCGAGCCTAAATTACCATTCCCGAGATGCTTCTCCGAAGCTTCATACGCCTGCTTCAATTCTTCAAGCGTCAACGCTTTCTTGCGGGGCTTCACCGGAAACAGATGAGGATGCAAACGAACCATCGCATCAGAGACCGTTTCTCCTGGATTTAAAATGACCGTTCCACGAGGTACAGGCGACACGACAGTCATATCGCGTTCGTTAACAAAAAGAGAAAAATGTCCTGGGGTCCCTTTCACAGGGTACAACAGCGCACTCCCCTCTGGGGCCTTATTAAAACTTGCCTTGGGATTGTTTGAAGATGCGGTGCCGGACAAAGTCCACATACGCAATGCCTCTTGGTACATTGCGAACTGTGGGGTTGACCATTTCGAAACATCCGCAAATGCTTGCTCCGAAAAATTAGTCGCGACTGTTCTAGGAATACAACGTTCAAAAAGCTGTGAGAGCGTTATTCCTCTTGCAGTCGCATGATTCAGCGCTTTTTCAAAACAGCATTTTGAACGAACGGACGCCGGCATCAACGGCACGGGACCCATGACCGAAGCACGGTCCGATTTCTTGAGAGACGCATCAACAGTAATAGGCATCAAACCACTGTCGAGCGATCCTCGCCTGCCAATCACCAACGGCCCTTTTTTTCTCAAAGGCGCAACAGGTGTTGCCGTACAACCTGTATTTTTTGCAACAAGCGCAAGTATCGCGCTTTCATCCATGTCTGATGTCAAACTTTTGTGCACAACCCCATGTTTCGTCATCATCGAAACAATCCCGCCGTGAACATTCTGATCAGAAATTCGAAGTGACGTTTGTCTTAGTAAAAATGCGCCTGGTTTTTTTTCGCGCAAACAATTTTCTGCAGTGATCCCATCAACAGGACCATGAAATGCACTGGTGGTGAAAAACCACCGACTCGATTCATACTTTACAGAAGCAACAACCGGCGCCGAATCATGCCTTTTGAGCGGCAATACAGCGGAAGTGCGTTCAATCGCTTGAGGAGGCATGTGTCGGTTACCTTGGGCATGCTCGGATGACATCACTTAGCGTCATGCGTTATCGCTTCTTATCGCAATGCTCTTGAGAAGTCTTGTCTTAAAAGCTGAAAAGTCCATGGTTTCCTGATCGCGGCTGCCATACCTGCGAAGGGTGACTGTGTTGTCGGTCACCTCACGTTCACCCACAACAACGACATTGGGGATTTTGCGTGTCACCGCATTTCGGATTTTCTTATTGATGGTCTCGTTGGACGTGTCCACTTCGGCACGAATGAATTCATTGCGCATGTCCGCCACAATCCGGTGTGCATATTCATCAAAGCGCTCACCCACCGTCAGCACACGCACCTGCACCGGCGCAAGCCATGTAGGAAATGCACCTGCATAATGTTCAATCAGAAAAGCCACAAAACGCTCGTGGGTCCCCAGAGGCGCACGATGAATAATGTACGGACGGTGCTCTTGATTGTCAGGTCCCACATAACGCAGATCCAAACGCTCGGGGATCGCAAAGTCGAGTTGATTGGTGCTTGCCGTTTCTTCCCGGCCTGTCACCGTACGAAACTGCACATCGATTTTAGGTCCGTAAAATGCAGCTTCACCTTTGACTTCGGTAAATGGCAAACCAGAATCGACCATGGCACTGCGCACAAGATCTTGCGTACGCGCCCATGCTTCTGGATTGTCCACATACTTTTGTTTGCCTTTGGGATCTTCAGGATCCCATGTTGAAAAACGAAAGTAAAAATCCGTAAGCCCTAAAACGTCGTAAACCTTGCGATGCAAATCCATCACCGACAAAAATTCAGACTTGATTTGATCTTCGGTGCAATAAATGTGCGCATCGTTCATGCACATGCCACGCACACGCAAAAGTCCGGAGAGCGCGCCCGAATCTTCAAAACGATACACTTGACCATATTCAGCCAATCGCAATGGTAATTCGCGATAGCTTCTTTTACGGCATGCAAAAATTTTGTGATGGTGCGGGCAATTCATGGGGCGCAAACAATACGCCTCTTTGACCACTTCTTCGGATCCGCCGGCATGTTCAATCGTTTCGCGAAGCTCCATGGCTGGGTACATGTGCGATTCGTAATAAGGCAAATGCCCGGTTTGAAAATACAATTCACGTTTGGCCAAATGGGGCGTTGAAACCCGTTGATAACCCGCTTTAAATTCCAATTCTTTGATCAGCTTTTCGAGTTCATCGCGAAGCACCGTGCCATCAGGAAGCCAAAGCGGAAGGCCTTTGCCAATATCTTCGTCAATGTGAAAAATATCGAGCTCACGACCCAGTTTTTTGTGGTCGCGTGCTTGTGCGTCTTCGTACGCTTTCACGTGGGTTTCAAGTTCTTCTTTGCTTGCAAAAGCCCACGCATAAATGCGCGTCATCATGGCTTTTTTAGAATCGCCACGCCAATAAGCACCCGCCACGCTTCGTAGCTTAAAAGCCCCTTGGGGCAATTCGCGGGTGTTGGCCACATGCGGACCTTCGCACATGTCAACAAACGATCCATTGGTGTAAAAACTCAAACTTTTTAAGCCTTTTTTCTCGAGCAACTCGGTGGCGTATTCGCGCTTGTAGGGCTCACCCATGCCATCGATACGTGCAAGGGCCTCTGCGCCCGGAAGCTCTTCACAGGAAAATACTTGGCCTTGCTTGATAATGTGCTTCATCCGCTTTTCGATTTCAGGGAAATCTTCGGCCGTGATGGGCTCTGGCAAAATAAAATCGTAATAAAAACCATCGGCAATGGGCGGACCAAAGCCCAGCGTCGCGCCTGGCCGCAATTGCACCACCGCTTGAGCCAGCACATGGGCGAGACTGTGCCTGATCTTATAAAGTTCTGCGTCGTCGTGGGTGGTCTGATGTTCCATGACGCTGGCAGTACGCCAATCATAGATAGGTTTCAAGATTGTAAATTTTAAATGGTGCCGGAGAAGGGACTTGAACCCCCACTCCCTTGCGAGAAACGGATTTTGAGT
>SYDY01000087.1 GCA_005801425.1 Bdellovibrionales bacterium | reverse complement strand
GTTAATGCCACACAGCATAAACCGTGCCAAAAGAGTAACGGTGAATACCCGGCACCTTACGCACCCGCTTTCGCGGGGATGACGTTTTTTAAGTCACCGCCCCAAACCCCAATAGCGTCAAAATCGCCGTCACAATGCCCATGAGGCCTTCGCCGGCAATGAGACCCGACGATACCGCAAATGACAATGCCACGGCCGTTGCTGGCGAACGCTTCTGCCAAGCAAGATACATCACTGTCCCTAAAAACATTGCAATGGAATAATAGGGCGGAATAATAAATGCGATGCCAAAGGCTAAGGCACTTGGCATGTAGGGCGCGATCGATTTCACGCGCTTAAGCAGCGGCACAATACAACCAAACGCAAGTCCACCCAGCATGGCCCACAAAGCATGCTTAGGCAGTGCACCAAACCCATTCACCAGAAGTTCTGCCATGGCACGCCATGCGTGAGCTGCGGGTGCTGGAAGCTCTTCGCCACCGATGGTGTATGCTTTATCGAACAGCGCATAAATTGGGACACAAACAAGTGCACCGATAGGAATACCACACAACTGCGCGATCAACTGTTTACGCGGCGATGCACCCAGCATATGACCTGTTTTAAGATCTTGCATCATATCGCCAGCTTGGGACGCACCCGCACCTGCAATGGCCGCACTCATCAAATTGGTTGAGATAGCACCCGGAGCCAATCCGCCAAACACAAGCTGCGTGATCTTGCCGATACCACCGATGGGATTGATATCGGTTTCGCCCGTAGAGCGTACTGCCACCATCGACAATACCGCCGACAGAGCAATCGCTATAATGCTCAACATCGGAGGAATATCAAACACCAGCTGCGCGAGGATCACCGTCACAACACTTGCGGCAATAAGACCCCCTATCCACCAACTGTTGGGGATCCCATCGGGATCGTGAATCACTTCACTTGATTTTTTCGGTTTAAACGCCGCAATCATACTCGGCCAACTGAGAAGCAACGACATCAGCGCATCGCCGACCATGATCGCAACGCCTGGCCACAAAATCCAACCGCGCGCGCCACTTGCATAACTCATGATTTCGCCAGTCACCCAGCCATTGCGTTGCACAAGCCCAAAGCCAAGAACACCCCATCCAAAAAGTGCACCCACCACCAATGAAGCCGTCACACGAAGTCCCGTGAGCATACCCGCGCCGAACATCAACGGACTAAGCAACAACGAAAATCCCCATGCCCCGACGCCTGCAAGACCTATCCATGCCATCGGCGGGTGACCCAGTTGTGGAATAAAAAATGAAGCAAGCGTAAACACCGCAGCAATGGCGCCCCACCGAAGCAGCATGCTCGCTTTGCCCATGGTTTCATCGCCCGATGAAAACATCGCTACGATGGTTTCGGCGGTCGCGGTGCCCGATGGAAAACGTAATTTTTCTACCAAGACCATCTGTCGTCGTAAGGGCACTGCAAAAAAAACACCCAGATTCGCAATGGCAAAACTCCACAGCGTAAGCTCCAAATAGCCCACTTCAAAGCCCAGCATTTTCATGGCTGGGATCGCTGCAAGCAATCCTGCCGCCGATGTCATGGTGCCTGCTGCAGCCCCTGTGGTTTGCGTAATATTGGTTTCAAGAACAGAAAACGGAAGTTTAGGACGCAATGCCGCAAAAAATGAGTAACCAAGGATTGCAGAAATTAACGATGCGCCAATGGACCACCCCGTACGCAGTCCAAAATAAATGTTCATGGCCGCGACCAAGCCGCCAATCGCACAACCCGTGGCGATGGCACGGAAGGTCAGCTGGGTTTCACCTGGCACTGGCGTATACAAAATATCGGGATCGTTCGGGAGTACCTGCGCCAATGGAACGGTCTCGATCTCGTCGTATTCAACAACATGCAATGATGCCATAAATCCCCCTATCTCTTTTAGGTCCTATCATTGCCCAAAATCGAGTCAACCAACCTTTTGCTAGAAGTCCCAAAGATGATACAAGTGCAACATGCGATGCTGTCTTCTTTTTATGCTTGTATTTGGAACTGCCTGTGCACACGGGGTAAAAAAGAACCACGAAACGGCAAGCATCGAAATATCCGACCAAGATCTCCACACGTTGAACATTGACGTCGATGGACTTTCAGGCCTGACCCTCGCCTCACCCGATCTCGCCTGGGCTGTGGCTGAAATCCAACGGAAAATCGTCAAGCTTGCAGTAAGCGATAAAGAAATAAAACCGATAACGACGATCAATATCATCGGCGTTGCTGATGGACTTGATACCGAATCCGTGGTTGCACTCACGCCTAACACCTTCATTTTAGGAACTGAGCAAAGCGGTGAACATACGTCAGATGCACTTCTTTTTGCCCAACTTGCGAACAATGAATTGCGCGTCACATCCAAAGTGGATGTTCCCTACTCCCTCTGGGATATCACCATGGACGACAATCATGGCATCGAAGGATTATGCACCGCAGGCAATCATCTCTTCGCTGCCATTGAATACGCCAAAGAAGAGTCCACTGCAGATACACGCATTGCACCTCTTCTGATGGCGGGAATCGATGGAAGCAATATGCGCCCGCTTTGGCTTTCACTCACCACAAAGCGTGGAACACTTTCCGACATCGCATGTACCATTGATGCGCAAGGCAATCCCGTCGTATACGCCATTGAACGCCATTTCGGTGTAGGACGCATTTTGCGATTTACCGTACCGCCAGAAGCCACACAAAAGACCATTGTGCCTGATATTATTTTCGACTTAAGCCGTGGTTTTTCTTCATCACCCAATTTTGAAGGCATCATGATTCGGGATCGAAGTCTTTTTCTCCTCTCCGACAATCATTTCGTGACCTGGCAGGGTCCCACCATGTGGTTCCGTTTTCCATTGCTAGAACAATGATTTTTCAAGCAACGGTTGATATGATGAGAGATGCGATGGATCTCCCTCGGAATACTCCTTTTAGCGCTTGGGTGTAAAAAACAGTCCTCCACGTGCACCGTCTTGTGCGACGACAGTACAGCGCAAACATGTATCGATGGAAAAACACCATGCATCGACGTGGGAACACTTTCGTACACCACCAGTCAATGTGTTGATCTCCAAACAAATCAAGCCCATTGCGGATCATGTGGAAAAGCATGCGAAGCATCACAACAATGTTCTCAGGGACAATGCCACGATTACTGTTCGCGCGGCGAAACACTTTGCGGCGAGATCTGTGTAAACATCCATACCGATTTAGATCATTGCGGCGCCTGCGGTCATGCATGCGATGCAAACAGTGATTGTGTTAATGGTACATGCACATGTGCGCAGGATTTTATGGCATGTGGCAATGCATGCGTGAATGCCCAAACCGATAACGCCCATTGCGGTCAATGCGGCGTGCCCTGCGGGGAAGGCACCTGTGACGCGGGTCAATGCCTGTGCAGCGCAGAAAAATCGCTGTGCGATCATCGATGTGTGGACAAAACGTCCGATGAATTCCACTGCGGCGCATGCAATCAGCGATGCGGTGGCTATCAAACATGTGTAAATTCCCACTGTATTATCCAGTGTCCAGCCAATACTATTTCATGCGATGGACAAACGTGCATCAATCCCAAGCAAGATGAAACCCATTGCGGCCAATGCAGCAAAGTATGCACCAGCACACAAACATGCGTTGAAGGTGTTTGCACAACACAAGCATCAACCCCATCACGAAAACTGATCGGGTACTACACCAACTGGGCACAGTACCGAAACGGCGTCGGGAAATTTACAGCCGCAAACATTGACCCATCACTTTATACACACCTCATCATCGCCTTTGCCGATGTACAGCACGATGGAACCAACGCCTCCAATGCCACAAAATTTCGTTTGTATCCTTTTGAATGGAACGACATCAAAGACTGGTGGAGTGGTGCTGAATCGGGTGCGCCATGTCCGTCATGTGCTACGCCCAACTGTGTTCGAAAAGATTCAGAACTTCTCCATTACACGGACAGCCGAGCCCAGGGCACGTATTACGATATCCTTCGTCTCAAAAGTCAAAACCCAAATTTGAAAGTGATTGTCGCAGCGGGGGGTTGGAATTTTAATGACCCTACCCATACAGGTTATGTTGCCCATGGAAATCGTTCTACGGAATGGATTTTTCCAACAGCAATGGGCACAGAAGTATCACGAAAAGCTTTCATTCGCGACATCATTACATTTTGTAAAAAAGTTGGTTTGGATGGTTTTGATCTCGATTGGGAATATCCAGGTGCAACCGCCCAAGGTGGATCTGTTCTTGATGTCAACAATCTCACGAAATTTTTTAGGGAGTTTCGAGAAATTCTTGCCGCAGAACATGCGGATATCGCGAACACGTTTACGTTAAGTATC
>SYDY01000086.1 GCA_005801425.1 Bdellovibrionales bacterium | reverse complement strand
GTTCACGTGCATGGCAGCACACACCGCAGGCAATTGATGCAACACCCCGCCGAAATAGGGCCGGAGAGAGGGGGCGGTTTATCTCAGTATCTCTGCATTTTCTCTGCAAACATCTATTTTTTCTCTGCAAGTATCCATCGCGGTGTGCGGTCTTTGCCTACATTGGCAATCATACCCCTGCGACGAAGTTTTGTTAGTAAGTTATTGATTTTGTTCGTTTTTTGTTCTTCTGTCAGGGCATCACTAAGCTTGCCAAGCAATAATTTATTGATTTCGGTGCGTGTTGCAGCACTGAATTTGCCTAAATAGTCAATCAACAACTTGGCATAGAACTCGTCGTCTTGGGCGCGAGTTCGGATATAGTCAGCCTTACTGGCAGTTGCTTCGGCCACCGTAGCAGAAACGTGATAGTTAGGTTTGCGACCCTCAATCAATTTCATCCGTTTCAAGCGGTTTGCTGCTTCGTCCGGGATGGGAAGTTTTTTCTGCACTCTGTCCAATGCCAATACGTCGACCAGTGGTAGGTCGGTCTTTTGGATCAGCAAGCGGCTGTAGGCCGGATCGACCACACTGCCATAAATTGTCATTTTCACTGCATTGGGTTCACTCAGGTCATAATCTGGCATCGGGAAATAACGCCGAGCCTGACCTTTGTATATCTGATGGATCCCATAACCCATCGTATCAATCATATTCAGCTCAGCCATTGCTTGCGCAAGAAACGGATTGCGGTAGCGACGCGGTGTTTTGTTGCCCGTTATATACTCCTCAGGTAGACCCTCAAAGAAATTGCCTTCGTTCTCAAATACAAGTTTGTCTGGCAGTTCCGTCACAACGATACGTCCATTACGGGTGTAGTCCTGATGGGCAATACAATTATGCAGCGATTCCAGCACGATTTTTTGGTCATACTTGGAGATCTCAATGGGGATCAGATCATCCTGAGGCAGAATACGCAATTGGATATTACGAATGCGCTGGTAGAGGCGTGTGGTATTCAGAAGAAAGGGTGGCGAAAAATGCTCGTAAGATCTCTCAGGGCCTTCCAGTTTCCAGGTCAGTTGTGCAGGATTTGGGGATAGATGGAAGGCTGCTTCCGCCTTACCCAGCAACAACAGGGCACTTCGTGTCATTTGTCCATTCTGAGTCAGCCGAGCACGATCTAAAAATGCCGACATCGACCAGCTTGCCACTTCATCCGGTTTGAAGCGATTTGCGTATTTTCTGATAAATGAATCACGCGCCTTATGTAGAGCATCGACATCCAAGTCTGCCAATGTAGCGGCAGGAACCACTTGCGCCGTCCAGTCCTGTGCAGTGGTTTGCTGGCGGATCTCGTCCAATTTATCTAACCCCAGTGACGTTCTACTTTCACCGGCGCGTGCAAAATAATGCCCCTTCCACGCAATGGGGATGCCCCGGGGTGCCGCTGGGATCTCAAAGAGAACAACCCTACCTGAAATGTGTTGCAAAATATGGATGTCGCGGAATGTAATGCTAGGTTGGGTGTTTTGCGCGATTTGACTTTTCAGCCCATGTAGGCGCTCAACATCAAACCGATACTCGGATCCTACGACTTGACGTGATTTGTCATCGATCCCAAATACAAGCCACGAGCGATCAGCCAACCGCAAATTGGCTTCGTTGCTAAGCGCAGAAAAATACTCGCCGATTTTATCAGTGCTGTAGTCGTTACTCGCCTGCTTGAACTCAATAACTTCGTTTTCCCAATTCGCGATCAATTCAGTCAGCAAGTGATTTAATGCAGTCTGATCCATTCTGTTCCCCTCACATAGACGTCATTGTATGTCCGGCTTAAGACCACTTGTCATCTTCCAGAACAATGCAAGAGCAATGACAACGATAAGAGCTCTTAGTCACGGCCACATGAAACATGCCCAAAGGGAGTATCCTCGGGAGTATCCTGCCACGTGCTTTTCGGTGTTTTTGAGAGCTCTTGAATAAAAATAACGACACCTAAGTGTTTGAAATTGTTGCATATTGTCGATGGATGTCGGTGTCGGATAATCTTCACACGGTGGAAGTCAGAGGTTCAAGTCCTCTAGCGCCCACCAAAAACCATCATAAAATCAAACACTTGAGGACCTTTGGTGTGAACTGTCTTGGCTTTTTTTCTTGGGTCAAGTCAAACACAACTTTCGGTTATATCGCCTGCACGACGTGCACCACATGGATATTCATATAGATCCAAGAAAGTTTTTCTTCTTTGTGAACGGTCTCTTTGACGCAGACAATGATGTGTTGCGACGGACTGCCGATTTTCGCCCCGAGTGAAAACTCGGCTGTATACCTCACTTCTTTGCCATGAATTCCTGGCACACGCTCTGGAACAAAGTAGTCGGCATGTCCCGCGGGGCGAAATGCAGAATAAGCATTGGGACGTATCAAGGCGTCGCTACTTTGAACTGATGAGGTGGTGCGCTCGATGGGAATATACGCCGCCACCGGTGTTCTATTTCCCAAAACGGCTGTGTCGTGGATCTTAAGTTGAGCTTTGGGATTGTCGGTCAACTTCCAGATTTCGATCGCCTTGCTGTCTGCATCTTTGTATTGAGACGCAACCACACCTGTTTCAATCGCACCCGCACGTTGCAATGAAGCCATGATTTTTCCTTAAAAATAAATGACGCTTCATGGATTGAAGCATTCGCTGCTGTATCGGGAAAAAATAGCTCCATGTCGCTGCAATATAGGATATTTTGTTCAATGTACGATCTTATATTAACGAGAATCACGCCGGGTATTGCAAAGTGCATTTTTTCACATCGCCATACATGTTTGGAATTGATCTCAAAAAATGGATACCTTATAGAGAGAGTAAGGTGTCCATTTTTTGAGATCAATTCCAGTGATGCACCGGCACACGTGACAATCAGAACGTATGTAAACCACCAGCTCTTGATACGTATCAATGCCCATGCGTTTGAGATTAAGCGAATTGTGCTGATGTTCGTGTTGATAAGTTACAATGCGTTTTCGCATTTTTTATCGGTTTCAAAACAATCAAGATTCTCAGCCGTAGTGCGAGCAATATTATCAATGGCTTCCATCGTTAAAAAAGCCTGATGACTCGTGATCAAAACATTGGGAAATGTCATGAGCCTTGCAATCACATCGTCTTGTAAAATATCCTCCGAATGGTCTTCAAAAAAGAGATCATTCTCTTCTTCGTACACATCCAATCCCAGATAACCTATTTGTCCCGATTTAATAGCGGCAATCACATCCCGCGTGTTGACCAATCCGCCTCGGCTCGTATTGATGAGCATGACACCTTTTTTCATCTTTGAAATATTTTCTTTGTTGATCATGTAGCGTGTCTGAGAATTCAGTGGGGCATGGAGGGTGATGATATCCGAATTGTGATAAATCTCATCAAGTGTGGTGAAGTTCACACTACACTCTTTTTTAAGAGAATCATCAGGCTTAATATCGTAGCATAATATTTTACAACCAAATCCGCACAAGATACGAGCAGTGATCCGACCAATGTTGCCTACCCCAATGATGCCAACAGTTTTCCCATGCATGTCAAAGCCGACAAGACCATTTAAAGAAAAATTGAGATCCATCAGACGATGGTGTGCACGGATTATTTTGCGATTCAGGACGAGCATCAAGGCAACGGCATGTTCGGCAACAGCATATGGAGAGTACTTAGGCACATTGGCCACACGTAGGCCCAACTGCTTTGCTGCTTCCAAATCGATGTGATTGAAGCCCGCCGAACGGGTCACAAGAAATCTAATGCCTATTTGCTTTAAGGATCCCAGAACGGCAGAAGAAACAGTGTCGTGAATGAAAACAACCGCTGCATCGAAACCTTTGGCGAGCTCAGCAGTGTGTTCACTGAGCTTGGCATCAACAAATGTGATGTCGTGGTTTTTCCCCAAATGCTTTTTCAAGGAATCGCATTCAAAACCGTGAATATCAAAAACAATCACTTTCATTTGTTTGCCCCATTCAATCTCATCAAGACACCAGGAATCGCATCCGGATTAAGCGAGATGCTATCAATTCCTTCTCGAATGAGAAACTCAGCAAACTCAGGGTAATCCGATGGCGCTTGTCCGCAAATGCCAATAGGAATGCCATCTTGTTTGGCTCCGTGAATCACCATCCGAATCATTTCCATGACTGCGGGATTACGTTCATCAAAAAGATGGGCGATGGTTTCTGAGTCACGGTCCAAACCTAAAACAAGTTGTGTGAGATCGTTTGAACCAATAGAAAACCCATCGAATAGTTTGCCAAATTCATGGACTAAAATCACGTTCGATGGGATTTCACACATCATATATATTTCTAGCCTGTTCTCGCCACGCTTGAGCCCCTCATCCTTCATGACGGTTAAAACGCGCTGGGCTTCTTGTACCGTACGACAAAATGGAATCATGATCTTGACGTTATCCAGACCCATTTCATTGCGTACTTTTTTAAGCGCACTGCATTCGAGAGAAAACCCCGGTTGATAACGGTCATCGTAATAGCGAGATGCTCCACGAAACCCGATCATCGGATTTTCTTCACTGGGTTCAAATTCTTTGCCACCAATAAGACCCGCGTATTCATTGGTTTTAAAGTCAGACAGACGCACAATCACCTCTTTAGGGTAAAAGGCCGCTGCAATTTTCCCAACACCTTGAGATAACATCTCCACGAAATAATCGGATTTATTTTCATAGCCATGCGTCAGTTCCTCAATTTTTCTGATATCTTCAGGATTTTTGAGATTAGGATAACGGATCAGTGCCATAGGATGAATTTGAATTTGGCTGCTAATAATGAATTCCATGCGCGCCAATCCAACACCGTCATTGGGTATAAAGGACAAATCAAAAGCCGTATCGGGTCTGGCCACATTCATCATGATCTTGACGGGCAAGGATTTTCTCTCTTGCAAAGGAATGCGCTTCGTTTCGTACGCCAAAATGCCTTCGTAAACATAACCTTCACTGCCTTCGGCACAAGATACTGTGATAGGCTGGCCAGAAGATACAGTTTCAAGTGCATGAGCAGCACCCACAACAGCCGGGATCCCCAATTCTCGGCTGATAATGGCAGCGTGGCAGGTGCGTCCGCCGCGCTCAGTTACAATGGCGGAGGCTTTTTTCATGATAGGGACCCAGTCAGGATCTGTCATCTCCGCGATCAAAACCTGTCCATCTCGAAATTTTTCCTTATCCTTGGCGTGACGAATCACACAGGCATTGCCTTGGCCGATTTTTGTCCCAACAGCTTTCCCTTGGCTTAATACCTTGCCTCGGTCTTTCAAAATGTAGGTTTCAAAAACATTGTGGTTTTGGCGCGCGTGTATCGTTTCCGGTCTGGCCTGCAAGATGTACAAATCCTGCGTTATTCCATCCTTACCCCACTCGATATCCATAGGTCGCCCGTAATGTTCTTCAATGATAATGGCCCAGCGGGCCACTTGAAGAACGTCCTCGTTTGAAAGGCTAAAACGTTCGCGATCTGATGGCGTCACTGGAACATTGCGCGTGAGCTTGCTGCCGCCGCGCGTGTCGTAAATCATTTTGATTTCTTTAGTTCCCAGCGTTTTTTCGATAATGGAACGAAATCCTTTTTTGAGTGTCGGTTTAAAAACATAAAATTCATCGGGGTTCACCACACCTTGAACGATGTTTTCTCCCAAACCGTAGCTGGATGTCACAAACACGACGTCGCGAAATCCGGATTCAGTATCTAATGTGAAAATCACACCGGATGCGGCGAGATCGGAGCGTACCATTTTTTGTACACCGATAGAGAGGGCTACCTGCATATGGTTAAATCCGTTTTGTTGCCGGTAGAAAATGGCTCGGTCGGTAAACAGCGAGGCAAAGCATTTGTGGCAGGCTTCTAAGACTTCTTTTATTCCATGTACATTCAAATACGTTTCTTGTTGCCCAGCAAAACTAGCATCCGGCAAATCCTCTGCTGTGGCGGAAGAACGCACGGCAACGGAAATATCTTCTTCATTCAAATCTTGGGCGAACTTTCGATACGTTTGTTTAATCTCCTCCGTTAGAAATGGTGGCAGTGGTGTTTCTAATATAGTTTGTCGGATCTGACGCCCAACATTGCTGAGTCGTTTGGTATCGCTTGCATCCAATCCTTGCAGAAGTTCCTGAATTTTTTTCCCTAAACCCGTTTCTTGCAAATAGCGACGATATGCTGTGGCTGTTATTGCAAAACCATCGGGAATCTTAATGCCTTTGCCCTCCAATTGATTAATCATTTCCCCCAAAGAAGCATTTTTACCACCGACCAGTGGGATATCTTTTAAATGTATTTCCCTAAAAAATTTGATCAAGTCTGACATGATACTCTTTCATTTAATAAGTAGAAGTTGAGGTGTGACCTACATTCCCGCGATCAGCTGTGGGATTCATCGCATTGTGGGGTTCGAGATTTCCTTGGCTGAATTGGGCAAAGTTGTACACAAGAAGGCAAAGTATCATCACCATCATTAACGCATCAATTTGTATTGATTTTAGGAAAGAAGGTGACGCCCGATGACGTAGGCGCATGGTTGGGTCGTGGAAACGTGACTTCACTGTCTGGGCAGTCGTATGCGAAGCGACAGTCTTTCATCGTCACAGTTGAGTTGTTGGGAAGATTTCGGGAAAGCTTCAAATAGTGCAGCAGTCACCAATTGGGCAGTTACTAACATTCTGGCCGCGACCAAGTACGCACAGCTCTGCAAGCGTGATGATCCCGCCTACTGCGTACATGGCAAAGGCAGATTTTTCACTGACAAGTCCTGCAGTAAGGGCAACTTTTGCCGATACCATCAGACCGGGGCCTGCTGCGATGAGCGCAAGACCAAGGGTTCCAACCGCTATATTTTCGCAGCATTGTTCAGCAGCAGTGCGTTCGTGTGCTGGGGGAACAGCTGCATTGGCCACCTGTCCTTGGGCAGGCAGGCGTATTGCCGGTTGCTGCGGAGGACCAATTCTTCTGGTGGGTCCCGTAATGAGATCGGGATCCCATGTAACACGGCGGACGGGGTTTCGCGCAGCCGATATATTGCTGCTGAGCCTTGGCTCATTCTCCACCAAATTGGCATCGTCCAATGAAGGGGGGACGCGTGGGTTGCCTACGGTGGCTTGGAGTGGCTGTTGTCTTTCCGTTTGCAGCGGAGCAGGTATGTTGGAAGATTGGGCGGTGATCGGCACGGATGCTGTATTTTGCGGTTGAAATGTATCATGAGCAACAAGGCTAAGTGCGCTGGCAGGCGGGGCGCCCAGCCTTGGTTGCGCCAAGATCAAACTGGCATCGTCGATTGCGTGGGCAATGCGTTCCTCGCGCGAGACAGGTGTTTCATGGGCTTTGTTGGGTTCACGTACGGGCGGAAGGCTACTCATTGTGATTATATCCCATGTAATGACATCTATTGATAGGGGGTTCTGGAGGGCCTTACACACGACCTGCTGATATTTTATGGATTAGAATTCATAAAATATAAATATGCGTATTTTTTAACAATCAAAAATGCGCAGTACTCCGAGAAGGCAATCGCCGGTGTCCCCCAAGCAACCCCAGATGGCGCTTCCGGCACCGGAGGCCCAACTGCAATCCACACCTTGCAGCAGGTGGCATGGCGCGCAAAATACCGTGCTAAGGCAGTCACCGAAGTTACCAGCAGCATTTCCCACGTCGCCTACGGTTTCTCCGGGAGATTTACAATCGCAGCTGCATGAGAAGCAACTGCAGCCGCTGCATTTGCTCCAGTCGCAACTGCTCTTCATGCCGAAGCAGCAATTTTCGCTTTCGCTGCTGGAGCTGCCGCAGGGGTTCCAACTGCTATTGCTCGAACTGCTGCAGAGGCCGAAACAGGTGGACCCATTTTGTGAAACGCCTTGCGATGTGAGTGCGGTTGTTTGATTTCCAAAACCTGGACAGCAGAGGGTTTGTTGTTGGATCGCGATACCATTGCCTGATGTGTTGACCCCGCTGATGCAAGGTGTGGTGAGAATGTTGCAACACTGGGTTGCAACGTACACAAGATCGCAACATGTGGGCACTGCTTGAGGGCAACAATGCAACGGTGGACAACAGGTGCGTTGGCCGTTTGTTGCCAATGGAGCGGTAATGATATCAGGTGCAGCGTGGATATCGGCAGCAGGGGGAATTGTGATAGGCAGCGTTGTGATCTGTGACGATGCTGATGCCATGGGCTTTACTCTCTCAAAAAGCGGTGCGGCGGTGTGCGATTGCACAGAGGTGTTTGAAAAAATCAAGTACAACATGAAAGGAACACGATGAATCGCTTAAGTGTTTTTGGTGTTTTTCTGGTGTCATTGTTTACTTCAGCCTGCGTGACGATGAAGACCCACAAAGGTGTTGTCGCTGATTTGCAGCAAACACTGAGTAATTTGGCAGCAACTGAAGCAGATTTGGGTGCCACCCAACAAAAACTTGATGTCACAGAAAAATTGCGTTCAGAGGCAACGATCGCCCAAGAGCGATGTATGGGTGCTCTTGGTGCCAGTTCTAAAGAAGCCCGTGAACGTGGTGAAAAATTGTTGGCTGTTGAGCAAGAGATTGGCAAGCTTAACCAAAATAGAGAAGGACTTGAGGCGCATATTGCGCAGCTTTCAGGCAATTTAAAGCAACTTGAGGAAATCAAGCGCGAAGCAGATGCTCAAAGTAAAAGCTATAAGCGGCTTGTAGAGCAAATGCGTGCTCTTATCGATACGAAGCAACTTGATGTGAAGTTTCGAAAAGGTCGCATTGTTGTTTCACTTGCCAATGATGTTCTGTTCAGTTCAGGTGGAACAGAGATCAAAGATACCAGTACGTTGATTGTTCTGGCGGCAGCCATACGCGAAATGAACGATCGTACTTTTCAGGTGGTGGGGCATACCGACACGACACCTATTCGTACACAGCGATTTCCTAGCAATTGGGAGCTTGCCACGCAACGTGCGACCGAAGTGGTGAAACTTCTGGTGCGTGAAGGCGTCAATCCCGGAAATGTTGTTGCATCCGGTGCGGGTGAATATGATCCCATTGCAGACAATAAGGATGTTGAAGGTCGTCATGCCAATCGACGTGTTGAGATTTGGTTGATGCCAAAATTTGCGCCTATCCAAGAACTTGTTTCAGGGGATGCACCACCGGCAACTGCGAGAGAGTAAGGCAAACTAAAAATCGATCTCATTTTTAAGATCCTTGATCACAATGACCCAGGGATCTCCTGTTTCCGTTTGATACTCTGCAAGCGTTTCAAAACCTACTTTTTCATGGGCCTTAAGCGAGCGTGGATTCATCGCTGAAATGTCGGTGATCACATAATCGAAATGCGCATGCATGCGCTCGGCCATGGTTTGATACATTTTTTGTACAACACCCATGCCACGAAATGCTTTGTGAACACAGATTTGCCCCATGACGAAATAGGATGCATCATCCGGGCATTTGCCGCGATACGTGCTTTCGCTGATGTGTGTGAACAGATCCTCAAGCTCCGGGATCCATGGAGCCATCTCTCGCAACATGATGAGTGCATAGGCGATCACTTGGCCGTCGTGTCGTGCCACGATGTGCGGGTAGGGATGGCTCATCTGCTTGAGCAAGTCATAGGTATGTGTAAGTGAGACAAACCCTTGTGTAGCGGCCTCGTTTTTGTTGATATTTCCGCGCAAGTTGGATTGTTGCAAAGCGAGAATTTGATGGAGATCCTCGGCCGAATTGGCGGTATCGTATGTTATTTCCATTGAACTCTTTTACGAAAAAGTGTCCACCCAATCTATGGTTTTTGAGCAACATCGCTCTTTGTGTGGCGATATTATGGCCATACACTGATATTGAGAGGCTATTGCCCCATGTCTTCCCGCGCCATTTCACGTGTAGTTACCCATTCTGTCGAAGTCGCACCGAAGAACCCCCCCGTGGATGCTCCCAGACAGGAAGTGACGAGTGATGTGCTCATGTCTCTTTCTCCTGGCGCTCGGGGTTTTCCTGGATCGAAACCTATCCCACGCCGCGCACAGGGTGTCGCCAAAATTCACACGGCAACCGCTATGTCTCATTGGATGCATCGAACGAAGGATTACGAGGCGCCAAGTTTTGATCGCGATGCATTTGATGTTGCGTTAAAAACAGGCCTTTGGGTTGAGCCAGGTGGCCCAACGCACACCTATTTTTTTGTTCCCCAGGAAGTACGGCGTTCGCCTTTGTGGTTGAGCTGCAACATGTTCTTAGATTCTACATTTCATTTTGCAGAGCCTCCTGATGTGTTGTTTGATGCACGGAAAACATGGCCTGTTCGTCCGGGCCTTAGTGGTGTTGCATGGTCGTATCTTACTTCTTCGGCTATTGATGATGGCGTGATGGATCAGGCAGTGAGAAATTTAGGGCAGGGCGGTTATCTTGTTTGCGTTGGAGGTGAAGTGTCTGCGCAAGCGGCGATTGATGCAGGACTTGGCTTGGTGGCTTACCATCGAAAAATCGGTTTTACATACTCGCCGCGCAATAACCGTGTTCATGTTCCTGTCGGAGAATTTATTTTTTGTAAGGCACTCCCATAGAATAAATTGCCTAAACGTTCATGAAACGATTTTTTCGACGCGTCGCATGCGCGTAAGTACAGTGATCCCTGCGATCATAATCAGTGTGCCTGAAATTTTTCGCACGGTAAGGGGTTCACCCAGAATAATATAACTCAGAATAAGCAGTGCAATAGGTCCCAAAAAGCTCATTTGCGCGGTTGTGGCGGCACCGATGCGATTGATGGCGATTGCTGCCATGTACACGGGCATAACCGTACAGAAGATGGCATTGAGAATAGAGATACCGTACACAGGCCAGGGAAGTAGTAACTCTGTAGGCGATCGAAGAATGAAAAATTGTATCACGCACACAACCGTGGATGCGCACATGGCATAGGGTACCAGACGCTGGCTCCCGATCCGCTTCATGAGATCTTCCGACAGCGACATATACAGCGCATAGCTTAAGGCTGAACCAAAAATCAAAGCGCCACCGCGTCCTAAGTTGGGGAGTTTGCTTTGCCAGCTTTCCATAAATGCAAGGGCCATTCCTGCGTAGCACACGAATACCGAAATCCATTGCTGTTTGGTGGCATGGCGTTTCAAAAATATGCTGCCGATCAACATGACGAGTGTGGGTGTCAAAAAGAGAATAAGACGTTCTAAGCCGACAGGCAGATATTCCAAGCCCCAGAAATCGAGAAAGCTGGACATGTAGTAGCCAAACAATCCGACGATGATAAGTCTGCCGCATTCGGGCCATGTTAAGCGATCATTGCGGACATGGGCGCGGCGGGTCTCAATCACTGCCATGGTGGCAAACACGGGAAATGAGAACAGCATACGCAATGTTAGAAAAGTTACCGCATCTACGCCGTAACGATAGGTCAATTTGGCCAAAATGGCCTTGGATGAAAACAGGATGGCAGCGGCTGCGGCGAGCCAAAGTCCTTGTCTCTGTGAAGGGGTATACGGCATTCATTAAGTTTGCCTTATTTATTTGCGGGCGTCTTAGATTAAACGACCAATGAACGGGCGAATATTATTTCAATGGCATCGGGGATCCAGGCATGGGGTGTTGCGCCATAAACGTGGGTGGATAAACCTGCTTCTTGAAAGACGCGATGATGATAAGCGCGAATTTCGTCTACGGTTAGTGTGGGATTGCGGTCGACGGCTTTCATGTGTTCCACGGCCAACTGAACGCCGATATTGTGCAAACGCAGATCAATGCCACTGCTGTCCTGGGCTTGCAAGGCATCTCGAAGGCGTGTTGTGGCGTGTGTTCCCATCCAAATCCAATAATCGCTGATTTCGCTGCGTGTGGACGGTGGTGTGGGGCCGCTGGCCCACCATAAAGCAATGCGTCCCAAGAGATCGATCCGGGGTGTCCAAAAACGCAATGCATTGTCATCGGCCGTTGCAACGTCATTGCGCAACGCCGTTTCGGATCCCCACATGGCGAAACCAATCCGTGCAACGGGATCTTGATGGGAGATACGTACCTTCCAGAACGATTCGAGATCACCGCGTTGCATGGCTATGCTTTCAGGAGATGTTTGGGGAATGCGTGTAAAAGTATCTGGGGCGCGCATGTTTCTTTCGTGCGGTTGGCTTGGGGTGAGAGCAAGAGCACGTGACAAAAATCGGTACGCGTACACAAACATCCTTTGGAGTATCGGTGGTTTCGTGCAGAGGTTACGGGGATTTGCACACAAGTGCCCAAACGCGGTGGGGTATTTTTAATATAACTTCTGGAAAATGCGTATCGAGAAGTAATTTTAAATCATCGTCGAAGCGGGCAATGCCTTTGGCGGACAAGCTTGCACCGACAGCCGCACTTGCGCGAATACGCCCTTGCCAGCTTTCATGGGTGTACGGTACGTCAACGTCAAAAGAAAATGTTTCCAATTCACGAAAACCAGCAAGCGCCACATCGGAGAGCCAATCAGGGAAAATGCCTGTTGCACCGCCAAGTTTCCATTGCGGATTGTGGGCTTCCATGAGCTTTTCGGTGGCGTCGGCCAGATTGCCCAACAGAGGGATCCAATTAAAATGGGCGATCACGAGTTGCCCACCTGACAGAAGAATGCGTCGGGCTTCTTGGGCAGCGCGTGGGCGGTCGAACCAGTGCCAGCACTGACCTGCGGTCACCACATCATAGCTTGCCGTAGGAAGGCCGGTCTTTTCAGCAGGTGCAACGCCATATTGAATTGTTTTTTCGGTGGTGATTTGCGTTGCTTGTGCAATTTGTTCGGAAGAAGCATCGAGCGCGGTGACGATGCAACCACGGCGCGCGAGTCCACGGGCAACAGTGCCTGTCCCTGTCCCGAGATCGACAACGCGTTGATTGGGTTTTCCAATATTAAAATGCGTCAAACGCTCAAAAAACGCTTCAGGAAAGCCTGCACGGTGTTTGGCGTAATCCTCTGATGTTTTACCAAAATCGACGTTCATCGTACGATCCTTTATTTTTTGTTCGATAAAGTAAAGCTCTTGGCTAATTAGCTCAATATCGCTTAGGATCATTGCACCGAGTCGCAGGTGGGGATTGTTTATGTCTGCGATACAAGGTTCTTGGTTTCATCGGCTGACGCAATGTTTTCGTTCGTCTTCGCCACCGGCCCATTCATATCAACGGCTACCCACCTACGATGATTCAATGGTTCGTGTTGCTTCGCCCAGTATGCCAAGAACGCCGGTGATTGATCCGCGGCCTATTATCCAGTTCAACACATTATACCTTCAATTCTATTATCATTCGACTGTCGAAAACGGTCAGGCGTTGCTTGGATTTCTTCAAAATGATGCCAATAAACGCGCGCTGGTCGACAATGCCAAGTATCAAGTACCCCCGTATGCAGGTGCCGATTTAAGCCATATCTACACGGGTGCAATTTTTTGTTTGTCCAGTTGGCTTAACTCACCGGATCCAAGTCCCCGTGAATGGCAATGGACCGTAATGTGGGAATGGGTGAACACCGTCCATTTTTTGTGTCCTGATCCTGTGGATATGGTCAGCGAATGGCGAGATTATCTTCAAGATCCGATATCGACGCTGGACAAATATCCCGCGCTTTTTTGCCAGAATCCTTACAACACCCTTATTTTGTCTGATTACGCGCAAAATATGCCCAAACCGCCGTATGTTGGCGGTCAATTTGCCATTGATTGGTCTACGACGCGTGTTTTTTCAAACAACTGGATGCAAGCGAATGCGCGTTCTGGGCGATGTTATACGGAGGGTCCTGCCATGGATGGTTTGCAAGGGGCTTTCCAGAACTTAACGTTGTGGTGCCCACCTCGCGGTTCTGGACAGAAGATGCTTAATATCCGGACGCGTGGGTTGTGGGAGTAGTCTTTTGGGCGTTCATCACTTGGTGATGATACGCCAAAGTGCCCCGTGTAAAAACGCGATCACTGTCGATGATCGTCCCCATGGGGATGCTTGGTTCTCGCAATGCGATATCGTAAAAAGGTTTAAACGATACATCGGCGAGTTGAAGCAATTGGTCAAAATTGTCGATGACAAAATACGTGGGTTGCAAATCATCAATACGGTATTCAGTGCGCATCATGCGTGCGAGATCAAACGCAATGCGATTGGGTGAATCACTTTCGACACAAAACACCGACTCCGTTTTTGATGAAACAATACCAGCACCGTAAATTTCAAAACCATTGCCTTTTCGCATAATGCCGAATTCAACCGTGAACCAGTAGACTCGGGCCAAAATATCAACCAAACCCATTTCTTCCGCGTTGTGGCCGCCCATGCCAAAGGCTTGCAGGTATTCGGCAAAGATCGGATCGCTCAACAAGGGAACATGGCCAAATACATCATGAAAAACATCGGGTTCTTGTATGTAATCGAGTTGCTCGGGCGTGCGAATAAAAGATCCGGCGGGAAATTGGCGATTGGCCAACATTTCGTAAAATACCGCATGGGGTACAAGACCTGGTACTGCAACCACTTCCCATCCGGTTATTTTATTTAAACGTCGACTAAGTTCCTCAAAATCAGGAATGCGATCGGGTTCTAATCCCAGGCGTTCGACACCTTGGAAAAACGCATCACACGCGCGACCAGGCAAAATCTTCTTTTGCCGTTCAAACAACGTTCGCCAAACGCCGTGCTCTGCTTGGGTATAGTGCCCCCAATTTTGTGGGATGATGTAATTTGAAGGTGAGTCGGTCATGGTTGTCACTCCCGGTGGTATTCTATCACATATTACGGGTGATGTCGTTCATGAAGCTTGCCATGGCGATGTCCTTGGAAGTGACGCCACCCGCATCATGGGTGGTCAGTGTCACATCGACTTTGTTGTACACGTTGAACCATTCGGGATGATGGTCCATTTTCTCTGCCCAAAGCGCCACACGGGTCATGAAGGCAAATGCCGCGTTAAAATCTGGAAATATGAATTTTTTATGGAGTGTCTCGCGATTGTTGTTTTCGGCCGATACCCAGCCTACTGGAAGAGGGGTGTTCATGGCCTGTGTTGATCGCATGCTCTGCGGGGGGCGTCAACAGGATGGGATGATGACGTAGGCGTTCCTCGACATGGCGGGCCTTGGATGCCTCGGCTGCGCGGCGATAATCCTCGGCCGGGAGATGCAAGAGCGTCTTGATGGGTGACATGCCGATGCTTCGGGAGTAGGCCATATTGGCTATGCGGTGACGGGTTTTGTCGAATTTTTCTGCCCGTTCGGCTTGATCTTTTGCGCAGGCTTTTTCAATGAACGTTTGACCATAAAAATTGCTGAGACCAGACGTGGGGATCCATGTCGGTTGTTGTATCGGAAACCAAAGCAGAGGTGGACGTTCAGGCTCTGGAAGTGCTCGCCATTGGGCGATGAAGGTCGACTCCATGACTTCTGTAGCGATAAGTAAATCCGCTTCGATGATCCTGGAGCCTTCTGCGAGGGTGTCAAGGCGAGAAAAATTGGGATAAAATTTCTGGCGATGCAATTCTGGAAGTACCCAAGAGAAATTGTCGCTGTCGTATGTGAATGTGATGGCACGCCTTTGGCTGCATAGGGCAATAGCGATGTCACGCATCTCTTTTTTTCCATTACCTAATAACCAAATGCGTGGATGATCGGGAAGCGTGCATGCCAACGTACGGGTCGCAATAAATTCGGGGGAGGGATTGGTGTATGGGCCAACGTATTGGAGGATGGTACGGGCATCCGCGATAAGTGCATCGAGGCAGGGGCGCAGCATGCCTCTTTGTTGTGGGACCGACTGAGAGCTATCAGTGTTTAATCCTTTTGTGAGTGCATTGAGACCGCGGGATTCGCCGGGATGTCCACCTGGATCAAGTCCTGTGAATATTTCAAGCGCGCGCTGCCATGCTGAAATACCATGAAGTGCTTCTGGTGCAGCATTTATAACGTTCGGGTGGCAAGCTGCCTCACATGTTGTGATAAATGTCCATCGCGCGCATTTTTCTAGGAGAACGAAAGGTCGATCTGTCGTTTTAAGGGCGGCTTTCATCATTTTTGTGCTATTGCGTAAAACGTTTTCCATGACGACCAAGCCCATTTCGTTGGGCTTGATAGATCGATTTTTGTGCGCAATACGGATGGATGACATCGAACCCTCGCCCTAGAATAGCGTCGCGACGGCACCCGCGATGCTTCCTTTAAAAGAAGCAGAAGTAAGTACGCGCACGGTGGTTTGGTGGCTGTACCAGCGGCCCAAGAAATCTTGATACCATAGTGACAAAGGATATTCCCCAGGAGCGAGACCCGCTACAGTTAGTTGTGTATTTGTGATGACGGAATTATTAAAATACCATCGGGTAATGGGTGCAACAAACGACATGTTGGCGCCTCGGCTTTGCCATCCGTGTGTGAGCTGCAAGGTTTTGCCTTGTGGGATCACAAGGGTTCCATCGTATTCTGCATGCAATTCATTTTCTGGATACAAAATATGAACGGCAAGTTTATCCCAAGCAGAGAGCCCTGAATCACCATAGTTGCCTGCGATGCTGCACGAAAGAAATTCATAGTGCATGACCGATGCAGTATCATAGGGCGTCATATACGCGGTTCCACCGCCGCCATAGCCGGACTCAGTGCACGTTGTTTTGTTGGCATCGGCACGTTCATGCTCGTGGGACAATCCCAGTGCATGACCAAACTCATGCAGCGTATGATTGAGGTACGGGGCCCGTGTTGTGGACCAAGGATCATCGCCAAGTTTTAAATTGAACATGCATCCGCGGTTGGCTGCTAGATCGTTGGGCGCATTGGACCAACTTCCCCACGTGTCGTTGCCGCCATTGTATGTTCCATTGGCGGCCATGAACATGGGGCAACCGTTGCCAGGCACCTGACCCGTCCCAGAAACATCGGTGCTGGGTAATACCACACGAATATCGCCAGCAAAGAAATCATTGCCATTGGATTGAACAACCGAGGCAGCGCATTTCCCATCGTTTCTAAATTGAATATTGGCTGCGTAAGAATACTCACGCAGATAATTCATGACTTGTGCAACGCGATCCGGCCGTGCGGTGGTGGCATTTCCCACAAAACAGACCGAAATGGGTTGGCTTGTTCGAACACCGAGTTGCCAGTACAGCGCGGCAAAAGCTTGTGAGCTATAGAGGAATGCGCACATTAGGCTAATGATACGAACCATTATTTTATGCCTACTGCGATAATCAATCTGCAGTCGCTGTTGTTGCAGCCGATGGCTGATCCGGTGAGATCAGCAGGATCGTAATTGATCCAGAGATTACGGCCCGCAACTTTCGCAGCATTGATAGTCGAAAGTGCGCGCGCTGCATGATCGACATTGCTGGTGGTAAGCGCAAAATACTGGATGCCCGCTGTTGCTGCCGTGCACTTGACATGAATGCGACTTTTATAGGTCATGCTGCTGTCGGGCGTGCAGGTGATCCACTGCGCAGCAGCGTGGGCTGTGCGTGTGCTTGAAAATCCGATCAATACAGTTGCAATCAATAGGATATGTTTGATGTTCATGGATAAGATATAGAGGCAATAAATTATCTCTTCAAGAACAATCGAAAATTTCCAAGATGTTCTGATATGTTTGCAAGAATAATAAGTCCGCCGCCGATCATCATATTTTTGGAAAATGTTTCATTAGGATAATCGATTGCAAACCACGTCGAAAACCATAAAGGTAAAAACATGGCAAATAAAAACGCAAACACAGGTTCTGAACAGTAGATGAGTACAGCTTGCGTCGATGGAATATGACGTTGCCATGCATTCATGGCCATGGAGGCAACCATGGTACAAAGCAAGACTAAGATGACAATGAGAAATACAATGCCAGGTGACGTGAGCATGATTTTCCAGTGCATAAGGCTATGGGTGTGAAACAAGGCCACAGGCAGTGCACAGCATGTCATGGTCACGAACATGAGCGTGGTGACATGGGCTGTGCGATTGTGTGCATGGCTTGGTTTCTCCAATAAAAGAATTTGAAATGCAAAGAGGACAGTGCTTAGCAATGTTTCCACTTCACCGCGGCCCAACTGGAGATGGGTGGTGTGGACATCCGCAAGAATAGCAATACCTAGGGTAACACATAAAGTGGCAGGCCATGTTGTCCATGGAGGCCATCGGCGATCACGCAGTGAAACCATCAAGGGCAATAATAAACAGGAACACTGTGTAAGAAAGGCGGAGGTGGATGCCGCGGTATAGGCCAACCCATCGGCCTGCAATAAAAGTGCAAAGCCGCCAAAAACGCCCAATCCAATGCCCTGGGCCATCTCCTTGCGTGTGGTTGTTTTCAATTGTGTACGCATAATGAGTAACATCAATACAGAGGAAAGCGCGAAGCGGCATGTGACGGTAACACCGGTGACAAACCATGTGCTGGCATCGGGGATCAATTGTTCCTGAAGAAGGCAAATGGCACGGACGGCAGGGAAGCTTACTCCCCACAAGACACAGGCCATGAGAAGCATCCAGCGGGCTTTGGTTTGATCGGTCATCGTGGCTGTTTTTGCAATGCACGTCCTAAGGCTTCGCCAAAAGCACTTGGTGCTTGTTTCTTGGCTTGTGCTTTCATGGGGCGTGGTGCGTCTTTTCTTTCTGCCTGTGATGTTCGTATGTCGCGTGGCTCTGCGATTGTCGCATCAGTTTTCATGGACAGCGAAATTCTTTTGCGTGGAATATCAACATCGATGACAGTGACTTGTACTTTTTGCTGAACTTTCACGGCATCGGAAGGGTTTTTGATAAACGTATTGGAAAGTTGACTGATATGCACAAGCCCGTCTTGATGCACGCCAATATCCACGAAAGCGCCAAAGGCTGTGACGTTGGTGACGATACCCGGGAGTTTCATGCCAGGCAGAAGATCTTCCATGGTATTCACGCCTTCTTGGAAGTTGAACACCTCAAAGGTTGGGCGGGGATCGCGACCTGGCTTAGCAAGTTCGGAAACAATATCACCTAAGGTGGGAAGTCCTACGTCGGTTGTGATGTAATTGGATAGTTGAATTTTTTGGCGAAGTTGTGCATCGCGCATCAAATCGCTGACCGTGCAATGTAAATCTTTGGCCATGGCATCGACGATGCTGTAACGCTCAGGATGTACGGCACTTGCATCAAGCGGGTGTTCGCCATCACGAATGCGTAAAAAGCCGGCGGCTTGTTCAAATGCTTTGGGGCCAAGCCGTGGCACCTCTTTGAGTGCCTTGCGTGATGCAAAAGGTCCATGTTCATTGCGGTAGGTGACAATATTGGCCGCAAGCTGTGGTCCTAATCCTGAAACGTAGGTCAACAGTTGTGCGCTTGCGGTGTTGAGTTCGACGCCCACATGATTGACGCAGCTTACCACCACATCGTCGAGACTTTTCTTGAGTAATGTTTGATCGACGTCATGTTGGTATTGGCCAACACCAATGGACTTGGCATCTATTTTGACCAGTTCCGCAAGAGGGTCCATAAGGCGGCGTCCAATGGATACAGAACCGCGAACAGTCACATCGTGATCGGGAAATTCCTCGCGAGCCACATCGGAGGCCGAATAAATTGATGCACCACTTTCGTTGACCATGATGATCGCAATGGCAGTATCGAGCTTAAGCGATCGTACAAAACTTTCGGTCTCACGACTTGCGGTTCCGGTCCCGATGGCGATGGCTTCAATACTATATTTTTTACACAGTGTACGCAGGGTATTGCCTGCGGCTTCTACTTGGCTTCCTGAGAACGAAGGGAAGATAACATCGTGATGCAGCAGTTTGCCTTGCTGATTGAGGCATACCACTTTACATCCAGATCTGAAGCCAGGGTCAATACCAAGAACATTTTTTTGTCCAAGGGCAGGTGAAAGCAAAAGTTCGCGTAAGTTGTCTGTAAAAACGGCAATGGCTTCTTGATCGGCTTGTTTTTTAGAAGCGAGGCGTGTTTCTACTTCGATCGACATGGAAAGAAGTCGTTTGTAGCCATCGCATACGGCCTCTTTGACTTGATCACCCGCAGGTGTGTGCGCTGTGACAAACATTGGGATGAGCAAATCAATGGCGTCTTCTTCGGGAACACCGATTCGAATTGAAAGCATCTCTTCGCTTTCGCCGCGTCGCATTGCCAAAAGCCGATGGCTTGGGATTTTGGCAATGGGTTCGCTCCACTCAAAATAATCCCGAAATTTTGCGCCTTCTTCCTCTTTGCCGCGCACGACCTTGGAACTGAGCATTCCCTGGGATGCAAACAATCCTCGGATCGCAGAACGGGCTCCCGCATCATCGCTGACGTGCTCTGCGATGATGTCACGTGCCCCAGCAAGGGCTTTTTCGGCCGATTCCACGCCTTTTTCAGCGCTCACAAAATTTTGTGCGGCTTCGAGGGGATTGAGAGTGGCTTGTTCGGCGAGAAGCATATTCGCCAGAGGTTCAAGGCCCAGTTCTTTGGCGATGGATGCACGGGTGCGGCGTTTGGGACGATAGGGGGCGTAGATATCTTCGAGGGCAGTGAGGGTTTCGGCTTCTGCAATAGAAGATTTTAACGCATCGGTGAGAAGTGAACGCTCTTCAAGTGAACCAAGAATCGACGCTTTGCGGTCATCTATGGCCTTGAGTTCACTTAAACGATCACGGACTGTGGTGATCGCGACTTCATCGAGGCCCCCAGTTTGTTCTTTCCGATAACGCGCGATAAAAGGGACCGTCCCCCCATCGGCAAAGAGCTTGGCTGTATTGGTCACTTGATGGATCGCCACGTTCAGTTCTTTGGCGATGCGCTTTATATGTGAATCGAGCATGGTGTGATTTAGGCGAAAGAGGGCGTGAGGTAAACGGTATTCGCTTTCTTCGTGGGCGATCGGGTGATAAAAATGAGGTGTGAGCATCGAAAAATTTCGTAGGGTTGCGCCGGACATCGCGGTATCCTTGGCTGAGAGGGCTTTTGCCGAGGGGCTTGCGGTCACGCGGCCTTCTGGGGAACGCATCCCTATTCCGGTGACGGCAACGCCTGTTCTGTTGTCTTCACAGGAATTAAAATCCCGTTCTTTGCTTTCTCATACGTTGGCAGGCGCGGCGGTGAAGGTTGCAAATATTCTTTTGCAGGGTGATCATCGTCATCTTTTTTTGGACGCTTTGTCACCTCTCGAACGACGATTTGCATTGATCACCCGCGCATCGATACTTCCTGTTGCCCGTGTGGATTATTTTGTTGATGCCAGCATACCGCATGCACTGGAATTAAACGCGACGATTCCGGCGATGCAAGGTTACTCCGATATTGCGATGGAATCGCTTGTGGCTTCGGTGGGTGCTGCACGTGGTTTGGGTGCACAAGAAATTACAGGCATCCAAGCCATGACGCCGTCCAATGCGCGTGCGTTATTTGAAGCGTTGCAGCAGGCAACCATTCAAAAATCGGGTCATGCACCGAAGCGCATTTTTCATCTTCTTCGGCCCTTGGATGCACAGATCACCGAACAACAATTTTTGGCACGGCGTTTTTCTTCATGGGGTATTGAAAGTCGTGTGATTGTTCCTGAAGATCTGGTCAAGATCCGTTTGACCGGCGAAGATCTCATCTATCGCCATATCTTTGTGCGAAGACTTGAAGAGAGTATTCCAGGACGTGACGATGCGATTGGATTGCTCGATGATGCTGTGCGTGGCGCAAAGCATGGTACGCCGACTGTGTTAAATTTGCCCGCTTCACCCTACGAAGAAAAAATCTTGTTTTCGTTTTTATCTCAAATTTTGCACATGTCTGATCTGGCGCGTGATACCGCATTGAGCGACGAAGAATTAAACGCGATTGAAGTGTCAGTGCCATGGACGCGTCATTTTCGTTCTGGAAGATCGACATTGGGATCAGGTGAACGTATCGCTAATTTGCTTGATGAAGTCGCCCAGGATCCTGAACGCTATGTGTTGAAGCGTTCATGGGATTATGGTGGCCGTGCTGTTTTTGTGGGGAGTACACGAGACGATCCATCATTTAAAGAACGTGTATTGACTGCCTACGGCGAAGTTTTGGATTGGGCTGCACTTTGTAAACGTTGTGCAGAGGATCTTACGGGGGGTGGCTATGTTGTTCAGCAACGTATCGAGAACACACAAGATCCCCATATTTTGTGTGATCACGATGGCGCACACGAGATCGCTTTGCATGTCGATTTTTCATCCTATGCATCGGTAGGATTGGAAGCTGATATTGCATGGGGCGGCGTGTGTCGTGGTTCAACGTCATCGATAGTTAATATCGTGGGAGGCGGTGGTGTGGTGCCTCTGCTTACGGAAGAGGCGTCGAGGGCGCTGTTCGATAAACCCTCGCAAGCAACACCGGCAAAATAATCAACGTTAAAAACGTGCTCGTGATGAGTCCGCCGACCACCACGGTGGCAAGGGGCCTTTGTACTTCAGCGCCCGTGCCTGTGGCGAGCATCATGGGAACAAATCCAAGTGCTGCAACAAGGGCAGTCATGAGCACGGGACGAAGTCGTGAGATGGCAGCATGGCGTGCAGCATCGAAACTGTTTTCTCCCGCCGCCATGGAATCTTGAAATGCACCCATGAGTACGACACCGTTCATGACCGCGATGCCGCTAAGTGCGATAAAGCCAATGGCAGCGGATATTGACAAAGGCAAATTTCGCGAGAACAGCGTCAGGATCCCGCCCACAGCCGAAAACGGCACATTCAGAAGGATCAGGAGTGCTGCGATATGATCACGAAACAAGAGCAGCAGCAGTAAAAAGATGGCGGTTAAAACGGTTGGAATAATCCAAGCGAGTCGCTTGCGTGCACTTTGAAAACTTTCATACTGTCCGCCCCACACCATACGAACAGCGTTAGGAATATTGCCTTGCGCTTCGATGAGAGCACGACCGTCTTTGACAACGGATCCCAAATCGCGGTCTCGCACGTTAAATCCGACAACAATACGGCGATCTCCCATTTCATGATTGATAAGGGCAGGGCCCTCTGTGCGTTCTACAGACGCCACTTGGGTAAGTTGTACCGCATGACCATCGCGGGTGGGGATGGGCGTTCGTTCAAGCGTGAGTGCATCGGTGCTGCTTCCCAAAAGAACACGCAAAGGAATTTGTACGGGACCGTCGTAGGTGATGCCTGCATGGATCCCAGCACGCAGGGCCGAAACATGCTGTAAAATATCATCGGGAGAAAGCCCAAGGCGTGCGGCTTCAATGGGTTTAGGACGAACTTCAACAAGGCTCACGGAGGGCGGTGCGAAAATACGAACATCATCGGCGCCATCTACGGTTTTAAGCAAGGTGGCGACCTGTGCGCCCATGGTTTGAAGCGTGTCAAACGATTCAGCGTATAAACTCACGGTGACATCAGCAACGCTTCCACCGACCAACTCATTGAATCGCATTTGAATGGGTTGGGTGAATGCGATTTCCTGGACGGGTGTGGATGCTTGGATCGCCTTGTTGACTTCTGCAATGACATCGTCACGGGACATGCCATCGCGCCACTCTGATGTGGGGTGCAATTGAATGAATACATCGGCTTGGGAAATACTCATGACATCGGTCGCAATGGCAGGACTTCCAAGGCGTGATGCGATTTGTGCGACTTCAGGAACAGAGGCCCTGATTGCTTTTTCCATGGTGAGATTGGTTGCAATGGCGGTTTCAATACGGATATCAGGATCGCGTGTGGTTTGAACCACGAGATCGCCTTCACCCAATTGGGGGACGAAGGAAGTTCCTATCAGCGCAAATAAAAGTAATCCCACCGCAAGCATGCCTGCTGCGATGCCGAAAACACGTTGTGGCTTTGCCATCGCTTGGGCGAGTAACGGGGCGTAGCACTTTGCAAACCATGCAACGAGTGGTGGATCATGGGCGGGAACATCACGCGCACGCAGAAACATGTGCGCTGCTGCGGGGATATAAAAAAGAGAAAGAAGCAATGCCGATGCAAGGGCCAACAGAACCGAAATGGCCATGGGACGAAATAATTTCCCTTCAACGCCACTGAGCGTTAAAATGGGCAGATACACCAGCATGATGATCACAACGGCAAAGAACACCGACTTGGCCATTCGCACGCTTGTTTCACGAATATGCGCGGCGATATCACCACCTCGCATGTGAATGGCAAAAAAAAGTGCTTCGATCATCACCACCGCGCCATCCACAAGCAACCCAAAATCAAGGGCACCAAGACTCATCAAGTTACCAGGAATGTGTAAGAGGGCCATGCCTGCCATAGCACCGAGCATCGACAAGGGGATCACCGATGCCACAAGAAGACCTGCGCGAAAACTACCGAGCATTGCAAACAAAACAAAAATGACCAACAAACCGCCTTCAAGGAGGTTCATAAATACGGTTTTAAGCGTGGCTTGCACCAAACGACTTCGATCGTAAACTTCTTGAATGACGACATCGGATGGAAGATGTTTTTTCAGAAGTGTCATGGCTTGATGCACATCTTTTAATACATCGCGTGCATTGGCCCCAAGCTGCATTTGTAACATGACGTAAACAGTCTCACCTTGTCCATTAATCGTTGCAGCACCAATGCGTGGCAAAGCACCTTCCACAACATGGGCGACATCGCCGATGCGGATCACGTCACCATGATCGTCAATACGGATCACAGAAGCGGCCAAGTCGCCCGCATGACGTGGCCATGCGACACCACGAAGCAACATGCCCGCCGATCCACGTTCGAGGGTTGCGCCGGCCACTTGTCCTGACGTTTGCCGGGTAGCTTCTGTTAATTCTCTTAATGTGATCCGATGGCGTGCCATGTCGACAGGGTCGCCAATCACATCCATGGTACGTTGTTCGCCGCCCCATGGATTGACTTCGACGATCCCGGGGACTGCGCGGAGTATGGGCGCCATGTTGTATTGCACAATTTCCAAAAGTTGCGCGGCGGTGCGTTCGGGCGAACTTACGGCAAATTGATAGATCTCACCAAGGCCACCGCTTAACGGGCCAAGTTCAGGTGTGCCAACATCGCGTGGAATATTCGCGATGGCTGTTTGAATGCGCTCTTGAACAAGCTGCCGTGCACGCAAAAGATCAACATTGTCTTGAAATAAAAGCGTGATCGACGACAAGCCATACAACGAAATACTGCGATTTCCTGAAAGGCCTTGAATGCCTCCTAGGGCCATTTCAAGTGGTTTTGTGATGAGCAATTCGACTTCTTCGGGCGTCCGCCCCGGGGCGCGGGTGATCACCGCCACCTGCTGACCTGTGACATCGGGCAATGCATCAAAACGTAAATGCCATGCGACGAATAGGCTGCATAGCGTGGTTAATAGAACAATAAGTAGCACACGACGGTAGTTCTTAACCGACCAAGCAACACATGACTCAATCATGGATCATCCGTGAATCGGCGGCAACGCGGTCGCCTGCTTGTAAATTGCCTCGCACAATAGCGGTGGCACCTGACGATGCCCAAACATCGACGCGCACTTTCTCGTTGATATTCTCTCGTTTGCGCCAAACCGCACTCTCTCCTGTGGATTGAGCCACCGCCATCACGGGCACTTCCCAGAGATCATCGGATGTTTGTAAATAGGCGACACCAAAAAGACCACCGGGCAATTCAATGGGATCCAATGGGGCGTACCATGCACGTGCCGTGGCATCGATGGGATCAACCGCAGCGCCCAAGGGAGGCGATTTGAGTGGTACCTTGCGTCCGTCACTTCCTATGAAAAGAACTTTTGCATCTAGCGGCCAGGGTTCACCGGTGCGTACTTCAATGCGTGCAGGGCCTGAGCCTTGGATCTCAATCATCGGTTCGGCACCTTGGGCGTAGGTTTTTCCCGTGGCGGCTGCAATCACCGATACAACGCCTGTCACTGGCGATTGTAGAATGGCGACACCTTTTTGGGTGATCGTATTGGCTTGTGCAGGATCGATGCCATAGGCCCGAAGTTTGGCAGCAAAACGCTTGGCTTCGGCGGCATAGGTGAGTGCTTGGGTTTTTTGCGCAACAACTTGGGTATGATCCGCAACGCCGGCTTTGTGCATCGCATCTATTTCATGACTTCGCGTGTTATGGAGATTGGCGAGCTGTTGAAATGATAAATAAGAGGTCGCGGCATCTCCGATCTCTTGGGATGTGACGGATAGCAATGGATCTCCCACGCTGACATGATCACCGATGCCCACGTGAACACGCAATACGCGCATGGATACGACGGCCTCTACGGTTCCTCGTGAGCTTGTTACGGTGCGTACCACCGCGGGTGCTTGTAAAAGCGATGGATCGTGGGGTTTTTCTACAAGAACCCATGCCGTAGGGGACGATGTGGCGTTTTCGGAGACGTTAGGTTCAGGGTCTTTTTTCTGACACCCGATGAGTATGATGCATGCGATCAGCCATGTTTGTTTAAAGCTCATGTCATCCTGATTGTGGCCGTCATCTTTATAAATTGCAATCTGTGCGCCAAGCGCATTTTGTCGCATATTTTGACGCACAGCGCGGCCCAGTACTGCGATAAAGAAGATGCGAGTCGTTTGTGGAGCCGAACATGTCCAGAGTTTCGCCAACAGACGGTGCAATGCCGAGTATTGCGACAGGGGTTCTTTTCGCAATGCCGCCGGCGTCAGGGCCTGTATTGCATCAGGCCATCGATGTGAGTGATGTGAATCGCCGTGCACCCTTGCAATCTCGTGGTGCATTGCCTTTGCCATCCAAGCTTTCGAATGGTTTTACAGCGGAACATGTACGAAATGCGGTTGAAGCGTCGCCCACGGCCGTGGCTACGAAAAGTTTACCTGCTTGGCAAAATGTGTTTTGCCGGCAGGGTCTCAAGCTGTCAGATCCTATAGGATCAGGAAATTACGAGTATACCGACTTGCCCCGTTTTTGGGGTGCATTTATTCAGGGCAATAAAAAAGTTTGGTTTCAAGTCGTGAAAGATGTTGTTTGCGGCGATGCCATGCTGCGCGATGTGGTTGTGCATATCACCCGAGATGTCAAATTTTTTGGGACCAGGCATTACGAAGTTCCGGCACATTTGATGTACAAAGTGGCCGAAGTGGCAGGCGATGAAGGTCAATCATCATTGAAGATCCAGGAAATGCAGGTCTCTTGGTCGTTGCGCAGTGCAATGGGTTACGTGATGTTGCACCCAACGCTTTGGCCCATGATGCTGCCCTCTTTTGGCGATATTTTGGGCAATCTTAGTTTTTTTGGGACATGCCGATATCTGTGGGGAATGATTTCTGGGATCCAGGGGCGTGGGATTGGTCAAAGCAAAAAACTGATCCAAAGAATCAACGAACAGAATGCAGATCGCATCGGTCGTCGTTTTATAGATCAAGAACCGCGACTCTTTTGCCCTTTGATTCAAGCAGATCGCAGGATCTCATCCCAAGAATTACTTCAATCGGTGAAAAGTATCACACTGCGTGAAAAATCCACGGCGGATTATGCAGAGCGTGGCGATCGACCTGCGCGTAGGTGGTCAAATATCAACAGTGCGGGTCAGTTTACGACCTTTGGCTATACAATGACGATGAAGGATGGGCGTGTGGTGGATGGTGTTGCGCGTTGTTTATTCGACCCCAACAGAAAACGTATGCTATCGGCAGATTTTATATCCTAATTTAAAATGTAGTGGAGGGGCTTGCCCCTCCCATATGTGATTTTTAAAACGGCAATTTAATTTTACCGCCAAGCTGCTTAAACACCGCATCAGCCGCATTTTTTGATAATTTCCCACCGACCTCTTTGATCGCATTTTGCGCCATGCCATCAAGCCCGACAAGATCGCTTAATCGCTTTGTGGCAATGTCTACACCTTCTTGGCGCAATTGATTGACGGCTTCTACTGCACGCGCTTGCTCGACTTCAAACCGTTCACGTACTTTGGCTTCTACATGGGTTTTGAGTTCTTCAAAACGATGAAGAAGTGCATTGCGCAAGCCATGGGCAAGGCGTTCACCCAAATTGCTATGAATTTCAAATTTAGGTGAAGCGATATCGCCCGAAACACCCACACTCAGTTGAACAATATTCAGATCTTTGACGATATCTTGGAGTATCTTTGTTATTTCAGCATTTCCCGATTCTACAGTGTAACGGACATCACGCATGGTGCCTGCCATATGCACACCAAAAACATCGTCTTGAATATCCACCGAGGTTTCCGCATCCAGCAGTGCATTTGTAATCACGAAGGTGAGTGTATTGCTGCGATGAAGATCCATGGTGCCGAGATCGATCCCTTGCACTTTGGCTTTGATGGTTTCGTGGGCAAGGTCTGTTCGGTGATCTATGGTGCCATTGAGACTTGCATGTTCAATGCCGGGCGCTTTGACATCGACGGCAAAGGTTGCAGGTTCGGGCCATATATGGGGTGTGTTGGTTATATTGGCAGCGTTGATGGTCAGTCGCCCGCGCTTTTCATCGTGAAAGAGATCGGTATCTACTTTAGCAGCGCGCAAAAGAAATTTGGGATAGGTGATTTCGCGTCGAAAAATGACATCGGTCCCCTGGGCGCGTTTTACCGTCACGACGTCAGGATTTTTTTCTTTGTTTTTATTGTTCGGCATATAAGCACGCGCCATATCTATGGCGGATGCAAGGGTATGCAATCGTTTTTGCGCCATGGGCCCAAGCAGCGCAGGGGCCAAATCGTGAATATCCAGTGAGGGCGCTTTGATGGCCGTCATCACGCCTTGTACGTCGTTCTTCACTGTGGCCGCCGTTTCACGGGTCATGGTTTCAAAACGTTGTACGTCGGTCACAAGACGTTTTTGGGTTTGCAATGCAGCTTCCTGCCATGTTTTGGCTTGTTTTTGCAGGGTTTGAATTTCACCAATAATGCGCTGAACATCGGCAGGTGATTTGATTTCGGAGGATGCCAAACTTTTTATCTTTTGTTCGATATCGCGCACATCGTTGACGCTCGGCAAAGCCTCAATTTGGCTGCGCCAGGCTTTTTCTGTGTTTTTAACATCTTCGGTGATCTGTTTGACTTTTTGCACCGTGGGCAAATTGTCTAATTGTGTGAGTGCGGCTTGTTTGAGTGAGTCTACATTGAGTAATGCGGAAAGATTGTTCAAAGGACTTTCTTCAATCGCCGCTTTGACCTCATGTTCAACGGCCTGGCCAAGCTTACTTGCAAGGGTAGGAACAGAATTTTTACTTTCGGCTGCACTTAACGCAGCCGATGTCTTTCTAGGTGTCCCATAATGCATACCGGTGACGCTTGTTTCGTCAATAACCACATGCCCATGGATGATGGCGCCTGGATTGATATCCAAAACGACGGTATCAATGCTTGCCGTATTGGTCATGGGTTCACTGCGTGAACCAAAATCGAGACCATGGATTGTGATACGCGCTTTACTAAAATGTGTTGTAACGCTTGCTATATCAACTTTGGCACCATTGAGTTTTGTGGCGCCTTTGGCCATCCAATAGCGAAGGTGTTGATCAAAAAAGAATAAAAAATAAATCACCACCAGTGCTGTGAGTATGCAAAGCGGAATGAGTCCTGACCATCGGATCCCGAATTTTTTAACCGAACGCATGGTATTTCTCGCAGAGTTTATAAAAATTGCTTGCTTGCCATGTTTTAAAAAACGTCGTTCCACGCACCCGTGAGACCACAAGGATCCTGTAGTGCTTGATGAGATAGGTGGTCATCAAAAATACGGGGATCATTAAAACAATTGAACAAGCAACACTCCCCATAACAATGCTGTTGTTGAATCGAGTAAATGGTACGAGGGGCAGATCGTAAAGTTTGGCCCAAAACCCATGGAGATCGCCTGTGAGTAATCTCAGACCCAAACGGTCAAATAACGGATCGAGTCCAAAAGACAGGCTTTTGAAGACACCGAGGGAAAAAAATACCATCCCCAGATTAACGCGAAGTATGAGCGCAAGAACCACGTATTTGACCCAAAACAAGGACATCATCGGCGTAAACCCCATGAACATTCCGAGCACAAGGCCTGCAGCAAGCTGGGATGTTGCTGCTTCGGAATGAATCAAGGCGAGTACGCGTATGATTTGGCGCACAAAAAACATGATCGTTGTCCTTTCGTTATTACGCGCGATTATTTCTCATGTGATGCAGTTTGTCACGCAGAACTTGAACTCAACCCGAAGGCTGCATATCTTGTTCGGTAAGAAGCTCGGGGGGGGGTCTAGTGGATCAAAGCGGCAACGCACAGTGCGCGCGATGTGAGCGGGTGTTTGTGCCGCGCTTTCGCTTTCAGCAGGAGGCCAAGGACGGATCTGTCTTGCACTATTGCTCGCAGACCTGCCGTGATCCGGGACTTGTGGGCGATGAGGTCGCATGCATGGCCTGTGGTAAGGCATTTCGGCCTACGCTTGCATTGCATGTCGCGGGGAATGGTCAGGATGTGCATTATTTTTGTACACCCGAGTGCCGTGAAGCCATCGAGGGCGGATCACGCATCACGAAGCTGCATGCACCTCGGGTAGCAAGTCACCGTGCAATTGCGATGATCAATCAAAAAGGCGGTACTGCAAAGACAACCACGGCAGTCTCGGTCGCGGCGGGTTTTGCGCAACTTGGACATCGTACGCTGCTTGTGGATCTTGATCCTCAAGGCAATGTGGGCGTGTCGCTGGGTTTGCAAGCGCCGCGTACAGCGTATCATTTGTTATGCCGTGAGGCGCGTGCAGAACTGTGTGTGGTTCCAGCCCGTAAAAATCTCGATGTGATTATTTCAGATCACTCACTTGCGGCAGCGGAAATTGAACTTGCGCGTCTCTCTGAATCGGAACGCATTCATCGTTTGGAAGATGTTTTGGCACCTCTTAATGACTACGAATATATTATTTTTGATTGTGCTCCCGCATTGTCGATTCTCAATCAAAATGCTTTGTTTTTTTCCCGTGAAGTCTTGATCCCTGTGAGCTGCGATTATTTGGCTTTGGTTGGCGTGCGTCAGGTCTTGCGTACATTGCGTCGCGTGAGCGAGCAAACAGGGCGTGATGTGACGGTGGCCGGTGTACTGCCAACATTTTATGATACCCGTAATAAGCTGTGTCTTGAGGCATTGACGTACCTGCGCAAAACATTCGGATCGCGGGCCTTACCGCCCGTGCGTGTGAATACCAAACTTGCGGAGGCTCCGTGCGTTAAGAAAACTATTTTTGAACATGCGCCTGAATCTCACGGAGCCCGCGACTACATCAGGGTAGTGCAGTGGCTTCGTACGGGTGAGGGGCAAAGCAACATGACGAGGGCTGCCTGATGTCATCGAAAGTTTACTCTACGCCACCTGTCAATCAACTGATTGAAGACGATCTCTTTGATGGTGAAACGGCACTGTTGGATGCTATGTTTGGTGGTGCCCCATCGAAATCCGAAAATGACAGCATGTCATCGGTGGTGGATCTCCCGCGAAAAAAGAACAAACCCGACCATTATAAAGTGGTATCTATTTCGTTGTATGTTGAAGATATTGCGCATCTTGATGGCATGGTACACGAACTGAAGCGTCGTGGTCATCACAAGGCCAATAAAAGTAGGCTTATTCGTTACGCATTATCAAAAGTTGATTTGAACGCGGTTCCTAAAGAGACGTGACCGTTTTCGGAACATCCATCCCAGCAGAACAAATCCAAAAAGTGTTGTTTGATCTGATTTCCATTGTGCACAGCCTGTCCCCGTCGATTTGGTAGAAATGCTTACGCCTGTGGGTCCTGTTTGTCCGTTGGGATCGATGGGATTGAATGCATATTTCTGTAAATAAATGTCGCATCCCGCACTGTCCACATAAATTTGTGGATCTTGGCAGCACCCACAGACAACGCTGTTCTGAGGACATTTAGGAGGATCGATATAATTGATAATCCCAGGGCACACACCCATGTCCTTGTCTTTCGGATATCGAAAAGTGACGGCAAAAATATCATCGCAGGCAAGATCACGTTTTTGAGTATCTCCGGGCGATGCGGAAGCATACATGGTTGCATCGCTGTTTCCTGAGTGGGCAAGACCGATGAGATGTCCAATTTCATGCACTGCCGTATTTTTTAAATCGGTGATTGCGTGGTTTCCAGGGGTTGCATTCCCAAAAGTGAAATTTTTTGCATTAAATTCAATATCGGCGCTGAGCAGCTGTGCGGTGCATTCCACCCAGGTGGTGGTGGTGAGAGCGATCACGGCACTTTGGTGATTGTTAACACCCGGTTCATCAAGATCGGACCATCCATCTGAAATAAAACGTAGCAGATTGTCATTTTTGTTCGGATAGACTGCATTGTAACCCGTCGATGTGGTTCCTTGTTGTGGCTTTTGGGTGAAGGTAAGATCCGTTTTTATATCGGTACACCCAGCTTCGCCTGTGAGATTTTCCCAAACGTTAAACGATTCATCAAAAATTTGAAGAACTTGCTCGGCCGATAATTGATTGGTGGGAATGCTCGCTTCGTTCACGGCATAAGCTACACTGCGTGCCCCCCACCACAGGGCGCCGGTATTGCGTGATGGTGCAGGTGCATTGGTACATAGCCAGGCATATGCGGTTGAACTCGTGCAAAGTGTGAGCACAAAAATGAAGAGTCCCTTACTGCGCACGGGTAGCCTCCTGAACGGCACGTTTGAGCTCATCGTAGGTATTGGGGTGCGTGTCTATGCTGCGGGCTACAGAGGCTGGCACAGGGTCGATCATGCGTACAACAGTCTCATCGATGGGATTGATCAAAAAAACTCCCGTGGCCATGCCTATGACATGGTACGCACCATCGCTTTGTCGTGTGAGGGCCATGACCGCAGGGGTTCCATTTGTGATCTGTGTGGTTGATCCTTCCACATACTGCACGATTCCTTCAACATTGCCTCCCAGTGTCACAATCTCAATGCGCGGATCTTTGGGCGCGGTGCCTGCGAGGGTTTCGTCTATATTTGCGAGTAATCGTGTGAATATGCGATCTTTTGCGACATAGCTGTATCGGTCTTGAATGGTGATGCGTGCCACCAGTGTCGCATTTTTCACAAGATCGCTTAGGCTGGTGACGGCAAATGTTGCGGCATGGGCTTGGCCCTGCGACAAGAACAACCCGACAGCACAACAAACAATCCATAGTCGATCTCTGATCATGCTATGATCGTATCTGAGGGATCCTGGGATCTCAACGGTTGTTTTTCGGAATAATAGCGCGTTAGTGCGCTCGGTGTGTTTTGTTTATAAGCGGAGTTGCTTAACGGTTGGGTGGGTATTTTTTCGCCTGATTATTGATTGTGCTTCAGGGCAGGGCGAACTGTGATCATACCTGTTTTGCAGCCAGGGACTGATCCACAGAGCAAGATCACATTGTCATCGCTGCGTACCTGAACGATGCGAATGTTTTGTGTTGTGACACGTTCACTGCCCATCTGGCCTGCCATTTTGCGACCTTTGAACACGCGACCAGGCCATTTACGACAGCCGATTGAACCACCGTGACGGAAAACTTCGTGTGTTCCGTGTGTTGCGCGAAAACCACCGAAGTTGTGGCGTTTCATGACACCCTGAAAGCCTTTGCCTTTGCTTTCGCCGGTGACATCAACATATGCCCCTTCGTTTAAATCAAGATCTGCAAGTTTGATCTCTTGCCCAACATCAAAGCGCGCCAAAGTGTCAGCGGTTACGCGCAATTCTTGTACAAAACGGCGTGCATTCTCTGCGCCACCGACTGCTTTAAGAGTTCCTGCCTCTGGCTTGTTGACTTTGCGTACTGGTTTTGGACCAAAGCCCAAAATGAGTGCATTGTAGCCGTGAATATCATCGGTTCGCTTGCCGAGTACAAGGCAGGGACCCACTTCAATGACAGTGACGCCAATGGCTGTTCCGTCGTCCTTAAAAATACGTGTCATCCCGATTTTTTTACCAATCAGGCCCAGTTTACGTTCTTTCATGCTAACTCCAAGGACGCACATCCCTTAATTGGGTGGTAGGTCCGCAATAAAAAAGCCGAGTTCACCCGGCGGGCGGGTTTGTCCCATGCTCGCCTACGCGGCGTCAATAGCTGTATTCCAGTGAGTTTTTATTCAAAAGCGCATGCGAAAACCGCGCCGCTGAGAAAGATCGAGATTAAATCCAAAATTGAAGCTGATCACACCAGAAGCATCCTGCAGTCCTTTGGGGGGATTCGGGAAGGGCTCTGCACGCCGAAAAGCTTCAATGGCTTCGTGGTCTAAAAATTCAAGTCCAGAGGTATGGTGAACCCGCAGATCCTGAACACGTCCATCAGGTCGAAGCGTGACTTCCAGTACGGTCAATCGTGATTGTGGGCCATAAATACTGCCGGTTGGGTCATGTCGTGAGTATTGGTCCATAGGGTGCCAATGCTGAGAGACATCACGTTTTAATCGATTAAAAAACGACGCATATTTGAACTCGCGGGAGTTGAGAAATGTTCCATCCCCCTCTTCAATGCCTTCTATATGGTCATTCATGGGTCCGCCATCCAGCGAAGCCAGAACACCTAGGCTCGGGATTAAGGCTTTCATATCCGGCTGACTTGCCCCAGACTCCCCTTGCTTTCGCAGAGGCCGCCCAGAGGTTTCTGGCGAGCCCAAACGCAAATGATGTCCTTCCCCATCAACACCGTCTGATGCTGCTTTATTGGACAAAATACCGGTATTTGCAGGTGCAAGCTTTAGGATGTCCCGACGTGCAAGCTTGGGCAATTCAAGTCCCCCAGCTTGGGTCTTTTGTTCCTTTCCTTGTTCTCCCTCTTTTGTGTTTGTCGATTCTTTTTTCTCTTCTTTGCCTGCTTCAGCGGTGACGGGTCGCGTTGTTGAAACTTCATGAAGTGGATTCTGATAATCGGATCGTCGATGTCTGCTGACGCTTTGTTTGTCAGCACGGTGGTTTGCTTCCGATAAGAACTTAGCTTCGTCTGGTGCTTTATCTGTACTTTGGGTGGGAAGGGCTACTATTTGCCCATCCAATTTGGCATTCTTTTTTTCCAAAACATCGATTTGCCGTGTTTTTGGGACTTGCCTGGGTTTTTGAGCCGTTTTTGATGATTTGTTCTTTAGGAGCGATACCGAATAGGGGTGTTTGGACCCTTCTGGGGGCTTCATTTTGAGCAATAGCAGTGGCCAGGCAGCCATATGGATAAGCACCGCAAGCGCTACCGCTGCACCAAATCGACTCCGATCGGCCTTCCGCCGATACGAGATGTCGTTTAAAGGCGTCAAGTACCGCATAGGACTACCCGCATAAGACCATCCCTATAAGGGTAGCTACCCATCAGCACCCCGTCAAGCAGCATGCATATTACTTACCTATTTGTAGGTGTTAAGTGGATTTTGTGACAGGCAGAGATCGTGTTACTTCCATGATCCGTAATGAATTTCAGCTTTTACGTCGCGAAACGCGCTTGACGGCATATACAAACTACGTTACAACGCGCACCTCTTTCCTGGGTTGTTTCACGCATTATGCGTATTTGTCCGACCCTAGAAAAGATGCAGTTTGTACGGGCGTTGCCAACGGGCATTACGTCTATGGCACGACACTTTTTTGAGGATAGCTCATGCCAACCATTAATCAGTTGGTGCGCAAAAGTAGACTAAAGCCAAGCGCGAAAAAAACCGCGCCGGCGTTGCAGGAATGTCCGCAACGACGTGGTGTTTGTGTACGTGTGTACACCTCAACACCTAAAAAACCGAACAGCGCCCTTCGAAAAGTGGCACGTGTTCGTTTGACCAATGGCTTTGAAGTGACCTCCTACATCCCGGGTGTTGGTCATAATTTGCAAGAACACTCAGTTGTTCTGATTCGTGGCGGCCGAGTTAAAGATTTGCCTGGCGTGCGTTATCACATTGTACGTGGAACGCTGGATACCACAGGTGTTGACGGTCGTCGTCAAGGACGTTCTAAATACGGAGCCAAGCGTCCGAGCTGACGCGCTACTGCGAGGTTAATGGATGTCACGTCGTCGAGAAATACCTAAGCGAAGAATCAATCCGGATCCGCGTTACGGTGATCGCATTGTTGCCAAGTTTATCAATGTCTTGATGAGCAAGGGCAAGAAGAGCACTGCGGAACGTATTATTTACTCTGCTTTTGATCAGCTTACTGGCCGTAATGTCGGTGAGGATGCGTTGAAGACCTTTAAAAAGGCACTTGATAACGTGAAGCCGATGGTCGAAGTGAAGAGCCGCCGTGTTGGTGGTGCGACTTATCAGGTTCCGGTCGAAGTGCGCGCCGAGCGTCGAACTGCATTGGCAATGCGTTGGTTGATACAGTATGCGCGTCTTCGTGGTGAAAAAACCATGGCAGACCGTCTTACTGCAGAGATCATGGATGCATCGGCCAATCGTGGTGCTGCTGTAAAAAAACGAGAAGATACGCACCGAATGGCTGAAGCAAACAAAGCGTTTGCCCACTATCGTTGGTGAGTAGGTTTTAAAGAACGATTTCGTATTCGTAATAAATGGAGAATTAGGTCATGGCCCGCAAAACAAGCCTTAAGAAAATCCGAAATATCGGAATTATGGCGCACATTGATGCGGGCAAGACAACGACGACCGAGCGTATTCTATTTTATACAGGGATCACGCATAAAATCGGTGAGGTTCATGACGGTGCC
>SYDY01000085.1 GCA_005801425.1 Bdellovibrionales bacterium | reverse complement strand
GAACCCGCAACGAAGGCCGCGTACGCGCTTTGGAAGCTTTGCGCCGCGAACGCAGTCAGCGTCGCGAAGTGCAAGGAAGTGCCAATATTCGCATCGACAACGCGGGGCTCTCTGGAAAAATCATCGCCGAGCTTAAAGATGTGTCGAAGCATTACGGTGATGAAACCGTGATCGGCAATTTCAGTTTAACACTTTCGCGCGGCGACAAAATCGGGCTCATCGGTCCCAACGGGATTGGTAAAACCACATTGCTACGTTTGATATTAGGCGACACCGAACCCGATTCGGGCATGGTTCACCATGGCACCAAACTGGACGTCGCCTATTTTGACCAAACGCGCGAACAACTCGACCTCGAAAAAACCGTCATCGATAACGTGGCCGATGGCCGCGAACGCATCGATATCGCAGGATCGAGCCGACACATCATTGGCTACCTTGGGGACTTTCTGTTTTCGCCCGACCGATGCCGCACACCCGTCAAGGCGTTGTCGGGCGGCGAACGCAATCGTCTTCTCTTGGCCAAACTATTTAGCAAACCGGCCAATGTGTTGGTGCTCGATGAACCCACCAATGATTTGGACGCCGACACCCTTGATTTGCTCGAAAACGCCGTGGTCGAATTTCCTGGCACAGTGCTCCTCGTAAGCCATGATCGTAAATTCTTAGACAATGTCGTCACATCGACCTTGGTTTTTGAAGGCAACGGCGTGGTGAAATCATTTGTCGGTGGATTTACCGATTGGCTGCATCAAGGCGGACGACTTGCGCCGATGAGCGAAGAAGAGCCCATCAAAGCAATCCAAGAAGCCCCAAGGGCGGCGGCACCTGAGAAAATCAAAAAATTGTCATTTAAAGAACAACGCGAGCTTGATGGTTTGCCTGGGGAAATTTCTGCGCTTGAACAACACATAACAATGCTTCAAACCCAGGCCGCAGATCCACTCATTTATATGCAAGACAATCGCAAAGCGACCCAGTTGGTTCAAGAAATTGCCGACCTCGAAGCGCGCCTTGAAACCAAAATAGAGCGCTGGGCGAAACTGTCTGAAAATCAATAAAAATACATCTAAAAACTCATAATATCACGCGTTGCAGCTTTGTAAATCAACTGATTTGTTGCTATTGGTTTTCGAATTAATTCTAGCCGCGAGCCGCCGACTTTGGACATAAGAAATAAGTCCCGTAAAACGATCTATGCGTTAACTATCGCGGGTTCTGCGGTGTTGTTTGTGGCGCTCAGCACACGGGATCCCCGTCTGCGCGAGGATGACGACCGACACATGGCTCCCAGCCTGCGCGAGGATGACGGCAGGATCCCCGCATTCGCGGGGATGACAAAAGATAAAACGGAACCATCGAAAAAAGCGCCCTGGGTTCCCGCGTACGCGGGAATGACGAGAAATAATCCCGTACTGGCATCCGTAGTCACACCCCCACCGCCCGCTTCGCGTGCGACTCCCCCAGAGGGGGAGTTTTCCAAAGGGGGAGTTTTTGCGCAAGCGACTCCCGCACAGGGCGAGTTTTTGCCACCAGGCACAGGCATCGGCCGTGCCGAAGAAATACCTGAAACGATACCGATCGTTCCGCCCCTATACGCGTTGCGTCTTCCCGACACACTATGGACATTGCCCTACGCCGAGCGCAGCAGTCTTGCCATGTCGATTGATGATGAGCAGATATACCATCCGATCAATCAATGGATCAGCCAAAAAATGCCACTGGGAAGTCGGCTTTTTGTTCATGGGCAATTGCGGTCCGAAAATGCCATGTGGACACGCAATGAAGCGTACCGTTTTGATCTTAAAAATCCCGAAATGATTTTGCGTGAACGCGTTGCGATGGCCCGCCAGTCCATGGATATGGGAATCACCTACCAGCAGACATTTTCAGGCCATCGTGCATTGGTGATCCGTGGAAGCGTCCATGCTGAATGGGATGCTGCCTATGATCTCATGACCGAGTCACGGGCAGGCGGAAAAGCAGCGGTGGACGCCTACCACTGGCTCGTGCAGCCCCGTGAAAGCTTTATCGCGTATCATAGCCGCCATTTTCACCTTGGGGTCGGCAATCAATACATCGTGTGGGGCAGCACAAAAATACTCAATCCGCTGGATATCGTCAGCGCCGTGGACTATCGCTATCCGTTTCACACCACCAACGGTGCATCACGGCTTCCTGTACTTTCAACCGTCGCGGCATACACACGCGGCAAGCATGACATTGAGTTAAGTTTGGTTCACCAAGGCGGCTATGGCCGAAAAGACGCACCTTTTGGGATATTTAGCGTGTATCCTCCCCTTATCGATGAACAGGGCTACACCGGTTTGCTGAGCTATTTTGGGATCAAAGATATCAAGCCCTCGTGGCACGACCAAGTCAGCGATTACAGTGTTCAGAATCTCAAAATTCCCCAGGCTTATTTGCGCTGGAGCATGCGCCAGCAACGCCGCGATGGTGGATGGACACGCCTAGGCTTTTTTGCCGCAGAAACACTGCATCGCCAAGGCATTGTGATTAGACCCGATGGCGCAACTTTGGTGAATTCCAAAACGCCGCAGATTGAAATCAGTCATCCACGCTACTATGTTCTTGGGCACAGTGGCGATCTCAATTGGCGTGTTCACGCATGGAATTTCAGCCTGCGTTGGCAAGCCATGGCCCAACTCTTTCAGCCCGTTAATATTGTCCATATTCCCGACAAAGATGCGTTAGAGGCAGGGACCGATGAATTCGTATTCAAAACCGGGACCTCACACAATCTCATTGGTGTGCTTGGCGCAGGCTTTGAGAAATCGTCGTTTTCGGCGGCACTTGAGCTGCAATACGGCATTCCTGTAGGGGGCGATCGCGACCAAATCCTCTACAACGTCAACGAATTGCAATATGGCACAAGCGTACGTTGGGGATGGTTAAAAAATCGATTGATCCTTGGGTTTTCTTTGAAAGCCATCGGCGCAACGGTACGTCAAGGCGGCGTTGCACGACTTGAGCTCACAGGCTATCCCGTGCCCAACCTCGCCATCACCCTCGGTTATGTCGGTGTTTTACCCGGTCGGGATATTGGAAGATACGTCGCACTGACGGATCATGATCAAGCCGTGTTTGCGATGAAGTATTTGTTTTAGGGCGCAGCAAGCAGCGCCGCTACGATCACAAGAACCGCAGCGACAATTTTAGAGGGGCTAAGATCTGCTTCTCCGCGAAACCAATCCCAACCGATGCTAAAAATAACCTGCCCTGCCACCATGAGAATAAACGCAGTGCCCGCACCAATTTTTTCAATGGCATAGGGAATGCCCGCGACAATAAAAAAGCCTAACAAGCCAGGGATAAGCCACCACCATGAAAATGACACCGTCCGGTCGGACGCAGCAAATCCAAGTTCCACCACAGTGCCCGTGCGGACAGCCATGACATAAAGCCCTGCCAGCACCACCGTGATGGTCATATTCAGCATCGTTGCATTGGCATGACCCCAGGCAATAGAGACATAACGATTGCTAATGCCCTGCAATACCGCAGCAAAGCCCAAGAGCACTGCCCACACGATGCCTGAATTCATGGGAGAACTCTACTTGGCGCGATAGACAATGCGTCCACGGCTCAAATCATAGGGAGAGAGTTCCACGGTCACGCGATCGCCTGGAATAATACGAATAAAAAACTTTCGCATTTTTCCAGACACATGCGCCAAAACAACATGGCCATTCTCAAGCTTTACACGAAACATAGCATTGGGCAGCGGCTCCATCACTGTGCCTTCAACCGGAATGCCGTCTTCCTTTGACATAGAACCTCCAGAAATGATGAGGGCGGTTCATGAACCTGCCACACACGTAAAACCGTGAACGTGTCGCTGTCTAGCACAGAAGCGCGTCAATATGCGACAGCAAACCCCCAGAAGACAAAAAAACGATAGGCACGCAATGTGCATATCGCCTTCCCATGATTCGAATATGGCTTACTGTCGTGGCCCTCTTTTGTGCTTCGGCCTGCATACCACGTGTTCAAGGCTCCTGCACTGCCCACGTACGCCTTCGCGCGGACCCGATGATCAACCCGAGCGCCCAAGGACGTCCCACCCCCACGGTGGTACGACTTTGGGCCCTCCCAGATCACGATCCCATACCTCTGGATTTCGATACCTTTTGGGACAGTATTTTACACGAGGGTGTTGAGCACCAAATGTATCCCGAAGAAAATCACACGACGACACTTGCGATAACCTCCGAACACCATCGTGTGGTGATGGCTGCACTCCTACGCAAACCAGGACGCTTTCGATGGCTTGCCGTGCAGCAAATAACAACGTGTGGTCAGACCTTAACAGGCGTGCTTGGGGTGCAAGGGCCGTCGTTGCGTATGGAAACAGCACCATGAACATGACGTGTTTATCCGAAGTTGCATGGTGCGATGGCATGATGCTCATGCCCCAACATTTTCAAACTGCGCAGCGGCTCATTCGCGAACGCATGGCTTGCTTACATCATGTAGCCCATCCCCATGCGACCGGGATTGCGGCAGTCGCTTTTGATCACGAAGCGTTGCAACGTGGTGTTTTGGTACTCACCCATCTGCGGGCTATTTTGCCAGGTGGAATACCTCTGGTGATCGACCGTGGAAGTTCACTCACCCCTGCCCCACTGACATTGAAAAATACGTCCAATGCTGTGATTGCGCTCACGCTTGAAGAAAGCATGCATGTTCGCGATGTGGCAGTGGTTGATCGTTTCGCAACACCCGAAAATGCCATCCCAGTTCCCATCCACACACCGAAGACAAAACTCATTGTTCATGCAACGCCTTGTGAGCCCAACGCATTGCCCCTTGTTCGGATTTTGGGTGTTGCAGGAAATCATACGTTGGATACAGCGTTTATTCCGCCCATTATATGTATCAATGCAGTCCCGCACTTCAAACAAAAACTATTAAGCATTCTGGCGCAACTGCGCCAGGTACGTTGTGCATGGCCCACCGTGGCAGTTCTTATCCATCGACTTCAAAACACACACATTCCTCCAAGGGATGTGTATTTTGATTTGATGCGCTTGGCCGCAGAACTCGGTGTCCTGGGGGAACATAGCATATTGCAGGCTTGGGATGATCGACAGGCAGGCATTGCATTAGAAAGCATGATGTCAATGCTTCATCATCACATCACGCGGGCACGCACAGCGAGGCCCACGCCTGAGGCTTTTGTTGCAACCCCTGACGGAACATTGCATGCGCGCATTCCAAAAAATATCGCCGATGACGCCCACATTTTTGCGGTATGTCAGCGCAATTCGACGCAAGCATGCGAGCCCACACTTTATGCCATCAAATTGGCGCCACCCGACGCCATGGAACGATTGCGACGCCAAGGCCAACCCGGCATCGCCATTCAGAGCATGCCATCACAGACACCTCATGAATTTCGTTTTTTAATCGACACCACATCAGCACTTTGGCATGCGGCGCGCACGCAAGGAACACTCGCATTATACGCGCCCATGCACAGCCATTTATCGTGGGATCTTGAAATTCAATTGGGCTCGGAAGACAATAAAATGTTCATGCGAGAACGTATATGATGGTGCAGATTGCGAGTGCGCCCACAGCGACCGACCGAGTCGTAGCAGCGCTACGGCGAGAAAGGGAGCGAGGACGTAAGCCGCAAGATGCACCATCAGATGCGTTCGTAGCGAACAGATTATTGTCTTCCGAGCCCATCGGAGATGATGATGTTTGAGTCTATTACACGTACCGTGATTTCACTTTTGGAAACTCCGGAAAACACCCACGCGCATTTATCCGAATTAAAAAGAAAGATGGAAAATGCGCGTATCACAGAAAGTGCCGAGCGCAACATATTGCTTGCAATGACTGCGCTTGCCGACCAACACAATAATGCAGCGCAAAACAGTATCCCGCATCAACTTGCCTGGTGCAATACACTCAACGCAGGGGCTGAGCTTCTTGCACTGATCCCCAGCGCATGCGCCATCGAACGCCATGCTCTGGCCGTTGCACTCGCTGGAGGATTGCAATTGCCACGCAATGTCTCTTTGGCCTCTTTATTCCTCAACGAGAGAAAACCATGAATCCAGCGATTTCGGTGGTAAGTCTCGCCTGCTTTTGGGTAATCTTCAAAAGAACGATGCGCGCAAGATCACGCCAGAACGGCGACACAAAGAAATCTGTCGCAACCCTTCTTTCCATGGTCGGCATTTGGCGATTGCTCACCTATCGCATTGTGATCCTTGATCAATGCCGTGACGGTCTTGTTCTTGCGACCACGCAACGTGTGCTTTTTGTAGAACCCCAGGCTTGGTCATCGCATGCGATGCGCGTGTTGCATATAAGTCTTCGCTTGCCCATGAAAGAAAAAATATCAGATCCTCTCTGGCAGTGGGCGCTCACACATGCCATCGATGAAAATGGATCACGACGTATTCTATGGATCCACATGGCCGCCATGGCATACGAAACAAGAAATCATCCCAAGCAACGTTTCTTGCTTCCTTTTATTTTTATTGTTTTGGTGCTTGTGGCTGTTGCGGCGATACAAATCGCGCTTGTACGAAATATTGAATATGCAACCCACCCGAGACATTGGCGATTGGCCGTGGAAGCCGCTGGTGGCACACAACCAAGCCTTTGGACACATATGGTATTTGGCGCACAGCTCCCCAAGCTTCGTGAAAAATTGGCAACACGTGTGCAAGAAAATATTTTGCAAGAGCGCATCGCGATAGGTGAGCAACGCATTCAAGAATCCTTGCACATGCCTTCGCAATATTTCGCAGAGCGTGTGTTAAAAGCATGGCGTCTGCATCAATTGCATGAAGCCTATGCCCCCAATCATCGGGCACAGGCCTATGCCAAAAACTGGGGTTCGCCCCACGTGTTCGATTTCTTAAAGCAGCCGTTGCCAGCGCCTGCATCCTATTCGTTACTGAAAATTACAAACGAAGATCTCTATTTCTCAATCTTTCAAAAGCATGATGTTCCTGAGGAAATTCATGCATTGACGTTTTTAGGAGGGAAAGACCATCGTTTTGTGCGAACCGAACATTCTGCATTTGGATCTCGCCATGCCGATGACATGCGACATGCCATACGCATGCTTCTCGGCGTGCCTAAAGATCCATGGGAGAGTTATGGCAATGCGTCCACATCGCCTTTGAGAAAAAATCTTGTGCTTTTGCAACAATCACTAGGAAACGAGGCGAAGGCGGTCCCAGAAGACATTGCACCCCTCGTGCGATGTTTGCCCCAAGTGATTGAGGCATTGCCTGCGTATGAGCAAGCGATTGCGAATAAAGGCGTGGCTTTATTGGACACGCATTTATGCGGCGTGTTTGGGGATTTGATTGCAACATTTTCACAAACGCCCGTGGATAATGCGAAAACACAAACAGAAAGAAATTCTTGGGAAACATCGATTGCACCCCAACTTTCATCGATCGTTTCAGGATACCCGTTTATTTCTTCGATAGCAGACAGCGATCCCAATGCATTGTCTCAATTATTCAATAATGTTTCACAATGGGAAAAGTCCCATCCAAAATCGAGCGAAAAGACCATGTTTCGCAAACGGTTAAATGTATTGAAGAACGTTTTTCTTACGGGTGGAAGCTTAGGCATTGCGTTAACATTTCGTCCCGTGGCCTCGCCACACTACGGGGAAATTTCTTTGGGCGATGGCAACATCATGCATACCTATCGCGGGGGTCCTGAACGATGGATGCAATGGCATTGGCGTGCTGGGAGCCCGGCAGTGATAGTTGTTAAAGGACGCAACCAACACACAAAACGCATGGAAGGCACGGGTCCATGGAGTTTTTTACGACTTGTCGATCGCGGTCATGCCTCTGCCATTGACGAGGGCGTGCGGATCACCTGGCAAGACATCAGTATCGATTTTCAACTTCGGATGACTTCAAGCGCAAAGCATCCGTGGCGATCTCTTTTTGCGCAGATCAAGGAAACACAATGAGCCATCATGAACAGCCCCGGGAACGGGTTAATATTGTTTACAGCACCCAAACCGACGGTGCCGCACGGGATGTTGAAATTCCGCTCAAGCTTTTGGTCATGGGTGATTTGCGGGGTGACACGCCTGCGACACCACTTCGCGATCGAAAATCAATCGCATTGGGCAAGGCTGGCATCGATGATGCCATCGGCACGATCAAACCGACGTTGTCCATGGAGATCCCAAATCATATCAACAACGATGGGAGCGAACTAAGCCTATCGCTTTCGTTTGCCTCGCTTCGTGATTTTGAACCTGAGCATTTACTTTCATCGATTGAAGCGATGAAAACCTTGGTCACACTTCGCAATGGCCTTATGGCCGTACGATCGGCTGTGGGAAGCAAGCCAACTTTTCGACGTGAATTGCAAGCGCACTTGGAGGATCCCAACACACGACGTGTCTTGATCGAAGGAGGTGCGTCATGAACCCCGTGGTTACAGAAAATCACATGGCCTGCTTTGAACCCTTGCTGCCGTCGGATAGCGGAGCCGCCAACATGGTCATGCATGGTCTTCGCGCCATGGCCGCCCACGTTGAACAATCACCCACACCTGTTTGCATCAACAAAGAAACGTTGGATGGGATCATTGCCGAAATTGATACACGTTTAAGCCAACAACTTGACGCAATTTTGCATCATCCCAAATTTCAAGCCTTGGAATCGGCGTGGCGATCCATTGCGTTTCTCATGGAACGATCTGATCCATCACAAAATATTCGCGTTGCTGTTCTTGATGTTTCCAAAAATGAAATTGCTGAGGATTTTGACGACTCGGGAAGCATGGAAACATCCTTTTTGTACCGTACTGTTTATGCGGATGCCTATGGAACCTACGGAGGTGAGCCTTTTGCTGCATTGTGCACGACTTTTGGGTTCACACCTTCTTACGGCGACATGCGTTTGCTTGGGCAATGTGCACGCGTGGCACGTGCGGCCCACGCACCTTTTTTAACCAATGCAGATCCACGATTTTTAGGGGTAAATGACCTTGCCGAATTTGATACAGACACCGATCTCGAAGCACTCTTTCAGGGACCCGAATATGCCTCATGGCGTGCATTTCGCGAAAACGATGATACGCGCTACGTGGGTTTGTGTTTACCGCGTTTTCGATTGCGTGAACCGTACAGTCCCCACAGCCCCAAAAAACAGACCATCACCTATTGGGAGTCATTCAGAAAGCCCGAAGAAAATTTATGGGGATCTGCCTCCATGGCCTTGGCCGCATGTTTGACACGTTCTTTTTCAATGTATCGATGGTGCTTGCATATCATAGGTCCTCATGCGGGCGGCGCGGTAGAACAACTTCCCGTGCCTTCGGTGCTTGATAGCGCAACGCTTGAGCCTATATGTCCTATTGAATGGTCGCTCACCGATCGCCGTGAATTTGTGTTGAGCGAAGCGGGATTTATCCCCATGACCGCCAAACAAAACTCGGCCAGTGCCTGCTTCTTTTCGGCGACGTCGGCCCACAAACCCGAAATGTTTGCCAATACCCCCGAAGGCAACGCGGCGTCGATGAATGCGCGCCTTGGCGCACAGCTGCCGTATATGTTTATTATTTCGCGTCTTGCGCATTATCTTAAAGTTTTGCAACGGGAAGAAATAGGCCGGTGGAAAGAGCGAAGCGATATCGAACGAGAACTCAATGTGTGGCTTAAGCAATACGTGGCTGACATGGAAAATCCCACGCCATCGGTACGTGCACGCAGGCCTTTGCGCGCAGCCCAAGTGCATGTGGAAGATATCGCCGATGAGCCGGGATGGTACCGTTGCCATCTTCAGGTGCAACCCCACATGAAATACATGGGGGCGTCGTTTAGTTTGTCTCTGGTGGGACGGCTGGAAAGGGATTGACCATGGACCGGTAGCTGCGTCAGAGCTATAGCATCTCGTTATCATTGCCTTGCCATCCGCGTGCAGGTCCTCGCACGTCCACAAAAGCCACGTGACGCGCATAACTTTTTGACTTGGATGTGTGTTTCTTGAGCGCGTCACAACGCTTTTGTGTCTTGTGCTCCGGTCCGTTCACACGGCGAGTGGCAAGGCAACATTGCTTAGGACACGCCGAAAAACTGCCCAAGCCATACCACTGGATCGCGGGGGAAACCTCTTTGTGGATGTAATCTTCTTTGTTTTGACAAACGTGATTCGTATGAAATGACAGCAAACAGTGTCTCGCCACTGGCCGTGTGAACGGACCGGAGCACAAGACACAAAAGCGTTGTGACGCGTTTAATAAGCAACATCGCAAGTATATAATTCATGCGCGTCACGTGGCTTTTGTGGACGTGCGAGGACCTGCACGCGGATGGCGAGACACTGCAAAAAGAGTAGGATGCATGGTAAAATTATGATTTATGGATTATACACCCTGCATGTCGCCCGCTTCCCAACACGCACCCTCGTCCGCCGATGTGGTCATTATCGGTTCTGGCGCAGCCGGTTTGGCCACCGCGATTTTTACGGCACAAACGGCCCAGGAACTGGGCATTCGCAAACCACGCATTTGTATTTTAGATGGTGCCCGCGTTGTGGGCGCAAAAATATTGGTGGCGGGCGGTGGCCGATGCAATGTCACCCATCTTTGTGCCTCTGAATCGGACTTCCAAGGATCATCCCATTTTGTGCGCAATATTCTGCGTTCTTTTGGTATCGAAGATGCACGCGCATGGTTTGCATCCATGAGTGTCTTGCTTAAAGAAGAAGACACGGGGAAATTATTTCCTGTCACCGATGATGCCAAAACAGTGCTCAATGCATTGCTCTCGCGCATGGGTGAATTGGGTGTACAACTCTACACACAGCATCGTGTTATTGACATCAAACATGACGGCGATTTTGTGATCACCCATAGCCATGGAACCATGCGCGCCAAAATTATGGTGATGGCCACAGGTGGAAAGTCATTGCCCAAATCAGGCAGCGATGGCGCGGGATGGGAGATGGTCAAAAAACTCGGCCATACAGTGACAAACACCTATCCTGCACTGGTTGCCTTGGTGCTGCAAAACGGTTTCTTTCATACGCATTTGTCGGGTGTTTCGTTGCCTGTTGAATTGTCCACGTGGGTTTGTGCAACCCAAGGCAACAACCAAGCCGCCGGCCCAAAAAGCAGGCGTGATCAACGCACCGGTGAAATGCTCTTTACCCATACCGGCATCAGTGGCCCCGTGGCCATGGATGCCAGTCGGTTTTGGATCATTGCACGCGCCCATGGTGAAGCCCCTGAAGTACGTTGTAACTTTTTTCCTGGCGAAGATTTTGCCGCAGTCGAAAAATGGTTGTTGCAACAAGCCGCTGGAAATCCTCAACGCAGCATCCTGCGATGTGCTTCAGAGCGTTTGCCAAAAAATGTGGCGACGCATCTGATAGAATACTGCAACATAGATCCGGCGAAAGAGATGGGCCAACTCACACGTGAGCATCGTCGTCAATTGGTGCATGCATTCACTGCGCTGGTATTGCCCATTACTGGTGACCGAGGATGGAATCATGCCGAAGTGACCGCAGGGGGCGTTCCCCTTGAAGAAGTCAATTTTCGCACCATGGCATCCAACCATGTTCCTGGTTTATTTTTGACCGGTGAAATTCTTGATTGCGAAGGCCGCATTGGCGGATTTAATTTTCAATGGGCATGGGCGACGGGATATGTTGCAGGAACAGCCATTGGAAAATTGTTATCATGAAAGACTTACAAACAATGAATATTCCACCTTTTATTTACGGCACCGCATGGAAAGAGCAGGAAACGAAACGACTCACGCACATGGCGCTGAATGCTGGATTTCGCGGTATCGATACAGCAAATCAGCGGCGTCATTATGTTGAAGCAGGTGTGGGCGAAGCACTCAAACAGGCCTTTGAAGAAAACCTCGTGCAACGCGAAGAAGTTTTTATTCAAACCAAATTTACCTATGTGAATGGACAAGATCATCGCCTTCCCTATGATCCCCACGCGCCATTTGGCACACAAGTTGAACAGTCGTTTGAAAAATCACGTGAGCATCTTGGTGTCAGTTATCTTGATTCGTATGTCTTGCATGGGCCGTCCATGCGCTATGGTCTGAGCGACACCGATTGGGAAACATGGCGTGCCATGGAAAAACTGCACAAGGAAAATAAAACGCGTTTTCTCGGCATATCTAATGTGGGCATCGACCAGTTGGAACAGCTTTACGACCATGCAAACATCAAACCTACAATTGTGCAAAATCGCTGTTTTGCATCCATGGGCTGGGATCGCGATGTACGATTATTTTGTCATGACAATGGCATTATCTATCAAGGATTTTCACTGCTCACCGCAAATCCTGAAATCATGCAGCACCCACACGTGCAGGCGATCGCATCGCGCATGGAACAAACAATTGCACAGGTCGTTTTTCGTTTTGCCATGCAAGCCCACATGATCCCCCTTACAGGCACAACCTCCGCGGATCACATGGCGCAAGATTTATCGGTCTGTGACTTTCAATTGGAAGCACACGATGTTGAAATCATCGAAATGCTAATGGGGTAAAGGCCTCTGGATCCCCGCCTTCCTAAGAAACTTGAATTGAGCAGGCGTTCTTTTGTAGGGGCGGTTCGTGAACCGACCGATAAAACTTTGAATCAAAGGCCGCACGGGCGCTTCGCGAAGCGCCCCTACATCAGAAAAATAATGGGATCGTAGGGATGACGTATTTAAGGACGAGCACCCCTACGTCGTCTGAATATTTTTCAAATCGTCATAAAAGTGCGCATACGAAATATTCATGTAGGGCAAAATCCACAAAAAACCGATGCCAAGTGATAAAACGCCGAGGATCATCCATCCGATAAAACGGCTCACCAAATAGGCATATCGCCATAGGTGCCCTTTCATCATCGTCTTGCTTGCCTGAAGTGCTTCCAGAGAATCAATCCTGCTGTTTTCGGCAATCACAAAAAAAGTTTGGGAGTATCCAAGCGCTACCATCATCGAAGGGGTCAGAAGGAGAAGAAACCCAATAAGCCCAAGAGAAATGATCATGAGGCCCTGGGATCCATCCCCCAGCAAGGCGATATATTCTTGAAAACCATAGCCCTCAAATTCATGCGTCATCATAGAAAAAGAGCTCAAATCGAAATAAAATAGTCCGACAACAATCGCAGCTGCGATAAAAATAATAATCCCAAAAAGTGCCCAAAGAAATACAATCAAGGCAATCAGAACATACGCACCAAATGCAACGCCAAAGCGTTTAAATCCTTGAAAAATTTGGGTAAGCTTTGCATCTTCATGGCGCGATAGCGATAACCCAAACAGCGCAAAGCCCAAACTTAAGGGGCCTGCAATCAAGCAAGAAATAACAAATCCCGATTTAGAGATGCTTTGAAGGCCCAAACTTAAAAACGTGCCAACCACATGGGTCGCAATTGCCAAACCCCATTTTCCTTTTAAAGATGCGCGGGCGCGGGACATGAGTTCGGCGTTGCTTGTAGGTTCAGAATTTTCCATGAGATTTCTCCTCTTTTGTTCTAATTGTAGGGGCGCTTCGCGAAGCGCCCTTGCCGATTTTGAATCAAAGTTTTATCGGGCGGTTCACGAACCGCCCCTACATGAGAACATTACATTGAGTGTCCAGTATCACGGCGCGACAAGGCAACTTGGCATAGATGGATCAAGATCAGTGCACAATACGCCCGATTTGATATCTTCGCGGGTGCGTGACACCACAAGCCAACTGGGACGCGATGCCACCACTTGACGCAAATTACCGATCACACGCAACGTTTTGCGCTCACCAAGTGGTTTTTCTTTTTGTTCTTGGGCAAATTTTAACGCATCGAAATCAGGACGTGCATCGCGGGTAAGCAATGCTATTTTACGTACATCTTTGTAGGCACTTGGAAGCCATGGCGCATAGCTTCCACGTAAATCGGCAACCCACTGTCCATACTGGGTATATGCATTGGATTCGACACAATCACGATCAAGGGCACACGCACGCTCGCAGCAATATTCACTGATACTCCCTGGCATAAAAAATGAGACTTCCGATCCGCCGGACGTCCCACTCAAATGACATGCATCCAACAAGGATGCGCTGATATCCAAGCAGGTCGGCGTCAGTTCATCGGTGCGACAATACGGTGGCACAGGCGCATTCACTTTGGGCTGCCCACTCTCACAAAGAGGTGGAACTTGGGCTTGCGGGAAACATTCGGGGTCGGTGCCATTGCAAATAAAGCATCCCATACGCTCTACCGAACCCGAAATATTGGTATCACAATTATTGAGCGTTGTGCCGGGCGCAAGGCTATCTACGCACACCACCGCGCCTTCCCAAGCCTCCATGGCCAATGCAGGTGCAGTGTCTTTTTGATTGCGTCCATATTGATCAACCACTTGTTTGTAGAGATCAAAATCAGAGGCGGTGATACGACACATTTTCGGCAGCAAATCGTGCCCAGCATTTGGTGTAGGATCGCTTACCCATAAAGGATTCCCAAGTTGCGTGGTCCCCGTAAATTCAACGGGCGTTCCGCGGATCTCAAGCAGCATATCGCCCACATCAATACCGCTGGCATAGCCAAATGAAAAAACGTACATGTGATTAAAACCAGCCGCAACGCTCGCTGGGTTCACATCCGAAACATAGAAGCCGTCTTTGCTCATCGCTGTCACCACAAGCGGACCTTTTTTGCATGTCCCCGCATCATAGGACGCACGCGAACATCCTTCGAGTACCACATACTCACCCATGGCCGCTGGAGGTGCATCCACCGAACCCCCATGGGATTTTCCAACCCAATGATTGCCTTCGATACCAAAGCGCGGATCGCCGCCGATAGCACAGCCATTGTTCGGTTGGGGTGATAACGGGCTTGTTGCATTGTCTTCGCTCACACGATTGAGATCGGTAATCGTGGGATTATCGAACCAAATGGGATCACTTGCGCCTGTTGCAAATGTTCCGGGCGTCGCGCCACTTCCACAATCCTCAACCCATACACGTACCGCACCACGACCGAAAATAAGTTTTGCAATGCTGCCTGCAGAAACAACTGCAACACCATTCACAAATTGCACAGGCAATCCCGTGGGGGGGCTTCCCAACCAACGACCCGGTCGAACATCAAGCGTTGGCATACCTTGGTAATTTTGCATGCGCACGCCTTGATCGTCCAAAGCCTCCACAGTGAGTGCTATCAATGCAGGATCGGCCTCTGTGGGGAACGGATAAGGACACGTGGCCGTTCCTGGAACTGCGCCTATAGCGCACGTTTGCGATGTAATGGCATTGTTTGTCACACCGTCAATGCGCACACGAAAACTTGAAAGACCATGCTGGGACACAATATGCCGTGCTTCAAAATTGTTGCATGAAAAAAGTATAAGAAGAAAAAGACCACGCAGGCAGGATGCCTGCGCTCCAAATAGCCGCGACCCAAATAGCTGCGGTCCCTGGCTCATAGATCATCTCCGTCATGGTCATCATCATCCGAGATGCTTGGACCTGATTGTGTTTTCAGTTTGGTCCGTCCGTCTTCAAGAGCAAGAATACAGGGTGTTTCTGCGTAAGGACCGGTTCGATGCGGATCCCCTGGGATCCGTCCGCGACGTCCTATTTCCTTGCATAGCTTGACCGAGGTTGTGTCATCCGCACCGCAAATATTATTTTTTTGTTCATAGTCGCCACACAAAGGAAGCGTCCCCATGTAATCGATCAATGCATCACGCAATGATAAACCTGTGTTCAATTTTGTGGTATTGCGTTTAAGCATCCTAAATCCAGAACCACCCGCTGCGATATAATCATTCACAGCAACTTTGTAACTTTCGTTTTCTTGCAATGGCACACCCAAAATAGTGATCTCTTTGGCAGGCGAAACAAATGCATCCGCATTGTTTGCGCGATTCAAAACAACTTGCCCACAATCGAGGGTCCACCGGATCCCTGCCACTTCTGCCTGTGATGCGCATCCACGCGTTGCGCTTTTGCTTGCCACAAAATCAAGCATGTCTTGGACTTCGAGGCCTGAGAGATAAATCACGGTCACTGTATTTTCGAATGGAAAGACATTGTACATGTCTTCAAGTGTGACAGGCCCTGCGTAAATATTATCACGAATGCCAAGGCTATTGGTCAGCGCAAATTGTGTTTCGACCCTGCGGCGTGCACGCATGGCTTCGGTCACCATATTACCAAGCGCGCTATCGCCATTGCCTTTGGCACTTCGACGCAAAACCGACGCGGGCGCAAAACCGATGACCCTGCGCAAATCCAATTTTTGATGCATTTCAATGGCGTAGGGCTCCATCATTTCAAGAACACGGCTATCGGCGTAGGCTGCCAAGCGTTCATCCACAGGGAATACTTGATATTTATGGCTTACAATACGCTTTCCGCCACGCTCCACGTCATCGCGAAGCGCAAGATCAATGCGGCCTAAATATTTGGCAAATGCACCTGAATGCATCAGAATGGTTTCACGCCCACTTGGAGATACAATGAGTTGAGGTGGATTGGTCACCGTATGCAAGTGACCGCCCACAATCAGGTCAATATTTTCAATCCCAGGAACTTTGACTTCGATACGACCGTCGCCCAAATCTTCAATGGTTTCCGTCCAGTTTTTAGGCCGACGATCTTTCCAAACCACCGTTTCATAGCCGCGCACCAATTCGGCATCTTCGACAAGGCCCAAATGCGTTAACACAATCACCAAATCCACCATGGGATGCAGATAATTCACCAGCGTTCGCACCACTTCGTTTTGTTCAAGAGGCGTAATTCCCAATGAATTTCCACCTTCACCGATGGACGTAAGCGACGAAATATTAGCCATACCAATCACCGCAACTTTAAGACCGCGCAAATTATAAATGGCGTAAGCCCGCGCGATTTGTCCAAGTTGATGATTTCCTACAACGGTCGGATCGGGCTGAACAAAATTGGCCGCAAGCACATCAAACGATGCCCACTTGCCCAATTGTTGCACCAAATTATTGACGCCTGAGTCAAATTCGTGATTGCCAATGGTCATGGCATCAAGACCGATTTCTGAAAGAAATCGAAGTTCGGCCTCACCACTTTTGAGATTAAAAACGGGAGCACCTTGAAAGCAATCGCCCGAATCCAAATGCAACACGCGATCGGCACGGGCACGTTGCCGCCTAATCAAAGCCCCTAAACGCGCAGCACCTCCAAAAGGCGCATTGGCGGCGTTCATACCGAGGCTTTGATCGGCGGCGTTGGGATCAAGTTCGTATGGAAAAAGTCGCGAGTGAATATCGCCGGTATGCAAAATAGTAAGGCGCGTGTCGACACCATGCAAATTGACGGGTGATCCCGACCAGTCGCAGGCTGTTAAAAGAAAAATGAACGCCAGTCGCCAATACACATGCACCCCCACCATTCCACCACCCGGCACTTCGTGCCAACCTCCCCCACAAGTGAGAGAGGTGCATCAGATGCGGAGCTTCCTATGTCGCCTGTTGACATACACACAGAAAGAGCGAAAAGAAAGACATGATGATCATGCGACGTTTGGGGTGGGTGACTTTTTTGTTTTGCGCGGGGTGTGGAGGATCCACAGGTCTTGGCCAAGAATATGTCCCGCCGCCAACACCCCAAGGGGGCGATCTAGGTCCATTGTCCCCCGTGCAAAAAGACACGCGACTTTGGTACAATTTGCAGTCCGTATTTCGCCGTGAAGGTTCCGATGCCCAAGGCGCCACCCAAGGGGAAGCACAAACCGGTGGTGCATTGTGCTTGCGCGTGGATGAAATCAAAGACACGTCCATCAGCGCGTACAAAGACGCTAATGAAACACTGATCATCGCACGGGTGAAAGCGACAAGCACGTCGGGCGCCTCAGATCTCGATGCAAGCGATCAAAACAATCCCAATGCAACACCCTATGAAGTGGACGCCCTGCTTCAGCCCTTGTGGCTCAAACGGATGATGCCTTCGTCCACGCGGCACGGATTTGAACGGCCCTATGCAACCACCTTCGACACCCAATCACCCCCTTTGCCCGACAAAGGTTTGCAACAATTGTTATTTTTTGATCCACGCGAACTTGCCAACAAAAACTGGGGTGGATGGGAATCGATTGATGAGAAACTTACAAAAAACTTCCTCAATACATTTTTACAGTATTTTCTTGAACCCCCCTATGGGCAAGCGTTTTTTCTCGACAGTCATAAATTTCGCATGCGTAAAGTAACCCCCTCAAGCACATGCAGTACCGCCACCGATGTCCAACATTGCCCTACCGAAGGCTGCACATGGACAACACCACCAGGCGGAAATCAAAGCCAATGCATGAGCCTGTACACATTGCGTGTTTTGTGGCGCGAAAACATGGCAGCCCCCATTGAACTCGCAGGGCCTGTGGTGCACATGCTCGAACTTATGTACGATCAACGCGGTATTTTGTTTTCTGCCAATGAAATTATCGAGAAAGATCAATGGGTCGATGACGTGCTCCCCAGCGGGATCACCTCATGCGCCGACGTATGCATGAGTGCAGGCGTGAGCAACTGGGGTTCATGGGAAACAAGTGCGTCTGATGCGCCATGTTCGTTTTGACTTTTATTGAAACTCCCACCTCCCTCACCCGTCGCTGCGCGACGACCTCCCCCGCCAGCGGGAGAGGTGGATAAGGGTAAGAATGCCCCACCCACGCAATCTCGTGATCGCATTTTTGGCGGTGATCCTTTTCGCCGTCATGGGTCAAATCCATCTCAGCACCTTGGGACTTAATTACGGCGTTCTTGTTTTTGGAAGTCCCCAACGATGCGTGGATCTCCCGACGTGCGTACGCGTGGCTGTCATTGAACCTGTGACGTCAGAAATCATTGAGGATGTCCGCGTGACAGCGGAGGAAGCAACGGTAACTGCACACCATGGCGAAAGTCTGGTGTGTTTTGGCGTGCCATCTCCCAAACATGCAGCGCTCCACATTGCAACCCCATGGGGAAATGAAGATGTTGCCATTGCATGGCAGGATCCACATGACTGGAAACTTCCTCTGTCGCCACCACCAAAACCCAGCAAAGAGCAACTGGAACATCCCGAATTGTTTTTGTACACAGCAGGCGTTCGCATCACATCACACGATGCACACCAAGCCACCATAGAAACGCTTCCCTTTCATGGCGCAGTCAATCTGGATGTTTGGCACGATGGCTGTTTCATCGCAGGAAAAACATGGGACAACACGCAAACATCGATCACCCAAAACGTATCTGAAATGTTGCCACAAGGTCTTTCGGCCATTCATGTGTACAGCCATCTTGTGGGCGGAGACGACGGTGCCACTGGACTTGTGTGGAAAGGCGATGGATTGCTCCACACGATTGATGAAACCTATTATCACCCAGGAAGCGTCGCAGCGCCTCTACGCATCGACACAACGGCACCACGGCGCAATGAATTGAATGCATGGGTCGCCAAACAACGCCATAGGCTTTGGATACTGCTTATTGCAACAAGTGGCTTAGGAAGCACCCTGCTCGCCCTATGGATGATTTGGCGCACCGTGAAAACGCGATCTCTCTTGGGACATGTACTCAATCAACCGGGCGATGCCCATCCCGCGTCACTGACCGGTGGTATGACAATTCTTCCACTTGCCGGTGCCGCTTTCGCAGTCGGACTTTTATTCTATTCTGTCTGGTCTTTAATCGCACATATGCGATGGATGTGATTAAAGAAAAACTATGATGCCTTCCATCTTACTCGCTGAAACAAGTACGGTGATGCGCCGCGCCGTGGAGATTGCCCTAGCCCCTTTGGGGATCGATCTCCACGTGGTGACTGATACAGCCACGGCCTACCAACATGCACGTGCAGAGCTCCCTATCGTGGCGCTTCTCGGTAAACTATCACCCCAAGACGACATCACATTTTTGGCCAAACGCCTGCGTGGAGAAGTACACATCCCCGTGGTTTGGATAGGCGTCCCGCCCAAAGGTGACACAAGCCCCCATGTGGAGCGTCCCTTCCGATGTGAGCATTTGCAAGAAACACTGTTTCGTATCTCCCCCGCACTGCGACGTGCCGCCAACGAGAGTCGTCCCATGCAGCCGAGGTTGCCCGTCATGGAGCCGCCGCCTCCGCCTATCGAAGCCCATGAAGCCGTTGTGATTGATGTGGACTTTGGCGATACACCCAAGCCCACACCAGAGATGACGCCCGAGATGCTGACAATGATGCGTGAGATCATTGAACGTGTGGTTTGGGAGGTCGTCCCTGCCCTTGCTGAAGCGTTGATCAAAGAAGAGATGCACAAGAAAAAGGCGGGGTAGCCCAAGGGCGGTTCGCGAACCGCCCCTACAAGAGAACAAAGACCGCATGCTCAAACAAACATCAGACCATCACATCATCGAGCATGGCGAGATTCGCCACACCCGCTTTGCGTTCAAACATCAAACGCATGAGCGCATCGGCATAACGCACCACTTCAGAAGGGATCCCGCCTGAGAAATCATGGATCATGTGGATCACATCCGGGTTAAACATGCCATCACGGGCGTGGGTATTTTTCAAACGCGTTTCAATAAATCGCCGTGTTTCAGACATGCGCCATGGCGCGAGAACAACGCGTTCTGCAACACGCGAGTTCAGCGAAGGATCATTCAATAGAATGTCGCCAAACAGCAGGATGTTCAGTAAATGTCCACCGCGATGGGGATCGTCAAGATTAAGAAATCCACGCACCTGGGAATAGCATCCTGGATCGGACAACAAAATATGGGCGTCGTCAATCAACACCGCGATTTGTTTTTGTTGCAAAGCTGCGTCATGCATCGCCGCAATCAAGGCATCGAGGGCTTGGCCTGGATTTTCAATGTTTGATACCCCAAGCCCCGATGCCACACGCATCACCAGCCTATCGGGATCAGGTTGCGTCCGAACAGGAACCAGCAACATCGCAACACTGGTGTCCGTAGGTAATTGAGAAAGCACCGCACGCGCGAGTATGGATTTTCCGGAACCACGAACGCCGGTGCACACGGCCAATCCCCGGCGCTGCCGAATGACATCCAATAACACCTGCGCCGGATCAGGATCAGGCGCAACATAATGCGAGGAAAGCGGCGCCAAGACAAAGGGCCGCTCCGACAATCCAAAATAAGTGAGCAGGTCCATGCAGACCATAGTGAGCTGATCGCTGAACATTCACAAAAAATGCGGGCAGGATGCCCGCGCTCCCAAGGAGTTTTACGTAAGCGTGTCCATGTGATAGGCTGCCCAACATGGCATCAACCGCCCGCAATATCGACCAAGAACGCGCAAGTGCCATGCACCAAGCCGCGACCCATATTCAAACCCAAATCGCCAAACGGGTGGTAGGGCAAAACGAAATCATCCAGCATTTGCTCACCTGTTTGTTTGCAGGAGGCCATGCCCTGTTTGAAGGTGTTCCAGGCCTTGCCAAAACACTTCTTATTCAAACACTTGCGGATGTCCTCGATTTATCATTCAGGCGCATTCAATTTACACCCGATCTCATGCCGTCTGATATTACGGGTACCGAAATCATTGATACATCCGCCCGGGGGGAACACAGCTTTCGTTTTGTTCAGGGCCCCGTGTTCGCGCATATTTTGCTGGCCGACGAAATCAACCGAACACCACCCAAAACACAGGCCGCACTCTTGCAAGCCATGCAAGAACGCCAAGTGACCGCCGGTGGAAAAACCTATCCTCTTGCACCCCCGTTCCACGTTTTCGCAACGCAAAATCCCATCGAACAAGAAGGTACCTATCCGCTCCCCGAAGCACAACTCGATCGCTTTATGCTCGCACTCAAAGTGGATTACCCAACTGCCGAAGAAGAAATTGCGATTGTTACCCGAACCACAAGCAACGACAATACGCCTGTGGATGTGGTACTCAACCCTGCCGAAATTATTGAATATCAAGCCTTGGTACGACAAGTTCCTGTCACCGTGGCCATGGTCGAATATGCGGTCGCCCTCACCCGCGCCACGCGTCCTGGTGAAGCCACAGCGCCCACTGAAATCAAAGAATTTGTAACCTACGGTGCAGGCCCCCGAGGTGCGCAATTTCTCATTTTAGCCGCCAAAGCGCGCGCTCTTTTGCAAGGACGCTATGCCGTCGACAAATCCGATATACGGGCATTGCTAGAACCCGTATTGTGCCATCGCATTATACGCAATTTCAGTGCAGAAGCCCAAGGCATCACCGTGGACCACTTGCTTGCGCGTGTACTCGCGCACGTTGAAATGCCGTGACGGTATCATCTGAACTTATTGCAGCCATCGCAAATCTGCATCTTGTGGCACGAACCATTGTGTCCAGCGGTACGATGGGCATTCACGCGGGCAGCCGTCACGGAACATCCACCGAATTTCTCGAACATCGCGCCTATTTTCCCGGCGATGAGATCAAACACATCGATTGGCGCGCCTACGCCAAAACACAACGTTTGCACATCAAACGTTACGAAGATGAAACAAGTTTGCGTGTGATCTTGCTTGTCGATGCCTCCGGCTCCATGGGATTCGCAAGCGATAAAATAAGCAAACTTGGGCGTGCTTCAGAACTTGCAGCGGCTATCGCTTATCTCACCCTCGCCCAAGGGGATTCTGTGGGACTGATTGCAGGACAAGGCACGAACATCAGCAACGTCCCTGTTGCCCGCGGTGTCACCCATTTACAAACATTGCTTGCATGCCTCGCAAGCCTTGAGCCCACAGGAAAAACGGATCTCATCCAACTTGGGCAACGTGCTCTTGATCTCTCCCGCAACAAAAATACCGTAACCATCATGCTATCCGATCTGTTTGATCCCAATCCCAGTGTTTTTGACGAATTGCGATTGCTCGCGAACAAACTCGGTGATCTGCGTATTTTACAGATTTTGGATCCTGCAGAAATCACATTTCCCTTTGAACAACCAAGCACTTTTTTGTCCATGGAATCGGATCAAAAATTGTTTTCACATCCGCGAACGATCAAAGCCGCGTATTTAAAAGCGATGCATACTTTTCTTGACAAAACACAGCGTGTTTTGCACGGCGCAGGCGTTATTTTTTCACGCACCGAAACCCATGAAGATCCACGACATGCACTTCAGCGATTTATCAGTCATCAGGCTTCACTGCCTCGCAGGGTCATACGAAACGCTTGATTGTTGATGGCACACGATCACAACCGTATCATTGAAGCATGACGCAGTATTTTAAGGGCGGTTCGCGAACCGCCCCTACACTATGTTTCATTCTAGGTATAACCGCCTGTGCCCAAGACGACGGCGTCACGCAAAACTTAGGTGAACTTGCAACACAAGCCACCTGCAACACCATCGAAGACGAACCCTTGGCTTACCCGACCGGATCGGACCGCAGTCAATGCGCCTATGCAGTCACCGCCATGGCCACAGGGGCATCACACACATGCGCCGCGTACAGCAATCAACGCGTGTACTGCTGGGGTGAGAATTATGGCACATCCGAGCGTGTTGGAAGCACCGCCTTTGTGAATTTTAAGTTTGTCGATTTACAAGCCGGTGATCATTTTACATGCGCCCAAGGAACAACCGCTGGAACACCTAAAATTATATGTTGGGGACAGAACAGCAACGGACAACTCGGCCAAGGCACAACACCGGTGACCGCTGTCGATCTTGTCGAAGTTCTTTTTACCAACACATTTGGTGCAAACAGTGACGACGTGATCATCGGCATGACATTGGGTGGTTCACATGCATGCGTGTGGACTGATCTCGGCAAAGCGGCATGTTGGGGCAACAACAGCAATCGCCAAGCGAACCCCGTCAGTGCAAGCGCGTCCATCAACACCCCTACTGCATTGTTAGGACTTACGGGTGTCACTGCCATGGCCGCAGGCAGTACCCATACCTGCGCCATTGCCAATGATGTGGTACGCTGCTGGGGAAACAACACAGACTGCCAAAGCAATCCTGGTGCATCGTGCGCAGGGAATATTGCCAACGTAAGCACGGGGCCTGCACTTAATGCGACGGCCACACAACTCGGCGCAGGCTCTGCACATACGTGTGCGGCATTTTCAAATGGCACGTTACGCTGTTGGGGCAAAAATGACCATCTTCAATTGGGTGCTCTTGATACAAATCATCTGGGACCCTCCATTCTTTTATCCCTAGGCGGTGTTAGACAATTTGCCCTTGGACAAGACTACACATGCGCGATGTCAGGACGTGACGCATTTTGTTTTGGAAACACCCTCTTCGCCGGACGCAGCGCCCTTGCACTCCGCCCTTTCAACACACCCCCGATCATGATCCCTGAAGTGCACGGCATCACCCGCATCGCCTCCAGTGGTGATCATCTCTGTGCCATCGTCGATCACGCACCCATGTGCTGGGGAAACAACACCGCAGGCAAATTAGGATTGCATGGTGAACTTATCGATCTAGGATTCAGTATTGATCCGAGAGAGGTTGGTGGGCTTATCGTGGAATAATATTATTCGATATCTGTTGTATTTTCAGAAGCCCGTGGACAAACACTGCATCGTGCTTCACAGGGTTCGCCATCTTCAGGAAAGCGGTTATAGGCGGCCATCTCTTCATACGCTTTAAAGGCCACTTTAAGAGAGCGATCACCATCAGGCCCTACTTCGCACTGCAACCCATTCATGGCCCTTAAAACACCATAGTATGTTTCAACCACCGCTTCTGTATTGCGACAACTATTGCCTATATAAGCTGTGTCCCACATGATAAGATCAACACAGGCTTCCTGATTTGCATTGGAATTTTGAGTCCCAGCGCAATGCGAAATGTGTTCACATGTTTGTTGTCTCAGCGAGACTTCATCCTGCGGTTCAAGTGGATGCGCTGTGTTGGAATGAGAAGAATTAGAACATCCAAACAATGCTAAAAAAACAATCAACACAATTGGATTTTTCATGGTATCCCTCCTGGAGACACCTAGGGCTACAATAAAAACATACTGGGCTCAATGGTGCTTAATTACTGATCCAAGAGAGATCGATGGGCTGATCGTGGAATAATACCACTTCAACTTTCTCAACCGTAAAACCCTTCGCGAATTTCATAAGAAGCCCAACCCCGTTCCATGCCATAATTAAGATTTCTGCGTTCACTTTCCATGGTTTGCATGAGGCTCTTCGGATCATATTCTACGCGACCGCTTGCGTGATCTTTTGTTAATCCAGCCGCGTAAGCAATGGCCGACGACATGGCATCATTGGCACCGTGACCAAAGGGGAAAAAAGCCGATTGAAAAGCATCACCGATGCTCACCACGTGTGAGCCCTCGACTTTCTGGATGGCTTGTTCGACAGGCAGTGCACTGAGTTCCATGGCCCAGGTTTGTACATCCAGTTTTGCCTTACGTTTCTGTCTATCCGTAGCTTCGGTTCCTACTTCCACACGACTGCGCACTCGAAAATCATCGGTCACATGAGGATTGCTATCTTCTCGGGTCATGTGTGCCAGCAACACCTGCGCAAATCGCTCTAATGCATTCTTTTGTTCTATCGGATCCGATCTCGCAGCAATACTTTCGGGAACCTCCATATTCATATATACTTTTCGTGGATTTTCATGGGGAACCGCAAACCCAAAAGGGAGACTATCTTTCTTCCAGCCAAATTCTGTTTTCAATTTCTGCAGAAATTCTTGGCTTACAGCATCAGACCCAAATCTAGGTTGATCAAAGCGAGATTTCCCCAAAGGTGCCCTATCAATGGGGATCTCCAATTGCATGGCCGCCACCTGAGAGACATACAATCCAGGATCTTTCTTCTCAGTTTTTTTCGGCGAATATGCATAAGCATCTCCAGCGCCTTCATGAGCCAACTGTGCACACTGTCGACGTGAACCATCGGAAAAAACAAGCTGGCGATAAGTTCTTGGTGTGTCTTCAGAACCAACCACAAATGTTTCACTTTTTACATCGATAGTTTTTGGCGCCCCAGGAACCACCGTGATGTCCAGATTGGCGTGACTGATGTAGTGTGTCAAAAATCCTTCGATATCTTTCAAAGAAAGAGACTCCATTTTTGACATCGATTCAACCAAGAAATCGCGCACATATTTTTGTTTTCCAGGATGATTGGGGTCCACCTGAAACATGGCGTCCGGTCCAAATTTTTCTAATAAATTGCATGCCAAATTATTCAAAAAAACACGTGTATCATCTCCAACGACAACACGCTGACCGCGATCGTAACTTGAACGAGGCTCAACAAGGCATACAGAAACACCACGATGTGCGGCCGCAATAGCCGTCATCAGACCCCCTGGGCCAGCGCCCATGACAGCGACATCATAAACTCTTGTTGCGGAACCTGACGAAGGCGATGGAACAGATGGGATTGTTCGCCTGAGTGGCGGAATACCACGATCCAGCGGGATCCGTTTACTCAAGTCAGTGGGATCTATAGGATCTTTACGGCTTAGGTACTCGTAGCGGCATGGTTTGGGAGAAGAAGAACCTATTGGGAGTAACACATTAATGGTTTCATATCTCTGGGAGGATGCACCCTCCGATTGCTCAGGATGGAAAATATCCCGATGCGTTATTGGTAGTAATGTTTGTTTGGTCGGTGTCAGTGGCATGTGTAAGGGTTCTTGTTCTTCATTTTTTTTGCGCCAAAAACAAGAAAGCAAGGAAGAAAGTTTGAAGCCCATTTTATTCCCCATCTGCTAGACCGGTTTTAAAACCGGTCTAAAACCGCCCTGTCATACGCAAGAAAAATCCATGTGTATTTTGAAGTGGGTTTGCAAGCAAGTCATCGCTGAAGTGCGCCCAGTTGTAACCGATACCCACGGATGCATACTTAACGGGGATCCATGCGAACTCAACCAAAGCACCTTGATCGGTTTGTCCTGCAAGATCTGACCAGAGCCAACGGTATTCTACCGCTGCATCAAACATTTTCGTCAGGTGATAATTTAAACGCAGCAACGCAAGAAGTGTCGTCGCTTTCGTCCCTGGAGTAATGGAATCGATGACATCTTGCATTTTCAGCGCAACTTTTCCCGTCGCCTGGAATCCCCACACAAGTTCGGAGAATGGTTCAAACGACATCACATCTTTGGTGGTGGTTTGTAAATTATTCGCATCACCATCAAGACGTTGTTTTTCATACCGCCGGGTCCATTTAAGCAAAGCACCATACCGACCATGTTCCGGGCGAAGTGCCGCACCCAATGTGATATCCATAAATTCGCCTTCGGTGAGACCTGACGTGTCATCGCGTACTGTGGCACCGCGTACACGGGCAAGCATCACAAAGTCATCTCTGAAACGGTAATCGGCCGCCGTCGAACCAAAGACCACCAAGCGGTCGTGCAGGCCGCCTGTATTTGCCCCTGCTTTATCGTAGCGAATTTCAACCTGCGCACTGGCTGTCAATTTTTTCTTTAAGGCATATTGCAGACCGACCGTGAATGCATCACGCGATGCCATACCTGTGGGGAAGACTGCACTTGAAACGTAACTGGAGGCCATGAATTGACGATCCATGGCAAGCGCACCTGCACCCAAGGCTTGTGTTTTCGCCGATGTTGGCGTGAGTGCAGGAAGCCCTGTGGCATGACCGTCACCGGTAAGTTGCTGACGCTCATAGGTTAAAAGTAAACTGATGCCGCGTCCTATGTCCCATTTGTTGTCCATCCCAAAGACTGCACGACCACGCTGTGCACTCACCGTGTTGTCCAATTGATATTCGGCGTAAGATCTACTTCCCTTGATCGCCGTACTTTCTGCGCCCACCACCGTTGAGAAATTCGTTGTAAGCGATTGGCCCATATTCATGCGTTCGCTCACGTACATGCGAAGTCCATGGCCCAAATCGGTATTGATCCCCAATTGCGTGCTGTTATCGCCATTCCAACGTATGGATTCACGAACATTGAGTGATAGATTTTTCGTCATTTTATAATCAAGACCCACAGTCGTTTGCATGCGATCGATGTCATTTTTAAATAAGCTGTTGTTGCCGCCCACATTTGCTTCTTGGCTTAAGGTTGCATCAAGCTTGCTGAACAAACGCATGGTTCCAAAAACGCGCATCACCCCCGCGTGATCGTTCACGCCCGATAAACCGCGCATGGTGTACGCCGACTCGGCACCGACTTGCCATTTCTCTTGCTTGTAGGTGTACCCCAATTGCATCACTTCTTGATGCAAAAGACTTCGCTCTGCGGCCTGTCCGTAAACCGCCGTAAAGACAGCATCGTGCCGCAATCGCAATTGATGCTTCGCATTGGGACCACCGACCACTTCCAAACCACCTCGGCTCTGGCCTTGCTGCATGGAGGCCGATGAGGCAAAAAATCCATCAGTTTGATGACGCCCGGTAATGATGTAACGAAGATAGGGATCAAGCCCAGGTGATTCTTTTTTGGGTTTCACAAAGTCACTCAAATCGCCTTCAACACGGCCTTGAATGGCATAACCCGACGTGTCACTCACCACACGCTGTAAATCTTTCCCAACTGCCGCAAACGTTAATCCACCATCGGTGCTCAACATAAGTGCCGCATCTTGGTGCTGGCTAAAAGCCCCCTCAAAGACGACATTGAATGCTTTGTGTACCTTGTAACGAACATCACCGGCCGCAAGCTTGAAAGCCCCTGCACCATCGGCACTGGCCGCCTGATGCACAAATCCACCGCCCACATGCACATTGCCTTGTTGCATGTCGTGACCCGCGTAAAACCCGTAGGACGCACTGCTATTGCCCGCAAGCTGGGTATTATAGCGATAAGTCGATTCCACGAACATGCGCTGTCCATTGCGGTTTTGCATCGGATTCAATGCAAGATCAAAGCTATCTGGCACCGTAAGCAAAATGGGCTTCATGAAGAAAAGACGACCCGAGGCATAATCGATGCGATAGTCGATATCACGCCGTTGTGGAATGCTTGTCACAATACCGCCGTGAATGCTGTCACGAACCACCAAATTAATTTGTTCGCTGCCTTCTTCAACACCACGGTCTTGCAATTGATACATACTTCCGCCGGTGGCTTGAAAAACAATAGATCGCGTTCCTGTTCCTGAAGGACTATCGCCGGCAATCACTTCAAGGCCACTCACCCCTGTTTTGCCAAAATCATGTTTTGCATTGAGATCAAGGCCCCACAAGGATCGACGATATCGAAACAACTCACCGCCATTTAAATCACCGGCCACGTTGCCTACAATAATTTTTGAACCATCAAGTTCCAATCGCAAATAGCCTTTTCGTCGCGTGAACGTATCAATGGTTGGTTCGGTTGCGTCACCATACACGGGATTATATTTATCAATATCAAGTAAATACTGTTGAAATACGGCATTTTCCACGAAGGATGTATCGAGGAACAAGACACCACGAGCGGTCTCCCAAGGGCTTTTCTTCCACCATGACTTCACACTGGATCGCCCCGTAACATAGGCACGCATTTGTCCATCGAAATAATAATCACCCAGTTTGACATGGGAGTCTTCGGTTTGCCCATCCAGGGCTTTTCCTTTCCCAAAAGTCGCAGTGGCAAGTCCCACACCAAACCATTCATGATCGGGAACCTTTACATTTCTTGAAAATTCAGCGCGCGACCCTGATGCATCGGCAATAGCCACATCAATGCGTTGATCGCCTGGTTTTAACACCAATGTTTTTGAAAAGGATCCATCACTTAAGGTCGCAACATCTTGGCCGGCAACCGTGACCGTGCTGTTTTCAGGTGCTTTCCCAAAAACAGTCACGCGCTCACCGCGCAACACAGCCCCTTCTTGGGGGAGTGTGACCGTGCTGTCGCCGACATAACTGGCAACAGGGACAACCACAGGGGCAGCGACAGGCACAACAACTTCTTCTGCTTTCTTTTCGGGCTTCTTTTCTTCCTTCGAAGATTCTTCTTTCGTAACCACCACGGGGGCTTCATTGAATTTCTCAGCATTGGTAAGCCACAAGGGTTCACTACCAAAAGGATCACCCTGCATCGGAATATTCAGTTTCTTCGCATCAAATGTATGTTTTGAACCTTGTAAAAGTTCGACATACCGAACGCCGTTTTCATTGCGCAAATCGATGGTTGTGGCTTGCTTGTCGCCAAGAACAACATCCCGTTTATCTGTATTGACCGTGTCAATACGCTTCCATGCAGCGTACTTGGGTGATGCCGAAGGGTCATCGATATCCACCGTCGGTCGGTTCCACACCACCACGCGCCTGTTTCTTCGTATGGCAGCTTTTCCCTCGCCCAAACGCAAAGGCCGTCGTTTCCCGTAGGGGCGTACATCGATATGGGTTTCAGGAAATCCTAATTCAAGGGCCGCTTTGCGCAATGCCTTCGCATCAAGGGCCGCATCTCTTGCGGCGTTTACTTCATCTTCGCGATGCACATGAAACTCAAGACCATCACCACGTGTCAGGGCCGATCTCATTTGGCATAGCAACGCCTGAAGATGAACACGCAACAAGGGTGATATTTTGTGGTCCTTGCTAAATAAATCACCATACCATTCTTCACGATACACACGGTTCGGTCCCATTTGATGTTTGCGCGTATCGAGAAACTTCCATGCACTTTCATAGATATTTCCGTTTTTGTCCCGAGCACTTACGCGATAGGCATAAAACGTATTGCCAACAATACTGTTCGCTCTGGGATCCCACGGCAATACTTTTGGAGGAATGCCCAACCCTTGGGTGTACCAAACACGTTTGGCTTCTTTGTTATAAACAGCAAGCTCCCAGAGACTGTCTGGGGCCAACCCGTCGCTCTCAAGATGCCATTCAATGGGGATCGCAGGGTCGATCAATGCCACCGTATTATTTTCATCATGGAGTGCATCTTTTTGTTCAACCACAACATCAATTTTTGATAGTTTTCGTATTTTTCCGTTCACGAGAATTTTATCGGCTTTGATGGCAACCGCGTATTTTGTTCCTTTGATTGCGGGTTCTGATTTCACGGGTACAGGAGACGGCAATGGCGGTTCGCGAACCGCCCCTACAGGTGCAACAACAACAGGCGGAGCAAGCTCCGCCCCTACGACGACGCGATCGGGCTTGCTCGCCACATCGGTACATGCAACCACGAAATCGATTTTAGACAACAAACCCCGTGTCATGTGCACTTCACGAAGGATATCGCTTACCGGGGTCATCGATGGAAGCAGCGAATTGAGATCAAGCTTCACAGCATGACGCCCGGGGTTTTGGCCTTGAATATGGTAACGACCTTTGGCATCGGTATCGACAATAAATCCCGTATCCATGGCAATATGCGCACCCGCAATGCCGCGCCCATCGGTGCATGTGACCTGTCCAATAATCGTGCCTTGTTCAAAAACAGGATCCGGACGAACATCCACGGTTGCATGGGCAATATTAGAAACACGTGTGTTGTCGTTTTCGACATAGGCCACATTTTTTTGTGCACCTATCGAACGCAATCCCACCACACCACGGTATCGAACTTCGATGTGTCCACGACCCGGCAGAGACAGTGCGCCAAATCGCGTAGAGCGCACCGCCTGATCGACAACAGGCAAAGTGCCTGAGGCGACCAACCCCTGCTCTGCATAGGTACGATACACCGCACTGTCAGCAACAAAACGAATACCGTCGGGAAATTCATCGAACAGTGCAATACCGCCAGTTCCCACTTGGTTCACGGAAATCGGTTCATCACCGTTGTTAATGATCTGGATCGTGTAATTCACAATTTCGCCAATACTCGCTTGGAGCGGTTGAGCGATTTTTTCAACACGAATACGTGAACTTGCATGATCAAGCGGGATATCGTTGCCCAGCAACGTCCCTGCGCCTGTGTCCACATGCAAGTTCAAATAATATAGATCGGTTGCACGAACGATATTGCCACCGGCCAGTTGTGCCGAGTCTTGATACGACTGCACAGTCAGCGATGGGAAAAACAAAATACCACTGCCCGGCTCAATTCGAATTTGAAAATCCCGTGATGTGGTAATTTGATCGGCAAGAATGTCAAAAGCATACCAGCCGCTGGCATCGGTGGTCTGACCTTGTTGTCCCTCGCGCAAAAGTGATGCATCAGCGGGCAGATTGGTATTTGCATCAATCAACCACACCCGGGCACCCGCCACGGGTACACGGTGTGCATCTTGGATCGTGTACACCTGACCTGTGGGCGTCATCGCAAGATCGATGATCGTCGTTTGCCCCGCTGCAACCTGGAATGCCGCACCCCGCTGCAACACGGCGCCATGGGTGTTTAATGCCTCAAGCACATAGCGGCCTGGTGCGAGACTGTTGAAATGAAATCGACCTTGTTCATCACCAGAAACCGCATTGGATTTTTGAGGATCATCAACACCGCGCGACACGGACAACGCTTCAGCGGTAGAAACCGCGCGCAATGATAATTTTGGAAGAATACTATCTTCGCCCGCTTGATAGCCCGTGTGTGCACCCGACTCAATATAGGCCTGACCGATCACCGCACTAAGGCCTGTCACACCACCCACTTTCCAAGAAACCGTTTCACTGCGTGACACTTTATCTGAGTTCCCTGCCGTCGCAGAGAAAGCCAACGATGTATCTTTTGCGATATTTGCATTGATGCGAACATCAAAACCGAGACGTACCCAGGACGTGGCTTCCATGCGTGGAATGAGCCATGTTGATGTGCCAATGGAAGGAGAAATATCAGAACCCAAGATACCACCCAAGCCTTGTGTTCCTTCAGGCAGCAACAAGGCAATGGAAATATCCGAAAGTAAGACGTTTCCTTTGTTTTCTACTTCGACAAACAATCGCAACGTGTCGCCAGCGACAACTTCGCCGCCATTGACATCAACGCCACCCAAATGGACCACAAGTCCACTTCCAGAAGATAAGGGTGTGACTGTGGCTTGGACGCCTTCCGTGAGAGGATCACCATCCGAAATCCACTCTGAAACACTTGCGCCCGATGTCACATAGGCATGCGCCTGATTGGACACCTGCGTGCCACCGGTAGGTTTAACATCAAACGTCAGCGTATGAACCGTATGAGGATCCACATGATCAATGCGGGTATGAATGGATTGATCTGTGATGGCATCGGGAATGGATGTTCCATCGAGAACCAATGTCCCTTCGGTATACGTAACATTGCCAGGCAGCATATCTTCAAAGTCGATTGGACCCACCGCAAAATCGCCTGCATTTTCAAGGACAAGAGAATAACGAATGGTTTCGCCCACATCGGCCATGTTATTGGTCGGCGCAATCTCAATCACTTCAGCACGCATGCTAAATGCAATTTGTGTATGAGATCCAACCATCACCCATGTTGCATCACCCAAAACGCTTGTGGTGTTGGGATCATCGCTTCCAATGGTCGATCCATTGTCCGACGCTGCAATGGCCTGTAACGAAAGTTGTGCACCAATGGGCGCTCCCGCGCGAACACGAACATCAAATGCGGCGTGCGCCCAATCGGCATTGTTCCCAGTCGACACGGGGATTTCACCGGGCGTCACACTGCCCAAACCACGAATAGAAAGTGCGTATTCGGCAGGAAATCCCTGTTCCTGCGTGATCGCAACACCATTCACCGTCGTGCTACCTGGAACATATTGAAGCAATGCGGGCAGCGGAACCTGCATACTGGATCCCGTTGACTTTTCTGTCCCTGTATTGATCACAACCACTTCGACATGCAGCATATCGCCGGGTTGTACCGTGCCGCCGTTGATATCTGTGATCACAAGTGTACTTGTTTGAAATACGGCTTCGTTGATCACATCAAAAGTGACATCATTGGATGTCACATGCGCTGGCAAAAGAACGGGTGTTCGTGCCACAGCCTGATTGGATACACGAAAGCGACGTGTCTTGGTTGGCGCCACGGTGGCCCACACGGTCAATGTGGCGTGATCGCCTGGTTGAAAATCGCCCAGTGACCATCGTACTTCGTTATCGACCAATGTGGATGCAGGAACTGAGTGATCAAAAATAAGCGATTCAGGAAGTGCATCGGCAATGATCAACGCAGGGGCTTCTCCCGTCCCTGTATTGCTCAAGGTGATGGTGTACTTGATGAGATCGCCCACCTGCGCATAGGGCGTATTGGCACGCTCAAGTGATTTGTGAAGATCAGAAAGATTAGGAAGAGAAATAACCGTAAGCGTTATAGGATCGACAAGCCCCGGCAGATCTGGCCAATCGCTTAAAACATCATCTGCCCCCGTAGCTGTCCCCGTGGCTTGACTTGTGATCACCTGACGATGCTTGGCTGCAATAAGGATCTGTGCATTGTAAACACGATTTTCACTTGCGTTCGGCAGCAGCGCGCCCACATCGAAAATAACAAATCCACTTTCAATGCGGTACGTATCCAAGGGCCCAGGTGCTGCAATAGTAAGCAGTGGATCGATTGGAACACGCAGTGTGGTTGTATTGGCAACGAAATTGCCTTGATTCGACACCGTCAATGCAAAGGCCAGTGTATCGCCAGGCGCGATCACACCCCCATTGTTATCATTGACCGTGTGCACCAGTGAGAGAACAGGATAGGCAACTAAAATATCCGTTGTTTGCTGCCCATTTTGGATCAGATCGCCGTCGGTTTTAAAGGGCACACCTTCCGTGAATGCGACATTTCCTTGCATTGAAATAATACGACCGCGCAATGCGTCTGGCGTGATCACGGCATTAAAAAGGGCCACATGCTCAGCGATCACACCCAACTCATTGGGAGGCTCCAAGATCCCCAATGTATAAACGAGATTGGAACCATTCACGATCATCCCTGCGGGCAATGTATTGGCGTCAACGACCAATCCAGAAGGCACTGGAAAGGTCACCACAACGCCCGTGGCCGATCCCGACCCATGATTGGCGATGCGCAAGGTGTATTGAAGATGATGTCCTGGGCGCACCAAACCGGGGACGGGACTGTCGAGATCTGCCACTTCAAGCCGTGCACCTGAAATATCGGGATGCGCCGTCACCGTCACACGGGTTGGGAAATCAACCCCTTCGGTGGGGCTGTCGGTGAGATCTTCCGTCACACCATCGGCCGTAATGTGCCCTTGCAGTGCAATGATCGTTCCATTGGAAACCACACGTTTGACCCGTGCGTTCACTTCAAGAACATCGGGAGGCGCACGGGCTGCAACAGTTCCGAGGATCCATTGCACACGTTTGCCGTTCGCATCATAAACACCACCACGTCCTGCGGAAACAAATTCAAGTGTGTCTGGCCAGTTGGTGAGGGTCACCACTGTATTTTGTGCCTCGGCTGTACCACTGTTCAGCAGGGGGATCTGGTACGTCAGGTTTTCTAAAGGTGCCACTTGTGCAGGATTGTTAACAATCGTGAGTGGGATCGATGCAAACTTGGCTTGGCTCACAATCGTAAAGTGTGTTGGATCCGATACACCAAACAAAATGGGATCATCACTAAGGGTCTCTGCGATGTTGGCGGCTTGCATGATGGCTTGCATCGACACGTCGCCCGCATTGACCACGGCCTTCACTTGGACATCGGCAGAAAACGTTTTCACGCCATCGCGTGGACTTATCGAATCAAACAACCATTGCAACGTACGCGACGACGAATTAAACGTTCCTGTGGTTGTCGTGATATTCTCAAGTGCATCACTTAAGCCCGCGAGAACCACTTGTACCGAACGTATCCGTTCCGTTCCTGTATTTTCGACTTGAAACAAGATCCGAAGTCGCTGCCCGGGGATGGCTTGTGCAACACGTGATCCGTTTGTGGGGTCAACAACAGACAATGAAAACAAACGAAGATTGGGCTGAGATCGCGCAATGATCGATGTCTTATCGCCAGGCGTATTATTCGTGAGATCTCCATCGGTGACTGCACCCGATGGTGCTTGCACGGCCGTGATCAACGCTTGGTTATTGACGCGGGTTTGATCATCAATGGGTCCTTTCAATTTCACCGGCAAAAAGAACGTGGCAGAAGCCCCCGGCAACAACGATTTCAATTCAGGGAAATCGTTAAACGACCATGTGGCGGTGTATCCAATGGTTGATGCGTTGTTTTCTGGAAAAACAACAGGACCACCCGTTAATTGGATTTTAGAACCAAGAGGCAACACAGGCTCAAGGGCTGCACTCAATGCATCGGTGACCACCACATCGGTGGCGGTTGCTGTTGCTATCGAGGCATTGCGCACGGTGATCGCATAGACAAGCGTTGTACCCACGTCGACCGCAATGGCGGGCTGCCCATCCACAGTTACCAATTTGCTCGATGTGGTTAAGGCCACTTCGCTTGTCACACCTTCGATAATGACATTTGAAAAGGTTGTTTCCGAAGCGCCCGTTGCCACATAAGCACGATTCTGAATCGACGTGCCACTTGGCAAAGGCGAGACAATGCGTGCTTCAAATGCCACGGAAACACTGGCAAAACTTCCACCCCGTGTTGCGGGAGGAAGCAACGTTTCAATGCCTGTCACAGGATCAGACCACTCCCATTCCACAAGCGAAATTTGATCGACATCGGGCACCGGCGGCATGGGGTCGGTCCGATTAAAAACACGTTCCACAATAAGAACACGACTGTCCACGGGATCCTGAATGCTCAAACCACTCGCCACCCCATCGCCTTGATTGGTCACCGTGATGTCGTAGCGCACGCGATCACCGGGGCGAAGTCCCGCACCTGGGCTTGTTAAATTGCTTACGACTTTATTGATCACAAGACGTGCACTCGCACGGATCACAAGCGTTGCCCCATTGGATGCCACTTCGCTTGAAAGACCATCGGCATTTAAACCTGCAACCAAGGAAAGACTGGTTCCATCGGGGATACGGTAGGCCACCTGTGCGGTAAAGGCCAAATTGATCACTTCATCTTTGGCAAGCACCGCAAATTGTCCACCCGACCATGTCAAACGGTACAATTGGGCCCCCCCCACAAGAACCTGGGATAAAACGGCGCCCCCCAAGACGCTGGGTACTTCATTCGACAATTCACGAGGCAATGTGATCGACACCACCGCATTTTGCGCATCACCAAATCCGGGATTTGTCACACGCAATGTGAAACCCACCGCATCGCCGGGTCTTCGTTCTTGCCCACCTTGACGCGTCAATTCAAGCACGGGCGACGCAACTCGCTGCACGAGCAATGACGCATTCGCAGATACCGGGGCAACCAAATCACCTGACGTGCTTGATACCGTCACGGTATTTACCAATGCAGAAGCACCACTTGCGTCGTCTTTGATCGTTGCTTCAAAGAATAAAGAAATATCGGGATCTCCCGGAGAAAGCATGGCCAGTGCGGGTTTTCGCGATGACGTCCATTGAAGCGCATTGCCAACAACCGCTGATCCATCGTCATAGTTTGCATCGCGCAAATCGCTATGCAAGGGGTCATTTACCACAATATCGCGAACAGGTGAATTACCACTTGCGTGAATGGTCATGGTGTAGCGAATGCGATCACCGGGCAAAAATGAACTCCCGCTGCGCGAGACATTGCTCACTGTTTTAATCACCACCACATTGCCTTGCGAACTGACGGTGTATTGCACAGGTCCCACATTCGTTGTCGTAAATCCTGTACCTGTGATCTGACCAATCATGCCTATTTGCTGGTTGCGTGGGACCACCGCGGCAACCTGCACGCGAACGCGAAGCACTGTATCACTTAAAGAAGGCGACAACGTTCCAATCACGAAACTCACACCGTTGTTTTCAACCGTTCCACTGCCTTGCAGCACAGTCCAATTTTTTAAATATGCATTTCCCGCAAGGGTTCCATTCAAAAGTTGATCATCAATACGTGCATTCACATTGTTGATGGCCATATCGCCGGTATTACGCATGGTCAGTGTGATATCGATGAGGTCGCCTGGAAGCGGTGGTGTATGACTCGGCGTAGCAACAAGCGATGATACAACCGTTGCACTGCTTGTTACCGTAAATGATGCCGTGGGCAATGTCGCATCATAATTGCGTGTGGTTTCTGTGGCGGCTGCGGTTAAAGAGATCAACGTTCCGTTGTTCATCGGCGAAACAATGCGTGCAACGATCGTACGTGTCACAGAAGCCCCCGCACCGAGATCACCCAAGAGCAAGTTCACACTTCCGTCGGGCGCTTGCGTTGTTCCATCTGTGATCACAAGGAACGGTGACACAACACCCGTCAGAATACGCACACCTGAAGCTGGAACATTTCCCGTGTTGTTAATCGTAAACGTATAAGTGACAACATCGCCAGGGCGATAGTTTGCCCCAGAGCTTCCTGATGTTTTCTGAACACTTAGCGATGAAGTACTTAGATTGGGTTTGGCGATCACCGTCAAAGGTGTTGCGCTGGCTTGAACCGTTCGACCCGATCCATCCTGTATCAGTGCGGTTGCTGTATTGGTGATCACGGTTCCATCGGCGGTATTGCCTGCGACAGCCACACGAAATACCGATTCGCGCCCCGCATCCCCTGCAATGATATTTCCGAGATCGTAACTTCCAAAGGGATAAGCCGATGAATCCAGATTTGTCCCTGCCACGGTGGCTGAATTGGCAATGTAGCTGATTGACGCGGAACTCAACGGATCGATCAAACGCACGGTTGCATTGCGATTGCCTTGATTGCGAACAAGCACTTTGTAAGTGATCCCATCGCCACGTTCAATCAATCCACCATTGTCGTCTGTCACGCTTTTTGTCACAACCATATCGGCCTGATACGTCAGTGCAAATGTCGCGTCGTTGGTTGCAACCGGCGCGATGCAATTGCCACTTGCTTGCGCCAAGTTGTGCACCACGTGGCCATGGATCGCATCCACACTTCCGAACAACGTCGCAAGATTTGCTTCACTGCGAATGGTTGCAAACACATTCACTGTGAGCGGTGTCGCGAGAGGCACTGTGAGGTTCGTGAGATTGATATGGCCGTCGGGGGGTATGGCGGGGAATGAACTCGAACCACTGACAACAATCAGCGTGGTCTGCAATTCACTGGGAATAACATCTTCGATGGCAATACCACGCACATCCCGTGCACCATCGCCTTCTATTTCGATGGTATAACGCACCGATGCGCCCGGCTCGAATCGACTTGAACCATTCAATGCCACACTTTTTTCAACACGCGAAAAAACAACACCACCCAATGTTGTACTGACAGGTCCAATGGTGATCGGATCCAATTCATTGCTGCGCAGCAACGCACTTGCTTCCAAATGATCAACCACGCACGCATCGCCCGCAACCTGCACTTCAAAAATAACAACACGTCGATTGCGCCCTGCGCCTTGAGCCGGCACTGTTCCAATATTGATCCCACGCACCAACGGGATGCCGCCCGCATCGGCAATGCCCAGACCATCCACCGTGGTAGAGCCACTCACGTACGTGGTATGTTCAGGCATGGCCGCAGTGAGAACCGCACCCGTAAGCGGCGCCGATCCGCTGTTGGTGAATTCGATGGTGTAACGAAGCGATTGCCCTGGCACTGCTGTGGAATAACTTGCAACGATGGTTGCATCGCCCTCCGCAATCAACGGAAATTTGCGATCGGTCGAAATCAAAGACCATCCCAAGAAAAAACTTTCGCCCCCGCCACCGCTGTTACCATCCCCACTTCCCACGCGCACCGTAACGCTTTCTGCACCTATGGGAAGAATGGAATTAAGGCTGTAGGTGTTGATATCGATGCTTGGGCCGCCGCGGTAACGTCCGGTAAAGGCATTCCCCGGATCGCGATCGCCGTTCGACAGCACCTGATAAGATCCACCTGGCGGTGTCACGCCCACAAAGTCCAAGCACGTGTCACATCGCCCAAGGCCTGTGATCAAATTTTGCGGAGGAACACCAAGTTGCTGATCGCCTTCCATGGCAAATACCGTCAGCTCACTCACCCGTGTGTCATCGACTTTAAATCCACTTAAGCCATAGGAGGTGACCCCAAGTTCATCGCTTCCGCTAAATCCTGCGTTTTCATCCAACTGCAAAAATGAATCGTACAAAGAAATATTGTGCCCCGATGTGGCACTGCGTGATTTCCACACAATCAACAACGACCATACGGCATACTTGGCCTGTGCATAGGGAAACTGCGGATCACTTTGCGTCAACGTGCCCGCATCGGCATCCACATCGCCAAGCATATAGGTTCCGTTGGATCCTGTACCTCCCGTACCAAGGCCTGCCAGAAGTGATGTGACATCCGCACGGCAATAGTAAAAACCGCCAAAGCCGCCTTGGCCTTCCAACGCCGTATTAAGAAAACATGTGTTAAAACCCGAGGGATCAACAGCAAGCGCATCTACCTGCTGTACACTTCCGTTGGGGAGCGTGAATGTTGCGGTTTGATCTTGCCATGCGCGTGGTGCACCCGACCGCGTTCCTGCATCGCGTGGGGAAGATCCCGACCAAAATAAGTACGCCGCCTCAATGGTGGCATCAAGCGGAATATTGGCAATGGGTGCATCCGATGCACTCACAAGGACCGTGCTCACTTCGCTGCTTTGTACGCCTGGATACATAAGTGCACGGCCGGTACTCGAGTAGCCCCCACGCAATGTCCAACTTTTAACAAAATTTGGCGCTTGGCCTTTCACATCGGCCACCGCTGCCCAAGGCATGAGCAAGGCCATGCTAAAAGCAATAAGAACGCGCCAAGGCGCGCCTATGAAACGGCTAAATACCATTGCGCATCGCGCGGATGTCCACGCATCTATAGTGTAAGCGGAGCTTGACTCTTCACGAAGCGCAGAAAAAAAAACACATACGTCCGATATCGTTTACAATGGTTGAGTTGCCCTGGAGGACACCATGGAATCGATTTTAGAGTTTTTTAAAGCGAGTCCAGTACATGCACTCGGCGTGTTTGTCGTTGGGCTTATTTTTTTGGTTGCCATCGGAAAACGCTTGCTGAGCCTGGCTTTATGGGTTGGTCTCGCATTCGCAAGCTACATTGGTTATTTGGTTTTTACCGATCACTCCCCTGAAGAAGTGGTAGAACGTGCCGAAAGCGCCGCGGAGACTGCCGTCGAAAAAGGACGTCAAGTTTTAGAATAATTTAACAGATTATCTGTCAATGCGCGCGAAGAAAACACATTGACTCGCAGGGTCGTCTGCGCAAAGCATCTCTTTAAGCCAGGAGATCTGTCATGCAACATCAAAGATGGGAAATCATGGGTATGCGTTATCTTCTCGTTCTTGTTTCAGGCCTTTGCATGTCCGCATGCGGTACAGAGAATACCGAAAGTGAAGCAATCAACGGGAATGCTGATGAAAACACCGCCAGTGACGAACTCACAGCAGCAAAGCCGCTGTACTACGCAGTCCGCCTAGACACACGTCGGTGCCTGTTCCCTGTGTGTGGTGGCTATTGGGTGCATGCTCTCAATAAAAAGAAAACACGCTGTCTCGACGGGCGTGAGCGCAACGAATGCTATGTCGCAACGATTGAAACCAGCGGCTTAGATTTAAGCGAGGAAGAACTGGCAAATATTCAAAACGATACGCGACAAATTGTGTATCGCGGCGTACTCGGCAGCAAACAATATCCGCATTTCGGTCGCTTTGGAGAACTTGTAGCCTATGAAGCGTGGCAAGCAGCGTCAGAGACGCCTTATACAGGAAAAGTCTATGATGTCAGCGACAATCACATCGTGTGCATTACCACACCTTGCTTCAGCCTCGCCGCAAAGACCGTCAACACAACATCGGCTGCAATCACAGTATCAGGGTTGCTTGGCGACGAAACACTTCTTGAAGGTGTTTACACTGCTCTCAGCACCGAACACATTCTAGGCGCTGGAAAAGTCGTGCGCGACAAGCACGCTGGTCCCGCAGGTGTGGGTCGAGCACTCAAACTCTCGCAATATTTCACTCGGGTGCAACATCGTGATGGGAGTGAGCAGCAAGACAATTGATTTGGCGGACCATTTATTTTCAGAGGTAGGGGCACTTCGTGAAGCGCCCGTGCAGCCTTTGAATCAAAGTCTTATCGGGCGGTTCACGAACCGCCCCTACAAGAGAACACCTGCCTAATTCAAGTTTCTTAGGAAGGCGGGGATGACATATTGAGAGGATTGGGCTGTATGTTTTCAGATATGACCAAGAGACAGCGCAAGCGGGAGAGGTTAATAATCAAACCGCTCATCCCAGGATTGCCTCGAACTTCTTCGCGCACAAATTATCAAGCAACGCTTCCATACTCGCCAAATAGACAGGAAGTGTGACTGCGCCGTCACCGGTCGCCGAAAACTTCGGTTGACTCAATTCGTTTTGGACCTGAGCCAATGTTGTATGGCGCAGGGGAATCCCCGTCATTGAACGCTCGCCATTGATCTCAAGCACATGCTCACCACGGCACAAAAACAGATGCACAGGCATGGCATCGTTGGGATCGAATTTCTTAGCCCCATGGGGTCGCGAAACCGCACACAACAACCGTACATCCTGGGATGACGCATCCGGCAACGCATCCAAATGACGGCATCCAATGGGATCCCAAATCAATTGCTTGGTCATCTGCAGCCTAAAACGCGCATGATCTTCGCGTGTTTTTACACTTGCAGGCATTGCAACAGGCTTACTCATCGGAAGTATTTCATTGATTCGATCTCGTGTTGTTAAACCCGCATGGTAGGCTGCGAGCAACACCGCTTCATAGCAACAGATCCCGCCATCTTCCGGAGCGGGTGGATGGGCACGCTTGCCTTCCCAAAAATCTTTGAGCTCAACGGGACGTGTTGTCCACTGATACGATCCCGTCATCAACGCCATCGTCAGAAATAGTTTGTCGGCAGCCACAGCGTCCCTAAAAAGTTCGCGATGCATTTCGGGCGACGCCAAAAGCTCTCTGCGTTGCGCAACGCTGAAACTCTGAATGAGGTCAAATAAAATATCGACACTCGGACGTGGCCCAGGTGCCGCAATCATCGCTCCCACAAGTTCGCGCACCGGCGCTTTATCAAATGGAGGCGGCTTGCTCTGCGCGGGCATACCCGGTTTATTCAAAACCCAAGGCTGTGCTGGAGATGCACCGCGCTGCAAAAGCAACGCAACGGTCGGAAGCTGTTTTCCATTGAGCGCATAACACAATGGCGTCATCTGTCCCGTTTGATCGGCTTTGCCTGGGTAGGTAACAGTCACCGATTCATTCGGGTTAAAGCTTCGCGTCCCATCAAGGGTTCCTGTAGAGGCCGCCTTGAGCAGATCCATGCCAGAAAGTGGTGGTATTATGCCATGCAGAAGATTACACGGGGAAAACGAAAAATTCAGGCGTTTTTTTTTACTGTTTCAACAACGCATCCACCGCATCTTGCACATCGGGGTCGTCCACCAGCATTTTGACAGTAGACAAACGTGTTCGAAGCGCCACCGACGTTTGCATGGATTTGTCTTCAAATTTTGCCCAAATGGCGGACAGAACTTTGCCTAGGATTTCTTCGTCGGTGACATCGAGAAGCTTCATCAGCATGGCTTCGCCTGTCGGAAATCCATGGGCTGTTTCGTACTCCGCAAAACTTGTACGGATGGCTTCTTCACCTACGGCCGTAAGTACCGATTTTTCCATGGATTTTGCATCACGGGCTTTGGCGCCGAAATCCGATTCAAGGCGTTTTTCGTTAAGCACGTCGGCCGATCCCGTAAACAGCTTGTCCAGCTTGCTTTTATAGGAACGATACTCCCGCGATTGCTCGAGTGGGCGTCCGCCCCGCTTTTCGTCACTGCGTGAGCCACGGGAGCTCCCGCCACTGCGGGCCGCATCGATTTCACGCCAGGTTTTCTTGGGTCTATCGTCGCCGTTGGACATAAAACCCACATGACACACTCCCCACCGCTCCCACAAGGTGGCAAAAGCACTCTTTTTTACAGGCATAAGATACAACAGCGTAATCTTATTTATAAGGTTACACTAACAGAAGATGCCACGTCGTATTGAGCTAACAAAGACTTTTGCCGTTTTACGCGATCAGGCCAAAAAGGCTGATGACGACACGAAAAGCCATTTCCTTCAGGATACATTCACCAAACGAGGCACAGGCGTTGCGATGGCCACTGCGGACTATCTTTGGCCTACAGCTCCCAAGGGAGAAAATGCGACACGTGTGGCGATGCTCATGGCTGAAAAGGGCAACACCGACGATGCCTTAGGCCATCTCAAAAAAAACCATGGGACCCGCACGCAGTTTTTGCGGGTCATTGAGGCAGCCTCGCAACATGATGACAGCCCCGCCATTGATGTATTGCTGGGTCGGTCTCTCTATGGTGCCTCTGCCGATGACCTGAGAGACGCCATGCGGGGGGATACGCCACGTGTGTTTGAGCATTTGTGGCTCAAAATGCACGCCAATGGCAACCTTCACCAGGTGGATATACGGCACCTGGCCGTTGTCGGTATTCAAGCCGGAAGCCATACCTGTGTACGTGCCCTGCTGATTGCGGCACCGCCCGAACATCGTGACAAAATCCTACGCGATGTGCTGCACTCCGCGGTACGCAGCAACAACATCAAGGTATTCCACGATCTTCGCAAACAAATCACACTAGAACTTGCCCAACATCTATTGAACACCCATCCTGATATGTTTTCTGAAATACGGCGATTTCTCAGCGAATGCATGGCTGCAGGCAGTTAGGCTCTTATTAATTAATGCGAGCACGTGTTCGCTGCAAAGTATGGTCCCGTGCAACTTAATCCATTGGCGTTATTTTGGATGTACATGCCATCGCCTACCTCGGTGAGTGCAGGGAGGCTGATCGTGTCCAATCCGGCGTTCGAGACAATGCCTAGGGTAATGCCTACTTTCCTGAGTAACTCTAACGTAAGCGTGGTTAATGCGCCGTTGGAAACGATGGCTAGACTCCTACCTACCTCAGTGAGTGCTGGGAGCGCGATCGTCGTTAATGCGGCGTTCTCTCTGATGTCTAAGTCTCCACCCAGCTGGCTGAGTTTGTCGAGCGTGAGCGCCGTTAATTCGTCGTTAGAGCCGATGGATAGGCCCCCGTCGACCTGGCTGAGTTTGTCGAGCGTGAGCGTCGTTAATGCGGTGCCAGAGATGGACAGTCCCCCCACACCGACCTGGCGGAGCATAGGGAGCGTGAGCGTCGTTAATTCGTCGTTGTATTCGATGGTCATGCTGATGACCTCACTGAGTACAGGGAGCGTGAGCGTGGTTAATGCCTTGTTACTCTCGATATATATCGCGCCTCCCATGCTGATTTTGGGGAGATCGAGGGTGGGTAATTGGTCGTTATCCTCGATGGATAAGTAAGGGACCGTGCGCAGTTCGGATAACGTCACGGTGGTTAATATCTTGTTATAGGTGATGAATAAGGAAGCGACCGTGCTGAGTTCGGATAACGTCACGGTGGTTAATTGATTGTTTTGACTGATGGATAGATCCTCGCCGACCATGCTGACTTGATCGAGCGTGACGGTGATTAATGCAGCGTTATTCTCGATGGTCATATCCCCACCCACCAGGCTGAGTTTGGGGAACGTGACGCTGGTTAATGCCGCATTATCACTGATCTTTAAACCCTCACCTATCACACCAAGTTCATCTAGCATGAGGGTCGTTAAGTGAGGATTACTTTCGATGTCGATGTTTGCGCCAATCGTGCTAAGTTCTGCGAACGTGATGCGTGTTAATTCGGCGTTGTTTTTGATCGCTATCCCATAGTTTTGCGTGTTCAACGCAGGCAAAACGATTTCCAGCAGGGCTGCGTTGTTGCTTATCTCCATATCATTGCCAACCACTTCAAGTTTAGGCAAACCGATAGCACTCATAGAGACGTTCTGTTCTATTTTGATTCTTTCGCCCACCGTGAGCAATTGCGGTAGTTCTACTGTTGTTAAATCGGTTCCGAAAATAAATAGGCTGCCTTGGACACCGCAAACATCCGCAAGCGAATCTAAATCGGTGTCGTTGGTGATGTTTAAGATCCCTGGGATTGTGCGTCCCCCGCATGCCCCTCCGCAGTCCATGCTGGTTTCGTCGCCATTTTGTATGCCGTCACTGCATGTGGCAGCCCGTGGGTCGATGGTGGGATCATCGGTTCCTTTACCACACGCATAACCCCATACGGCGAGAGATAAACAAACGAACAAACTTCTCACGTCAACTTGCATGCTTGAATAGTACCACCCATCCCATACGCTGTTGGATTTTCCGCGCAGATGCTGTAAATGCTCTCCAACCAAGGAGAACCCCTATGCGTGATGATCGCGATATGCCCCGCAGCAGTCTTCCAGTGTTTTCAAAAGGGTCCCCAGTGACCGCCATATTCCACACGGATCTCGGCGATATCACGGTCAAACTTCACACCGACGATTGCCCTGTGACCTGCGGCAACTTCGTGGGCTTGGCCACGGGTAAAATGCCTTGGACCAATCCCCAAGGCGAAACAGTGACCACCCCGCTTTACGACAACACGATCTTTCACCGCGTGATCAAAGACTTCATGCTCCAAGGTGGTGATCCCATGGGCACCGGCATGGGCGGCCCTGGCTATCGCTTTGAAGACGAATGCAAACCCCATCTCAAACACAACAAGCCTGGCATTTTGTCCATGGCCAATGCCGGCCCAGGCACCAACGGATCACAGTTTTTCCTCACGGAAATAGCGACCCCATGGCTTGACGGCAAGCACACCGTGTTCGGCGAAGTCATTCAAGGAATGGATGTGCTTTTGGCCATTGCAAACACAAAAACCGGCGCGGGAGACCGTCCCGTCAAACCGATTCATATCAAAACCATCAGCATTCAAGGCGCATAATAAGCCCGCTGATTATTACTCAGCGTCAGAAGCGGCGGCGGCTGGCGTCACCTCCACAAAGATATCAAAGAAACTCCCAATGGTTTGACGATTGCGTTCCGCATGGACGTCCAGACTCTCGGAGAGTTTATCATTGGGCGAAGTGGCCTCTGTGCGACCGTTCCTTTGCATACGGGCACCGAGCCGCCCCGAAAACTGGGGTAGTGTACTCTCAAAAGCACCCACTAGGCCGGCGCTCGTCGCAGTGAATCCGTGGGGGAAGCAGTAACCTTTACGGGCCAAACGCGTATTTCCCCAACCGATCACACTGCCAAACTTGCCATCTTCACGCCATTCGTCCCACGTGCCATGCCCCTCGCCCCTTTTGGCGGCATCGGTTTCGTCATGGCGAAACTCCATGTGATCATGGCCCACATCCTGGGCATAATCACCGGTCATACGGACTTCATCACCTTCTTGGTAATAACGACCGTTCCAATCAGGAAATGACAGCGAGAACCAAAAACCTTGAATACTCGTTCCCACCGTTGTCGGTGGCGAAAAGCAAATGGCTTGGGTTGCCCATTCTGCATGGCCACTCGCCGGATCGTTGTAAAAGGTAATGTTCCAAAGATTGCCGCTCGTGTAGACATTGGGCATCGGCGCAGCGGTACTCACCGAACCTCCAACCATTACACAGAAAACGGCCATCAAGCCTGTACCAATTTTACCGAACATAGAAACCTCCCAAATGAGATGTCGTGGTGTATGCTAATGTCGTCCTAATGGCAAATAACACAAAGCTGTCGGAATATGGGGTATTTGAGGCACAAGCGTTGTCCGCTTGTGGCACGGCATGTTAACGTGGGATTTCGAAAAAAGGGCGGTTCGCGAACCGCCCCTACCATGTGTTATGAGGAGACCCCATGAAAACAATCACCATCGGTGGTGTCACAGAAACCATCCACGAGCGCAGCGATTATCCACTTGCTGGATTAAAAGAACGCTTTGCCAAAGAAACCATCGCCGTGTTGGGGTATGGGCCTCAAGGACGCGGACAAGGATTGAATCTCCGTGATCAGGGATTCAATGTCATCGTAGGCTTGCGCAAAGGTCCAAGCTACGACCACGCACTCAAAGATGGATGGAAAGAAGGCGTCAATCTTTTCTCCATGGATGAAGCCCTCGAAAAAGGCACCATCATTTTGTTCTTGCTCTCAGATGCAGGACAAATCGGCTACTGGCCAACACTCAAAGCAAAACTGAAAAAAGGCGACGCCTTGGTATTCAGCCACGGCTTTGGTGTGGTCTTCAACGACCAAACAGGGATCGTCCCGCCCAAAGATGTTGACGTCGTCCTCTGCGCGCCCAAAGGATCGGGCCTTACCGTGCGCAATCATTTCCTCGAAGGCCGCGGTATCAACGCGTCCGTCGCTGTGTTTCAAGACGCCACAGGCCATGCCGCTGATCGCGTTCGCGCACTTGGCATCGCCATTGGCTCTGGACATCTGTTTGAGACCACATTCAAAAACGAAGTGGTCAGCGATCTGACAGGTGAACGCTGCGTGCTCATGGGCATGTTGCAAGGTGCGTTTTTGGCGCAGTACGAAGTGCTTCGCGAAAATGGCCATCCACCAACAGAAGCCTACAACGAAACCATCGAAGAAGCGTTGCAGAGCCTGTACCCACTCGTTGCCGAAAATGGCATGGATTGGATGTATGCGAATTGTTCAACAACGGCGCAACGTGGCGCACTCGATTGGGCACCGCGTTTCAAGGCCGCCATCAAGCCTGTGATCGCCCAGTGCTACGCCGACGTCAAAGCGGGCAAAGAAGCGGCCATCTCCATCGAGGCCAATTCAAAATCCGATTATCGCGTCGGTCTTGAAAAAGAACTCGCCGCCATTGCCTCTCAAGAAATGTGGGAAGCTGGACGCATTCTTCGCGAATTTCGTCCTGAACGCGCGAAGTAATTTTTCCAACACATCACACGGGCGGTTCACGAACCGCCCCTACATCAGGTACACTGCCACACAACCCGCACCTAGGTTGGTTGTATGATCGCAGGCAGTTTCATCGCATTTCTTCTCGCATTCGTTGTCGTGGGCGCTCTCGCTTCACGGGTCAAACAAAACACATCAAGCGATTACTTGCTTGCCTCGCGCAACATCCATCCTGTGTTTGTTGCACTTTCCGCCATCGCAACCAACAGCTCGGGGTTTATGTTCATTGGACTCATTGGTGAAACATATACCGTTGGTGTGTCGGCCATGTGGATCATGATTGGCTGGGTTACCGGCGAATTCATTGCATGGAAATCGGGTGTTCCCCAGGCATTGCGTCGCAAGTCCGCGCAAACGCATACCGAAACCATTGGCAGTTTTTTAGGACACGGCCTCAAAGAAGGACGCAAAGTCTCGGCCATGATCGCCCTGATCACTGTGTTGTTTTTAAGCACCTATGCAGCCGCACAACTCAAAGCAGGCAGCAAAGCCTTGCATGTACTCTTTGGTTGGGATGACTCCGCAGGCGCAATATTGGGCGCTGTCATCGTCACCATTTATTGTTTTTCCGGTGGGATCCGAGCCTCCATTTGGACCAACGTTACACAATCGTTTGTCATGCTTCTTTCGATGGGATGCCTCATGACGGCGGCCATGCTGAAACTCGGTGGACCCATTGGCTTAATCAGTGCACTTCACGGCATCGATCCTGCGCTTTTATCCATCAATCCCAAAGACTCGTGGTTTGGATTTCTCTTGTTTGCATTAGGTTGGATGGCCGCAGGCGCAGGTGTTGTTGGTCAGCCCCATATCATGGTGTCACTCATGACCATGCGTTCAGAAAAAGATGTTCCCACCGCGCGGTTTATTTATTTTCTTTGGTACATTTTATTTGTCATCTCCGCTGTTTTGGTTGGGCTTTGTGCGCGCGCGCTATTGCCCAATATCTCGAACTTTGATCCCGAGCTTGCGCTCCCTACCCTCGCCCAACATTTACTCCCTGATATCTTAATTGGATTTACGTTGGCCGGACTTTTTGCGGCGACCATGTCCACCGCCGATTCACAAATTTTATCGTGCTCTGCTGCCATTACGCAGGACTTGGTTCCGAAATGGTCGCACAGCATCAAAGCCCTCAAAATGAGCACCTTGTGTGTCGCATGCGTGGTGCTTGCCTTTGCACTCTATGGCGACAACGTTTTCACGATGGTCGTGTTGTCGTGGTCCATCTTGGCATCAAGCATCGGGCCCTTGGTCGTGTTGAAATGTTTCGGCGCACCGCTCACAAGCACGCTGGCCCTTGCCACGTCGGCCACGGGACTTATTACGGTGCTTCTGTGGCGAACGGTCCTACATCTTTCAGGTGCAATGTACGAAGTGCTTCCCGGCATGCTTGCGAGTTTTGCGGTCTATTTTCTTCTACGAAAAAAGTAAGCAAGTACGAGAAATCACCAGTTTTTGTCGTGCGTTCTGATAGAATACGATACGAACCACAAGCGAGAGATGTATGATTACCACGCAATTTACAGATGCCATCAGAACAGCCACTGCGGCCCATTTGGACAATACAGGCGCAACAAGCACCGAACAAAAAAGCACCGCAGCCAAGCATATGATCGGCCAGATAGAAGCCCTCTTAATCGCCAATCAAGGGCAGTTTCCCGCCGAATGCCTTGGTGCTATTTTTGAGATACTGCCCTTCTTAAGCACCATGGCCCCTAATGCCTTGTCAGATCTTCAGCAGAACCATCCCGAAGCCTTTCGCAGCGGGGCCACGCTAAGCCACGTACAGAGGCCAACACCCGGCGATCATGCCCTCGCACCTCATGCGACATCTGCACACAAAAGTCTCTTGCCAGAAGCAAGCCTGGTTGGCAGCCTACCTAGCGCGGTGATATCGCCAACGGGTCTCTCGCAAAGCGCGCCAACCACGCGGACATCCTCTCCAACACGCCCCCTCACACCTCCGCAGGAGTTGATAGCACTTAAAACAGCATACAAAAAAAAGGAGATTTCCGACCAATCTTTTTGGGATCAGATTTTAGATTTTGCACGACGTGGTACACGCGACCCTGACGGCCCATATTCAAATCCAGTTAAAACGCCTTTGATCACGGGAGTGAATGACCTCACGCCACGCATGGTGCTTGGTATTGAGAACGCGATCACTGCCATTGCACAGGCACCTGACCTCGCCAAGCAATGGCTCGCTTGCGATTCATTTGAAGCACAGATGGCCCTGTATAAAGCCATCAACATACAAAAAGCGATGATCTCACCCGCACCTGCGGATCTGCTTCAAGATCCAAAATTGCCGGCATTTATTCGCGACAAATTGCTTCAGATCAATGCCTCCTACGAAGCTGCGATCACGACACTTGATGCTGCCCTGCAAGCAAAACCGTTAACAGATATCACGGCTGCCTTGCGTACCAGCCCCACAGCACAACAACAGGCCGGTCATGCAAGGTCGCTTTCTGAATCGTGGCGTCAAGGTACTCTGCAGGAAATCCCCAATGAACAACGCGGCGCCCATCCTTCCTCCATCATGAAAAACAAACACGGAAAACCCGTGGGCGTTTTTAAACCCATACTTCCTGAAGAAGTCACATCGAAGAAAGAAGCGGCTCTGGAAGTATTAACGGCACATTGGGGCGCCCTGTGTTTTCCATCCCTTCACGTGCCAAGCATCGCCATGGCCACGTCGCCCACACGTACCAATGAAATGGGAAGCTTGCAGGCATTTGCAACCAATGTCGGTGCGGTGGCCGATCTTCCCGGGATTGAAGAACACATCGAAACAAGCAGTGCACAAGCCATGGCCGCATTCCATATTGTGACCCAAGCCGGCGATGTGCAGGATGGAAATATTTTGGTATCAAAAAGCCCAGATGGCACACATTTGATCGCCATCCCCATCGACAATGCCAACAGTTGCGGTGCCTTTGGCCCCCTTGAAAAAAGCCCAACCTGGGTCACAAAACGCGACAGCTGGCCGCAAATGCGTACCACGTGGGATCCAGCCATCAAGCAAGCGATTTCACAGATTGATCTCGATGCCAATGTTCATCACATGCAAGCCCAAATTGCTGAACTTGCCCAATCGCTTCCCGATATGGCAGGAGAAATGCAAGCCTATGTCCTGCGCTTAAAAGAAAATACGCAACAACTGAAGGCTGCCGTCGAAAAGGATGACAGCACGCCCATCGACTCATTCCACGAAGTATCTCAAACATACGTCGTTCTTCGATAAACGAGGTGATTTTTGTCAAGCAAAACCACTGTCACTTCAGGCCAAGTGACCCCTTCTATCCGATTGGATGCGCCATCGTTTCCACCCCATGAAGCATTGGTCGGCTTTGTCGCCGATGCGTACACACTAGATCCACGCAGAGGAGGTTCAACCGCGCAAAAGCTTGAACCCCTCGCAAAAGCCATTCAACAGGCGAGGCACGATAGTCGTTTTTCTGAGCATGTAAAACAATGTGCAGAGGGCTTCGCTGAACTGCAAGCCAAGCAGCTCAAAGCAGTCAATGAACAGCTTGATGCAGAAGAGCACAAAAAGTTTCCAAGCAAAGAGCGCATTGCACTCTTCACACAAAAGAAAAACGCCTGGATGTCCTTCAACATGACGCCTTATACGTTAGGTGCCTTGGCCAGCAGTATTCTTTTTTCAGCAGGACAAAGCACCAAAAGCACCACGTCTTCCTACGATTTGGGAGCCATCAATCAACATTGGAAAACATTGACTTCACCGCCCATCGAGAGACGCAATCCCGTTGAAAAGGCCAGCGCACGGTCATTCATGGAAGCCTATCGCGCCAATGATGCGCAAAGACGCGAGAGAGAAAAGCATGGCCCATTGTTAATGCGCGAAGAAAACGACATGTTGCATCCCCCACGTTTTGCACCTCAAGCACCTCTTCAAGAAATGATTTTGGCAGGTTTATTTTTGCGCGGCATCATCGCACCTGAAAGTCATCTGGAAAAAGCAATTGTTTCGGATTCAGATCTGGCACACAGCACATTGTGCGGCGCACATGCCGATGGGATCGTCGCCAGTGCGGTTGTATTGACCGATTCCAATCTCCGTGATGCGCAGTTTCCGAACGGTGCGTTGGATCATGGCGATTTTCGTGGAAGTTGTATCATGCAAGCACGCTTCACAGATTCGCGTTTGCAATACGCCCGATTTGACGGTGGCAATACAGAATTTGCCGTCTATGACCCCATAAAAAAAGTGGCCACCGAGGCAGTCGATTTTCACGGATCCGACCTGAGTTTCGCAAACTTCACATGTTCCGATGTGCGCGGACTTAATTTTGAAACAACGTGTATGCATGGTTCCATACTTCGTGGAACAAACCTTGGGTCCTGCAATCTCCGTGGCGTTGATGTTTCCCATGCCCAATTTGGATCTGTAGAAACAGAATACGACAGAGGCGACGCACTCGAATCATCACCACGCATCTTTAAAAGTTCATTGCGCGATGCATGCTGTGTCGGTGCAAACTTTTCAAACACCGATCTTCGCGATGTTGATCTGGCAGGCACCGATTTTTCGGGCGCGACATTGCACAACGTGATCCTTGATGCCAAAAAAATACGTAAAACGATTTTTATCGATGCTGACATGCATGGTATTACCCTTGTGAATGCAGAACACCTGGACGAGCGTCAAAAGCTGCTGTTTGCGGGTGCGAAATGTATCATTGGGGATCAGCTCCCAGAATAAAATCAAGTATGGTATAAAGTCCCATGAGAACCGACCTCCCTATTTTGTACAGCTTTCGACGTTGTCCCTACGCCATGCGTGCACGGGCTGCGCTTCTTGTCAGTGAACAACAGGTATGCTTGCGTGAAATCATTTTAAGCAAAAAACCTGAGCACATGCTCACCATATCGCCAAAAGGAACGGTCCCTGTTCTTTTGCTAACCGATGGCACCGTGATCGATGAGAGCTTGGAGATCATGCTGTGGACGTTGCAACGATCCGATCCTAAAGGTTGGCTTAAGCCCAGCGTGGGAACACTTGATGATGCGCTTGCTCTGATTTCAAAGTGCGACGGCGAATTCAAAACCAATTTGGACAGGTTTAAATACGCCGACAAAAACGAGAATGCAGATCCCGTATTTCACAGAACGTGTGCCGAGATTTTTTTAGAAGAACTCGAAACACGCCTGGTCACCACGCGTTTTCTGTGTGGTAAAACACAAACACTTGCTGATCAGGCGATCATGCCGTTTGTGCGTCAATTTGCCGGTGCTGCGGGATCGTGGTTCAACACGGCCCCCTATCCTGCAACGCGTGCGTGGCTTAATGCGCTTATTGCTGCGCCCATGTTTGATGCCATCATGGCCAAGGTTGAGCCGTGGCAGGAAAATTCACCTGAGATTATTTTGTCGTGACGATACCACCTATATTATCATGTAGGGGCGCTTCGCGAAGCGCCCGTGCGGTGTTTAAATCAAATTCTTATAGGGCGGTTCACGAACCGCCCCTACAATAAAACATTTACAAATCACCGCAAGCGACTACTTAACCCCGCGCGTTGAAAGCGTTCTCTTCACCATCAAATTGAACAGGGTTTCTAATTGGGTTTGGACGTCTTTCGATTCGATGCAACCCAATGCCCGCGCAATCGCCTCAAACGTGGCCAAGCCTTCGTAGCGCGTTTCCTCACGCAATTGATAGGCGCTTGGCGGCCCCTCAGGAAGCCTCACACGCTCCGCATGTTCAAGCCCAGGGATACGAACACTCATTTTTTTGGCTTGGCGCCAACTGCCATCAGGGACCACCAAGGTAATCGGCCTGTCGGGAATTGATGTACTGCTGCGCAGCCACTCAGGCGTTAGTACGGGAACATCATCGTCAGGAAAAAGCAGGAGTGCTCGCCGGGCCGGATCCTTGAGGCTTTCAAAATTGAGAGGCGCCTCACGGTGGCCGTGGATATGCAATTCACTGTTGGGCAATGCCAACAGAGCAAGCGGACCGGTTGCGGTGGTTTTGGCACATTCCCGGCGATGCATGATCAAAACAACCCGTGTTAACACATCAAGCTTGGGTATGGCGTCGCATATGCATAGCTCTTGATGCATTTTACAAACAAGACAGCGTTCATGGCTTTTGGCGCGGTGGCCCATGGGGGCTGGGCTTAGCGCGATTTATGTCAAAAGCCAATTGAATTACTTCTTGGCCGCTGCCGCGCAAAGAGCAAACAAACACAATGCAGCGCAACAACCGTTATTCTCGTCGTTTCCCACTTTATGCTCGGTTGTTTCAAACACCGGCATATTTTGAACACTTCGCTCTTTGACAGTGGCTTGTATCGGCAGCTGAACACCCAGAGGTGTCGTCACGCCTGTCGTCGTTACATTGGCATTTTGAAATAGCGTTGCATTCACCGCCGTATTTTGTAGGGTTGGAATTTTATTGACACTCTGATGATTGGCAATAGGACCTACTGGATTGGCCATGAGAATTCTCCACGTGTCACAGGCGGCCAGGCAAATAAGTACATCTAATAAATCGGTTATATTCCTGGTTTGTTGCCCATTTCATTGCGATCATCAATACGTGTATCATTTTTTTTATTGGAAATCTTTTCCAGTAAAACGAAGCTGCGCCACACTTCGCAACGCACGTTTTGCAATCGCGTGGGTTTCAGGACAAGGCGATTCACGCTCCCAACGTTTCACAAGTGCAATCACCCATTCGGATTTTGTTTTGCTCGCATCGTTGAGCCAATTGGCCACCGAGTCACGCACGTATTTTGAGTCATCGGCGCGCAGTGTTTCTAAAATATGTTGCGCACGCTCGGGTTCATTTTTAAGCGCCACAATATGTGCGCACCACACACCACGCGGCCTTGTCACTTCCGACGCAAAACGACGAATATTCGGATCAGGATCCTGGGCCCACGGCATCAAAAGTTTGAGCGCCATGACCAGATGCTTCGCGACGTCATCACGCAGTGCAAGCCATGCCCATTCGCGCACACCAAAATGAGGATCGGCCGCAAAATGGCGCATGGCTTTGAGCTTTTGCATAAAGGCAAGATCCGGTTCGGAGACAACCGCAAAAGCTGCCCAACCTCGTACGGTGTCCGAGGGATGTGATGCGTAGATCTTCCAGTTTTCAATGGCAGCACCCACAGCACGCATGCGTTTTAAAATACCAAGTCCTTCAAGGGATCCCACGGAGATCCCTACGTTTCGCGCAAGAATTTCGAAATCGATAACCAACGCTTCTGATAACGTTGCCGTTTCGACAGTGCCTTGATTGAGTTCGCGCAAAATCTCAGGAGAAACATCGGCGCGCGAACGAGCGCCTTTGCGTTTGGTCATGCGCTTGAAATAGCATAAAAGCGACCAGATCACACTTCGGACTCATGCCCTTGAAGAAATTCAGGAGTAGCGCCCACCACATCATCCAGATCAATCACAACCATACCATTCACCGCCATAGGAGCGGGCACACCAGCGACAACGGATGCTGACTCTAAGACGGGTACTGGTACAGGCACTGGCACTGGTACTGATTCAGGCTCCGGTACACGCACACGCCTCGGCACACGCATCTGATCCACGTGCGCACGTACAGAACGGCGTTCCAAGAATCCACGGGCCGCACCAAAAATCCATCCTGCGGCGGTTGCAGCAACACCCACCACATAATCAGGGTTCCATCCCAATGCCGATTCAACCGATTGCTCGCCGGGAGGCCCCTGCAACCCGCGAACTCCCGCAGCCACAAAAGAGATCCCTGCGGTTAACATGCACGTATCTTCCAAGCCACGCAAAACACGAACCGTCATCGATGCTGGAGGCTTTACGTCTTGTGCGAAGAAACGCTGCCCATGGCTTAACACCAGGCTCGCAGCCGTGATACCGCCCACTGCAATCGCCAGAACATCAGCCGTTTGACCCACTTCATGAGGCATGGCATTGGCATTTTCTAAAAAGTGCCATGCAGGCAACATCATGGCCAACGGATAGGTCATCGACATGGTCGTTTTGGCCCAGGTATTTTGATTTTCAATCCCCAAAGAAGTTTGTAACGCCTCGATCAAGGCACGCGCCAGTGCCGGATTTTTTGCAAGACGTTCCGAAACCCTCTCCACAAAGATCTCATGCGGCACATCCTCACCCACTGAATCAAGCATCTCTCGTGCACGTGTATGTTCAGGATGCTGTTCATCCCGTGCCGCCTGGAGAAGCAGTCTGGACATGCCGCGATCCGATAAAGTGACTGGGCTGTTTCTCCACGCCACCGCAAGTCCCAGCATCGGGGCAACAAGCGGCGGAATGAGCAATATCGCGAGCAATGTTCCCTTCAAAGCGTCCGCATCAGCCCCACGATCCACAGCCAAGCCTATTGCCGCCTTTTGAATATCGCTGCTGTCTGTTGATGCATTTTTGAACGTGGTTTCTACGGCAAGAATACCAAAATGGAGACCGGCCAAAAACAGGATACCGCCTGCATAGCCATGTGCACGCTCACCCAATGTTTCACGGCTGGCTCCACGAAATGCCACACCCGCAGCATGTCCCAGTACAAAAGCCATGGAAGTCGTCAAGATGGCATCCGAAAATACACCGCTGAGCGTGTAATAAGCCTCTGCATCAACCACGCCCAGCCGGGACCCAAGGGCACTGCTGGTGATATTGCGATCTCCGGCTGCACGATACAAAGCAAGACCCGAAAAAACATCACCGGCGAACTGATCCTTGATGGGTGTGTCGCTGATTGAGCCATATGTCATCACTTGCCAAATACTCCACCCCGCACCATGCTCCTTGGCGTAAAGAAGAAATTCGGTCATCAGCGAACAGCTGGGAGGGCCATCTCTCGTGGGATAAACAATTTGCCGCGGGTCACAAAAATCGGTGAGATAAGGGCGTGGATCAAAACCGCATACCGCTGCATATCCCGCCCAGTGGGACATTTCGTGCAACAGTATCACCGCAGCCCTGTCGACCACACGGGGCACACCCACACACACAAGGCCCGTGCCCGCCAACGTGGTCACAACCTCTGCGGATACCTTGGCAACCGTTTTAGCAGCACTGCTATCCTGGGCGTGGTGGCGAACAATCCTGGACATCTAACGTTAAGTGTACCCGCGATACGCGGCGGCGCTATGAATACTTCACTTGCACATCACACATCGGATTCATTCCGCGACATCACAGCATCCACATCGATTTCGAACACATGATGCGGCACATGGTTTGGCGCAACGACTGGTGCGGGGTTTGGTGCTTCGACCCGCCCCACGCGCAAAGCAGCCGCATGCTGACGCACAAAACGGCGCTCCATCAATCCACGGGCGGCACCCAGGACCCAACCTGCGGCTGTGGCACTTATGGCCACAAGATAATCAGGATTTAATCCAAACGCCGATTCGACGGATTGCTTATTCGGTGGTCCCTGAAGCTCTCTGGCTGCCGCTGCGATAAAAGAAATCCCCGCGGTGAGATTGCAAGTATCTTCAAGACCGCGCAAAACACGAATCACCGTGGGCACTGGAACCGGAGCCATCGCTGTCGTGCATTGGCGACGACCGTTGCTTGCCAATACGGCAATGCTCGTCGCAGCACCGACCACAAGCGCCAGCGCATCGACGCTTTGACCTGCATCATGCGAGATTATTTTGGTGTCTTCCATAAGGCCCCACACAGGCAACATCATGGCCAATGGATAGGAGAATGAAATGATCGTTTGCGACCATGTGTTTTTTTCTTCAATTCCCAACGAATGCCGTAGGTCGTCGGACACATTGATTGGACTGTTGCCCCATGCAGCCACAAGTCCCAGTATCGGCGCAATCAATGGAGGGAGCGTCAACAAAGTAAGAAATGTCTTTCGCAAATCGTCCGCATCATCCCCACGATCCACAGCGAGAATTTTTGCAGCACTTCGGATATCGGTATAATCCGTAGAAGCATTCCCGTGTATGGAAAATGCGCCGACAATGGACAGATGGAGAGAAGCGCCAAGCGAAATGAGTGCAGCGTAAGCATAAGCACGCTGGCTCGGGGTTTTATAATGCGCGGAACGTAATGCCGCCCCAGAAGCATATCCCATCAAGAAAGCCGTCGAAGTAAACAAAGCTGCATCGCAAAAAACACCGCTAAGCATATAGTAAGCGTTCGAATCGGCCCATCCCAATCGGCGTCCAAGCGCACTGCTTGTCATATTGCACGTTTCTTCCGCCTTCCCGTACATAGCAAGACCATCAAAATACTCATTTGGAAATTGATCCATGATAGGCGTCGTGCTCAAATTGCCAAATGTCATCGCTTGCCAAACGCTCCAGGCGGCACCGTGCTCCTTGGTGTAAAGAACGAATTGGGTGATGATCGAACAGGCAGGCGGTCCATGGCGCGTTGGATAAACAATTTGGCGCGGGCCACAAAAATCATGGAGATATGGCGTTGGATCGAAACCGCACACCGCGCCATAACCACGCCAGTGGGCCAATTCATGAAACAGAACACGGCCTGATTTTTCTAACAGCTGGGGCAAGCTCACGCTGACAAGGCCAACGCCGAACGCTGCGGTAGAAACCTCGGTCACAACTGCGGCAGCGCGTGTAATGCGGCTATCCTGGGGCTCAGAGCGTGAAATGGCAGCACACATGGGGAAAAGTGTACCCACAATACCATAAATTACTGGAACAAATCGGGGTTAACTCTGGGTCAAATACACAGGTTTCACCACATGGGGCTCCCCCATGACCACTTGGCTTGCGAATTGCATTAATCGGCGTTGAATCGCCTCATCGTAGCGCGTTGCCTTAGCGAAGCCCCAGATCGAGCGTCAGGTAGGGAATATGCCTTAGGAAATCAAAATCGGCTCCAAGGCCAAGAGATCCATTGTTGTTATCGCCCCAGCACGAAATGTGATTGTCAGCTCGAAGGACGCAATAATGTCTCTCGCCGGCCGCGATGTGGATGGGGTCTACATCACCGATGATGTTGGTGAATGTCAGTGAAGGTGCATCGCGGACAGGTGCTGAAGATTCTTCCCCATATTTTTTATCGGAACTTAATGGGTAGGAACGCTCGTCACTATTGCTTCCCCAACATTTGATCTTCTTTTGTGTTGCATTGCCTGTTGTGTGTTCATAGATGGCGCAGGTTGCGTCATTGGTCAGCGCAGCATCCCAAACGCGTGTTGTTCCTTCGCCCTCTAAAATGACAGGGATAAGAACAAACTCATCATCATCACGCCACGAGGTCTCATTGTTGTCGTCGCCAAGTTTTCCATGGTCATCATGGCCCCAGCACGCAATTTTTCCTTGGTCATAGATGCCACATGTGTGCGAATAGCCTGTGACGATTTTTTCAACATCATCAAGAGGTACATTAAATTCAGGCATGCCTGGAATGCTTCGGAATGTTTTTCGGGCGAGTATTGAATCATCATTGCGTCCCCAGCATGCGATATCATCGGCACTTTGGGTGCTTGATGACCATGCATAGGCATGTCGCCTTTTGAGATGCACATGATCCACATTTTCAGAGATAAACGCGAGGGGTAATGTCGTTGCAAACATGCCACTGACATCATGATCGAAACCGCGTCCTAGAATGCCTTCATCTTGTGTTCCCCAGCATGTGACGTAATTGCTGTACCCTGAGCGCGTATCTTGCACGGTTGCACATGTTGCGAGTTCTCCGGCCGCAATCGATGATACCCGCTGGTGTCTAGGCTCTGAACGGATTTCAATCCAACCCAATTGTGAAACAAAATCGTAAGGATTATCACCGAAATTATTGTCATCATGAATATCACTTTGTTGGGGGTTGAGTTGCCCTAGGGCATAATCGTTATTTTCACCCCAACATTTGATTTTACCATTATAAAAGACTGCACATGTGTGATCATGACCAAGTGCAATATCACGTACGGGGTCGCCTGTATTCACAAAGGGCAGGTTGATGCCCATATGCTCGGGGTGTAAACCTATATGGTCTTCTGCAAGATACGTTAAAGCACCGTTATCTTTATTGCCCCAACATTTCAGAGCACCGCTGTAAAGTAAGACGCATGCTTGTTCACGATTGGCATCAACTTTCTTGATCGCACACGCATCACCTAACCCCAATTGAGGCAATTCGGTACGCGATGTGTCTTGTGCTTGCATGGCTTGCGATTGATCGGGATTGTACACTGTAGGGCAGTTGTCGCATACGTATGGAATACCATCGGTGTCCAGATCGTCCTCATCATGCGGCAGTGCGGGGTTAAGTCCGGTTTTAACATACTGAAGCATGAGGGTTGGTTCTCTATCTCGCTTAGAGCCTACGCCAAGTTGTGCCTCGTTGTTTGAACCCCAACAATGGATGCGATTGTCATTGCGAAGCAAGCATGTGAAACCATCGCCGGTTTTGATTTGGACCGGCATCATGCCATCCAACATGGATGCATCAAGACTTATCGCATCTTGAATAGAGCGATTTTCATCATCTCCGATATTATCTGTGGACTGATTGGGCCATGTTCTAAAATTTTCGTTGCGCCCCCAGCATTTCACTTTGCGTAGCGTCGAAGTAGCTACGGTGTGATCATAAATAGAACAAACGTGTTCTGATCCAATACTGGCCTGGAGAACACGTGTTGTTCCTTCAGCCTCGAATGTTATCTGTATAATATTCTCCATACTGTAATCGCCATCCTCATAGCCCACGCCGCTATTATCATTGTCGCGTCCGAGGATGCCGTTAGCATTGCTTCCCCAGCATCCCATTTTCCCATCACCGTAAATAGCGCATGTGCTGGCGGACCGGCCAGTGATAATTTGTGCGATACTGTTCATTGAATGCGCGGAGAGTACGGTGGGAACATCTTTGTCGTCTCTAGAATTGGTGCCCAACTGACCTTCTGAATTGACACCCCAGCAACGTACGCTGCTATTGTTCGTCTCTGTGCTTGACCATGCGCATATGTGTTGATTTCGAAGATCGATACGATCAATCGTTGTTGGTGCTTGTTCGATGACTATGGCAACGCCTTCATCATTAAAACATTTAATTCTGTTTTCTTCATTGTTTTCATTGTGGATCAACATGCACGTGGTGTTCTCACCGGCTGTGATGTCGATCACTGTCTCATTCGCTGTTTCATCACGAATTTCTTGTGCTGGTGCTTTTGTGATTGTTTCACTGTAGTCGTCTCCATAGTGATCCCCTATTTTCTCATCCGAGATGTCTCCAAGTAAGCCCGCGTCACCTTTTCCCCAGCATTTAATCTTTTGGTTGGTTAACACGATGCACGTATGATTCGGGCCCAATGCCATGTCTTTGATGCTGCTTCCAGCATCAATCCACGGGAGTTGATCATTGAGTAATATGGTATCTTTACCTCTCGAGTAGGGATCGCCCGTCGCAATTTGACCATGAGCGTTATGGCCCCAGCATTTCATGCCTCCCGCATAGGTGAGAAAGCATCCGTGGCGTGCTCCGAGTTCAATGCTTTTGATGGCACACGCATCGCCTTCGGATCGCGAGGTAAGATCTGTGCGTTGTGTATCTGCGAGTTGTGCCGCTCGGGTCTGTGATGCATTGGGAACAGTGGGACAATTGTCATCGTGATCGACAAGGCCATCGCCATCGTGGTCGTTGGGGCGATCCACGGGAATGCATGGGGCCTCTTCATCTGAAGATCGTGTTTCTGCTGTGTTGTCCCCTTCGCATGCAACTGTCTCAAAAAGTAAACACATCAAGGGTGCCAAAAGAGTAAATCGCCGTAACATCATGATCTATTTCTGAGTGAAAAGATCAAAAAGTGCAAAAAAAAATGATGAAAAAGTGAATACCCGGCACCATCCGTTAAATGGGTCAAATTTGCGTCAAAAACACGGGTTTCACGACATGGGGCTCACCGGTCACCACTTGGCTTGCGAATTGCATCAACCGACGTTGTTCGGCCTCATCGTACCGCGTGGCCAAAGCCATCACAAAGACCGCCAAACGCATCTGGGGGGTTAAACGGCTCCACGCAGCGCTGTCAGGCCAAGGTGCGGATAACGCCGCCGTGGTGATGTGCTTCACCGAACGCTCTGCCACGGCGCTTGCGAGAGGATCACGCGGCAATCGCACCACCACATCGTGCAAGTAGCGTGAAAATGTGGGTTGTTCGAACGCCAAAGTCACCATACCATCGATCACAAGTCCTGCATTGCCGGGGAAATTGCGCGGCTGCACATTGCCAAATTCTAAAAACAATTGACGACCCAAAATCATCCATTGCATGTCGCGACGGCGATCACGTTGTTCAGTAAGCAAATAATCCTTCGCCCGTGTTTCGATATCACCTGCCTTTAAATCATATTCAAGTACACGGCCTTTCATCAGCAAAATACGACTCGGATCACTGTTCATCCTTTCGCCAGATAAAAGTTCGAGATCCAGCGTTTCTTTGGGACGTCGACTTTTTTCAGAAATAACATTTGAGGAAACAGGGTGTACAAAAGTTGAAGCATCAAGTGCATCTTTTGTTTTTTCGGAAACGGACGTAACGGCCCCCCCAAGGATCCCCCTGTCCTTCATTTCTAATCCTACTGGGGTCACAGGCTTTACCATTGTCCCCAAGGCATCATGAAAGATGGCATCTTCTTTTGCAGCACGCGCAGACTCAGGCTCAGACTCAACCGTCGCAAATTCTTTGGTAAGTAGAGCAGCAAGTGCCGTACCTGCCACAGCCGCCACAAATGCAAGATGTTCAGCACCTAAGTAATGCTTAAGATCGCTCCCAAAAACCGACACCGCGACATCTGGACGCGCCGCACGCAGAATCACTTGCACCACCGTCTCAACCCATGGTTCACGCAACCGCTCCACATATCCGCCACGCCATGCAATCACGACTTCTTGGGCCATGGCCGCCCCACGAAATCCTGAATGGGCTGTATCAAAACGGTGCATGATACGTTCGCGATCACGGTCAGGTTTTTCCGGCATGGCATCAAACAGTCGGGGAATGATGCTCGGCTTATCGCCCGGTATTTTCTCTCGGGGAGGCAGTGGTCGTTTGCGTAACACCATGGGCGCAGGTTCAGATGGCCACGCACCGTGCAAGCCCAGCCAGTTGGTCCATACTTCCTCGACAATCTCTTGTTCGTCGGGATCCATCCCCCACCCCGCACTGATCCCGTAATGCAGTTGCTCGGCAAGCACCGACGTCGTGATCCCTGCACGTAACATCGCTTGCCACATAGCACCTACGGGCGAATTTCCGGACAGCAATTCATCGGGGATGCCTATCAAATCGGCACGCTGCAACAATGTGAGCAAGATACGTTCAGCGTCCTTGCCCAACTGTTTGACCCAACCATCGTAACGGGCCGCACGTCGCACGCCATGGGATGTTGCATGCATCGCGATCACAATCGACGCCACATCGGTGCCACCCTGCACCAAGGTCGCAAGCCATGCACCGATGCTGCGATGCCATTCTAGAACACCATGAACAGAATCGGTGCCTGCATGCGCCACATAACGCGACTCCAAAACAGAACATGCAGAAAGAAATGCACGAAGCGATCGCGTGGCATATTTTGGATTGCTCACACGCCCTTGCGTTGCTTTTCCAAGGCGGTGCAACATACGGCGCACACGGTCATAGGACCCAGCAAGACGCGGTGCCATGTTGAGTTCGTTCCAAAATGCTTCGACTTCCGGCGGCACGGGATCCAAATGCGGATTGTGGGATTCAAACGCAGCGTGCAACGCATCGGGATCCGGTGCATGAAGTGCTGCGCCGCCGTTAGGGATACGAATACGCCAAGGACGGTATGGGCCTTGATTGTATACATCGACGGGCAACGTCGTGGTTCTTACCGCACCGTTATTGGGCACACATATCTGCACAGCCGCAGTTCGACCGGCACCCACAGGACTTAGAGGATCAACAGCCATACCCCGATCATGGGCGTCTCTTATGGGTTTGACAAGCGGTGATTTGACGCAGTGGGATTTGATCTTAACCTCTCCCTCAAGCTAACTCTTGGTCACATCTCTGATTTTAAGGTGGCCAATGCCTCTTACAGGCGAAAAAAAGATCCGTCATTGCGAGCCTGATACTATTTCCGGTTGATCCGAATCGTTTTAAATCCATCCTGGGAGCGCGGACGTCCCGTCCGCGTATACTACAGCGCTTCATGTGCGGGCGGGACGCCCGCACTCCCAGGCTAGAACAATAACATGATACTAAATCCGATCATTTCGGTGGTGATGTTGGACTGATTGAAAATCCACGCCATACGCGCAAAGCACGTCAGAAACGAAGAAAAGTACAACGAAAATTAGCGCGTCAAAAACGCGGATCCAAGCGGCGTGAAAAAACACGTTGTATTGTGGCTAAAGTACACCGCGATGTGGCCAATCAGCGCAAAGATTTTTTGCATCAAGCAAGTGCACGGATTGTTTCTCAATATGCACTCATCGCAACCGAACAATTAAATATCAAAGCCATGGTGACGCATACAAAAAAGGACTAAATCGCGAGATATTGAGTACGTCGCCTGGTATGTTTTTTGGGATGCTAAAATACAAAGCGGTAGAAGCTGGTACCATGTATCTCGAAGCCCCCACGCGAAAACTCAAGCCATCGCAGCGATGCCACAAATGCAATGTTGTGCACAAAAAATTCTTATAAGAACGCATGCATCGGTGTGGTTGCGGCGTTGTTTGTCCGCGTGATGTGAATACGGGGGCTTTGCTTGTTTCGTGGGGGCTTGCGCAGCTTGTCCCCGAGAAACGTCAGGAACTGGCGTTGCGTGGAGGTGTGGCGATAGGGCCCCTTGGATTATCCAAGGTGTTTGAATCGCTCCCTGTGAAGCGCGAAACTCCACCCATATCGCCACAAGCGATTGGGTGGATGTAGTTCATTGATGTGTGTTTTCAGTATTCTTATTCTCTACTCTCGTGATACACACCAACATCTAGCAAGAGCCACCCCGCCTCCGACGTCCATTCAATACTTCCCAAAACACGGAGAATAGAACCCATGCCTCTTTTGGCCTCTTGCTTGCGTATGACTACCGTATTGACATGGTTCCTTGCCGTATCCGGCTGCTTAAGCAGCGTGACGTCTGAGCCGGATCACACCACCACCGAAAAGTCCACGGCAGCGCTGACGGCCAGTCAGTGCGACTACTTTGCCACCGACGGCAAAGTAAAGATCTGTCATGCAACCGGCTCTGCCAAAAACCCCTTTACGTTGATCAACATAAGCGCGGATTCGTGCCTTGGATCCCATGCATTGCACAGCCGCGACTATGTGGCGACGAATGACCCCACATGTTCTGGTAAAGGGTTCTTGCCTGCGAATGCGCCCTGCGATCCTAGCGTTCCGTGTGCAGTCGGACTCACCTGCCGCGCGGGCACGTGTCAGCCAATCGATGTGTGCCTTGGCGTGATCTGCGAAGCACCCGACCAGTGCCACGTTTCGTATTGTGACGCGCAAACCGGGCAGTGCGTGGTGGATCCCAAGGTGAATGACTTTCCGTGCGACGACAACAATGCGTGCACCCAGAGCAATACGTGTCAGGCAGGAGTCTGCGTCGGTTCGGCGCCCGTGGTTTGCACATCCACAGATAGCTGCCATGCAATCGGCACATGCGATCCGACTTCCGGTTCTTGCTCCAACCCCGTGCTCCCCGACGGTTCACCGTGCGAGATCGGCACATGCGTTGCGGGACAGTGCAAAACCCCGGCATACAAGGATGTCGTGATCCACGACAATCCCGTGGCCTACTACCGCCTCGGAGAGTTGGATGGGACAACCGCGTTTGACGAAATGGGCGGCGGCCCCGGCACCTATGGCCCCAATATGATCCTCAATGTTCCCGGCGCAATGACCGACGACAATCGGGCAGCATTCTTCGATAACGACAGCAATGGCATTCAATGGGGTTATGCCGGAAGGAATGGCGGGATCGTTACGCTGTCTGATCCCTCCCGTTTCGCCCCACTGCCGGCCACCATAGAGTTGTGGGTCAACCTTGATGCAGTCCAGCCCTATGGCGGTCGCCTCTTCGTGGTGGGTGGCGATGACGCAAACTATGACCTCAACGTGCGCAACGATTTTCGTCTTGAGTTCTTGAGCTGGGACGTCAACAACGATTGGAGCGGTGGTGCCAACGCTGTACTCACAACACCCGCCCCGATCACAGCCAATCGATGGCACCACGTCGTCGTCGTGGTTACGCTGGGAGGCAGCAAGATGTACGTGGACGGTGCTCTCGCGGTTACCGATAGCCGGCAACCTGAAGGTCTTGGAAATGTGACGCAAGCCTCCCTTGGAAGCAATGGGGCGTGGAACTGGAGATTCCGGGGCGCGCTCGATGAAGTTGCCGTCTACGGATACGCATTGAGTGCCGAACAGGTGGCGCAGCATTACGCGATGGGCAACTAGAACGAAGTCTTATCCCACGTGACGCACAGATCACCGCCCTGAATCGGCATCTATGATTTCGTAACACCACCCGGATCAAGCGCCATGAGGCGAAGGGCGGATTGGATGCTCAATGCAATTCCACAATTGGAACGACTCTCAAACGTTGATGGACTCGTATTACACGCAGCCAATTTTGTTGCGTAAGAGCTCCCTGTCATGGCAGTCGCAATGCTTGCGTTACTCACTTCGCCGGTGTTCCACACGGCAACATCCAAATCCGATTTCATGATGGAGAGTATGTTAAAGAGCTTCATCGCATCGGTGGGTGTTCCGGTGAGGAGGGGCGCTGTCCAGAATGCATTGCTGTCGCTCCCAAAAGCATTCGGTAGAACGGGCGTTGCTCCGAGCGTATTCGTCCACGCATTCTGTCGAGATACGGTGGCACCTTGGTTGTAAAGCGTAAGTTTTGAAAAATCAAAGGCATTGCCGACAATGAGTAACGGTCCAACATACGACGATGCCGCAATCATCCCCATGGCTTCGCGGAGGGTATAGTTGCGTGCAGTACCCGTTGTGGTTGACCATGAAACACCCCGACGATGCATATCGCTGGCATCCGATTTTCCCAACGTTTGTGTGCTGGCCGCAACCGAGGCACCTGCAAAAACTTCTTCCAATGCAGGATAGAAGTAATCCCCCAGATCCGCATTGATTAACACATTACCAGCAATAAAGTTTTTGTTCTGCGTTTGAACATCGGAAGCATCGAATGTTTGATCGAGATAACCTGCGAGAACAAGCTTCTCTTGGTCCCCATCATAATAGCCTGCCCATCCATTAAGCCACGCACTATAAAGATCAGCGCGTTTTGAAGCCTCATGACTCTCATAGCTGTTTAAAAACATATCGCTTTCATTGGAATATCTTTCCATGCGATGCGCCTGTTCAGCCGTCATGGGTGCAATGACAGTGAGGTCAGAATAAAGATCATTCCAAATCCCAATCGTGTAGTCAGGGTAATAGAAAAACGGATACGATGCATGCATCAGATTATAAAATGTTTCGCTGCTGTCTTTCTCTACCCATGCATCGGTCATATCCTGGTGCGTAAGCCCACTTAGAAAGATATCCGGTGCAATCTCCCAACTGCTAAGATCAACGGTACCTGCCTCCAGCTGGTTCAAAATCGCTGCCATGTCGGTAAAGGCTCCGCATGCCCTTTTCATGGCCAATGCAATGGCACTTGCCTTCGTGCCGAGATCGATCTGCATGGTTTTGTTCCGCACAAGCCACGCCGCCATGTAGCGAACACAATTTGCGTTCTCACCGGTGGTTTTTACCACGCCAAGAATTGAAGCAATGCGTGTGGTATGCTGGCTAAATCCAACACGGGCACCCTTCGTATCGCTTTTGGCAATCACGCTCCTCGCCAACACGGTACCGCTGGTATTGCGAAGTTCAATAAGATCGCCCTTCTCCACACTGTTCCCTTGGAACGCATCCAGCGACAAGAGATAAGAAGATGCGCAAGGCACAGTCACGTCAGTGGAACGATCACCCTGAACAAAGCGCAGGGATGCAGAATTCTGAACACACGCAATAGAAATGTCGGGCGCAATCGCAACGGATGTACCATCAGAAACCGTATCCGGGCCCTCGCACGCTACGCACAAAAGAATACCTAGCCAAACCACGTATCTCATACAAGCATGCTATAGGATCCCTTGTGATCACTGCTACCTTTCACCGCTGGAGCGTCGCACCATGATCTGATAACCATGCCCTATGGATCTTATTCGACTCGCATGCATCGCCGCAGGCGAAGCACTCCCCATCACGCCCGATATGCTCAAAAGATTGCTGCCCAGTGCCCAACTGGTTGCCACCATGGCCGATGGTAAAAAGCCGGTCTACGGCATCAATACAGGTTTTGGCAGTTTGGCCGAAGTGCGTATCGAAGGGCATGATCTGCAGGCCTTGCAACGTAACCTCGTGCTCTCCCATGCGGTGGGCGTGGGGGATCCCCTTTCGCGCCGTGAAACCCGCGCACTCATGGCGCTTCGTTTACAAAATATATTACTCGGTTACAGCGGTGTACGCCCCGAGACCGCCTTGCATCTGGGACATATGCTCAATCGCGGTGTTCATCCTGTTGTGCCCGAAAAAGGATCCGTCGGTGCCTCAGGTGATCTTGCGCCACTTGCGCATATTGCCTGCGGCATGATTGGCGAAGGACCCGCAGAATTTCGTGGCGCGATCATGCCGGCCAAGGAAGCCTTGCGCGCCGCAGAACTTGACCCCATTATTCTCGAAGCCAAAGAGGGTTTGGCCTTGGTGAATGGCACACAAGGTATGACCAGCGTCGGTGGCCTTGCATTGCATGATGCTTTAGCACTTGCCATCCATGCCGACGAAGGCGCAGCACTCACCATGGAGGCGCTGGGCGCCAAAGCCGAAGCATTCGATCCACGCATCCAACAATTGCGGCCCCATCCAGGGCAAGCAGAGGTCGCGACGCATATTTTGCAATTGTGTGAAGACAGCAAATTATTCAACACACTCAATACAGGCCGCGTACAAGATCCCTATTCGATTCGCTGTGTGCCCCAGGTTCATGGCGCCACACGCGATGGCCTTGCCTATGCCAAAGAGGTGCTTGAACGCGAAATGAACAGTGTTACGGATAATCCGCTTGTCTTCCCCGAAGATGGAAGTATCCTCAGTGGTGGAAATTTCCACGGACAGCCGGTGGCCCAAGCCCTCGATTTTGCGGCCATCGCATTGGCTGAACTTGGCAATATTGCCGAGCGACGCATTGAGCAACTTCTTAATCCAGCACTTTCCGGTTTGCCTGCATGCCTTACACACCACAATGGATTGCATTCGGGTTACATGATGGTGCAGATCACCGCCGCGTCGTTGGTCAATGAAAATAAAATGCTTGCCACCCCTTCGTCGGTGGATTCCATCCCCGGCAATGCCGCCCGGGAAGATCATGTTTCCATGGGCATGACGGGAGCGCGTAAATTGCGTACCATGGTTCAGAACACACGTTTCATTCTTGCATGCGAATGGTTGCTTGCGGCACAGGCGGTTGATTTGCGAAGAGAACGCCCCTTAGGTCGCGGCACACAAGTAATTTACGATCGCATTCGTCAACGTGTTCCCAAGCTTGATAACGATCGGCGTCATTCGGAAGATATCGCTGCGATTGCTGAAATGCTTTGAGCACCTTGTCTGCTCTCGGTACCGAATCCAATAAAGGCGTTATCCCGCCTTCCTAAGAAACTTGAATTGAATAGGTGTTCTCTTGTAGGGGCGGTTCGTGAACCGGCCTATAAGATTTTGATTCAAATGCCGCACGGGCGCTTCGCGAAGCGCCCCTACATCAGAAAAGTAATGGGTTCATAGAACATATTCTAGAAATTTACCGAATGACGCTTTGGAGGTGGGTCTCTTCGAAACCGCGATCCTGCATCTTTAGGCACAGCTTCGCTTCGTAATGCATCCAACCTCAAAACCTGCGCACCGTACGTCACGGTCTTTGCACCCATGGCAATCGCCAATTCGTCGCGAGGGTCATCATGAACAACGTTTTTGGGCACACGATTCACGGCATCAAGAAGTTCTTCACATGATTTCACACACGTAATATCGCTATGGCCATCCGCATGCTTGCATGCAATATACAAACGCCCGCGACCTTCTTCAAAAAAAACGGCCAAAGCAGGCAACCATAAACCCAGCGGTTCAGCCGCCATACGCACTGCATCGCGCGACCCTAAAAACAAAACACGCGGTTTCGGCGATACTTTTCCTGCACGGGTGCACGGCACCACATCGCCGCTTGCTGTAATGCGAACCTCATCGCCATGGGGATCGGTTACCGATTTGGCCATCACCGTTTGCTGAAACAAACATTCGCTTGCAAGCCAACGCGCACGAAGACGTGGATCGTTCATGCGCTGCTTTTGAAGATCGTTTAAACGCGCAATATTGGCTGCGCGAACAAGAACAACAGGGATCGCTTCAGGCTCACAGATCTCAACAGGCCTCACAGCACGCATTGCAACACGGGTGGCATCGATGGGCCGTGCAAGCACAGGTTGCGCACGTGGCACTTCGAATGGCGTTGGATCATAACGACCCCCTTCGTATTCAAGCCACACGTGCCCACTTGATTTGATTTCCTGTCCCTGCAAGAGTGTTCCTGCAATACGAAGTACACTGCGTGCCCCCAAGCGCACCAGAAGAATAAACGCCAGTTCCTGCGCTGCAACACAATTGCCTGATCCTGTCCGAAGCATCTCGATGGCTGTGGTAGCACCTTGTTCATGACCCCAACGGTATTGAAACGTTGTTTTTACCCAATCACACACATGCTGAACAAGAACGGCCTTCGAATGGTGCTTTACACTGCGCGCAATCCGAATCGTATCTTCACGCAGTAAAAACGATTCAACCACCGCACGGCGATCATCCGGCAATGTGCGTAAATCAAGGGTATCAACCGCTTTATGGCCATTGCGGCACAGTGCCTTGGGTTTTGTCGCTTCCACCAGGCGGTACGACAAATTGCTTCCTGGCACCAATCCTTGCGGAACACGCACCGCATAGGAGCTTCCGGATAAAACCACATCCACATCAGGTTCTAATTCACGTACGGGTATTTTTTTCCCATTTGACGAAAAACAAATATCCACAGGAACCGCACCTTCGTGAACACGCAGCGCAATCATCGTGCCGGGCGCATTTGTGACAGCAACCACATGCCTATCTATTTCTTTTGATGCACCTGCGTTTGGCGATGCCAAAGGGTAAGTCCTGTGTGTTCCATCAGGATCTTGTACATACGCGGGGCAATATAATGTCGACGTTGCATAACGAACACCGATAACCGTCGGTGCAACACGCTCGCGTTCATGTGTTAGTTCAGGTCGTGTATCACGCAGGGTCGTCCGCTGTGGCGGCATCGTCAAACGCACCTGCGAATGGCGCACTTCTGTATTTTCTGCCAACTGTGCAAGCAATGCGACCTTGGGATCGATGACAGGTTTTATGATAGGCTGAGCTTGATTCACCGGGAACAACGCCGCTTCCTCATCGGTCATAAACACATGAGGATTGAGCGGTTCTCCCGCGCTGAGCGCCCGCTCCACTTCCGAAAATACCTTGCGCACATGATAACCGAATGCCCGCGCACTTGCGGGAGATCGCGCAAGGATATGGTCTTTTGACCATGCCTTAATACGTTGATAAAAAAGAAGGACAAGTGCATCATCGGTTGGGCTTATGCGGCCGCTCGCAACAAGAGACCAGAGCCGCGCAAATGTTGGATTTTTATGGGTTGCGATTCTTCTTATACCACGAACGCCCAAGATATCGCAAAGCCAGGCAGACATCAAAGGTTCATCACGATCCTCGAACACCCCTAAACGCACCGCGAAACAGGCATAGTGCCTACGCGTACTAAAACTCACCTTAGGATCAGCTTGCCCTGGGAAAACAAGCGAACCATCGGACGCAAGCACGGGATCTGTCACGTTGTCATTAAAACGACTTCCTTCGAGAAACCGCACAGGAACGCCCGCTATGGCACTCAAAAGCGCAATGGTCGATGACGAGGATTGAGATGTGATATTCTGCGGTGCTGTCTTTCCCCTAAACGATTCAATCACGGCATCGTAATAATCCAAATGATTTCCGGATGGATTTTCAAACATTGCAACCATTTGGCGAAATGTTGCGCGAAGTGGTGATCCAGAAGCTATCAATCGATGGTTGATCCTCTCAAGTGCATCTCCGGTATGAAGTGCGGTCGAATCCGTAACCCTAGGCACACAGCGCCGTGCGCCCGCAACCCAGTCATGAGGAGAACCATCTTCCAACACAAGCCTTGTTTCACGACTTGCCGCCGCAGCCCCTTTGTTGGCACGACCCTGATTGGTATCGGGTGGATTGCCCAAACTCACCACAACCCCTAAGCCGGCACGTTCATCGCTGTGCAATCCCGCATGAATCGCCTGGGCATTAAATGTATTCAGTTCCGAAACAACGACCGTCCCAAAATCATGTCGCGCTTTTTGTACAGCCCATACCACATCGGCAGAACCGCCCTGCACCTGTGTCCATGTTCGCGGCCTATCACCATCTAATGAGCATAACGCTGCACGCGTCATGGCGTCTTTGCCGACCCCCGGAGGACCACTGATCGCAAATGACGATGATGTTCCTCGCAATGCGGGATGATCAGGCAATTGCCTCGCTTTCTGCAGTACCCAAAGATGTCTGTAGATCCTATTATAATCATCCTCACGACCATGAAAAATCCCCGATGCAAGAAAGCCTAACCCATCGTACCCAGGCAACAGAGTGAGCCTAAATAATAGGTTTAAAGTTTTTCTTTCACGCGCGCCGAAAGCATCAATATAGACTTGGGTGAGGGCGGTTGGCCACGTCCCCGCCCCAACGCCATTGGATTGCATTGCAAGAAAACGCCGATAGACCTCTTGAATCAACCGAGGTGTCACGCGTCCTTCACGATCCATGGCATGCATCATGCGATGGGTTGCAAGCAGCTTCGTCGTGGTGTTCGTCAAACCGTATACGGAACCCGAAAATATCTCTTTGCACGCATCTGTTGCCGGCGTGATAAATCGGTCCATGAGATCTTGGCCATAGGTCACTTCAGGAAAACGTACGAGCGGTATCCAAACGGGCAAAGACACGCGATCATCTTGTAAACCATTCCCTGCAATCACAAGCTTGCACCCTCCACTGGACAGCCTAATGATCCCCCGTAAATCAAGTAAATCGGCTTCATCGATAATCACAAGATGAGCACCACCGTCGTATGCTTCTTGCACTGCATTCGCTAACAGCGTTACATTCGGAAAATGTGCCACGACCAATCGTACAGTGCGCGGATAGGATTTTTCGAGCATATCCAACGCACGACTTTTGCCAGAGCACGGCGGGCCAATGAGCGCGCATCCCTGATTCACTGCGAGCGCGCGTTGTACGCAAGCGTACTGTTCTTCATAAAGATCCCGAGATGATGAAAGAGGAGGTTCAACAGGCATGATCGCATCGGCGGGAAGGCCCACACCATCGGCAATCCATTGTGCGATCTGCGCTTCTTGACCACCCGGCGGATAGGATTTCGCCGCATGACAGATCAATACCGCAAGGCCATGCGCAGGTGATGCTTTGTAATAAGCCATCACCGCATCGAATACAGGACGCGTCACTTCATTGGCGATGCGATACTGATAATCGAGCAATTGTGAGGGATGACGCATGTCATCGATCGCACGAAACACCCCGCGTACATCAAAATCATGGGATGTTTCGTTTCCGCTCACCGTATACAAAAGTTTTGCGTAGGATTCACTACCATCGCCAAACTCACCGCTGAGCGTACACTCAACGGCAATACGCATCCAATCAGAAAACTTATCTTTATATAACAGCACGCGGATTAGGGTCCAAACATCGAGACGCCTATGACGTGCCAATGTTTCTGGATCCGATTTCAGTGCCAAATCAATGGCGTCAGCAAATTCGACCACACGGGATATTTCTGACTCACTCAGTTCCATGTTCCAAAACGCATGAATCACAAGGTCTCTCGATGTATGCTGCACGTTGTCATGAAGGTGCATTGCGCCGGGCAAAGCCAATTCCAGATGCGGATCGTTGGTCAGCAAAATAACCCGTGCGTTAGGAAATTCAACCATCTCCCCAGACACCATACCTCGCGGCGGCGTCATCAACAAAAGACCCATGCATTTCGCAAGATCCGGGGCATAATCCACATGCAGAACAATATCACCCCCTTTATTCAATGCATCAAGCAAGAGTGTGTCAACCCGAAGATGACGTCCATCATCGCATCGCACGGCCCTTTGCAGAAATGCACCCGCACTCGTGTCTGATGCCATGGGGATGTAGATCATCGAAGGATATTTTTTGAAGAGAAGCGAGAACATTAAACTGGTATCCGAGGCATGCAACACGAACGATGTGTTCGGGAGTTCGTAACGAAATACATCACGGGCCCCCCCAGCAATACGCACCACATCGCTGGCCCACGACGGCACAGGAATGCCTTCAACGACGTGCGGTGGCCAACATGGATTGGGAGCACTCGCAAGCATTTTCCAACTATTTTCCGATAATGGACCCATCACCATCACCTGCGGTGCAGGATTTCTCACATCGGAAAGCGGCCCAAAACATGAAGTACCCACCTGCGCCGATTCACGGGCAAATGCGGTAAGCACACTTGCTTCGTCGATGGCGAGAACACCTTCCGGCATCACATCAGGATCACGGCGAGAAATAAAACCGTCATGAAAATCTTCATGGACAAAGACACGCAAACCAGGATGTGATTCACACAATCGCCACAAACAACGCATCACGTATTCAGAGACTTCGGGCACACAAATAAGAAGCTCACCTTTGGCCTCTTTAAATGCCGCTTCCAAGCGCGCATCCATGCCAAACATTTCCCAAACAACAATGCGTGCAATGGATGGATCCATGCATTTCTGAGGACTGGGTGTCATCCAGGGTCGATCTAAAAATGGGTGAACAAGCGGTGTCAGCCTATGTGCTTCAAACCGACTTACAAAGGCCGTATCTTCAAGCAAAAAGCCTGTCGGGAGAACCACCACAACACGCATCTGCGAAGCACGCTTTCCCGCTTCACCATCCGAGGCATAATCGTCAATGATCGTATTGAACGCATTGGGATTTTCGATGCCGCCTGGTCCAGCAGCAATAATCAACATGCCATGGTTCGCGATGGTCTCATCTATTTTCTGTCGCACCGCATGGGTTGCCGCCATGTCGGTATTTTCAAGCACACAACACACCATGCCGCACTGTGCAGCTATTTTCTCGATTTGAACGATCACCTGAGTACGCGACAACCCCTCCGTAGGCGCAAGCAGCAATCGGGCGCTTGGACGTCTTAAGCCATGCTCCCATGAAAAAATAGCGTGCAAAGGCAGCACGGGTAAATGTGCTATGGGCTGGGATAGTGGTGGTTCTTGCGATGATGCGTAGGCACTGTGATCGAAATCAAAACCGCCACCAAGGACCGGCGAACGGGTCAACAATGCAGGATCCACGCTTGGACTCGGCATATGACTCACGCTTTGAGGCCGTTCGTTGCCCGTAGGAAATCGCGTGAATGTCATGGTATGACAGTAATACCCACATTTATGTTATTTCTCACGGGGAAAGGGATAGAGCATGTCCATGTATCTTGATCGCGAAGACCGCAAACGCATCGCGGGCCGATTGCTCACCATCGGCATTCCTGGACCCCAATTGGACCAAGCCACACGTGAGTTGCTCACGCACATCAATCCTTTCGGGATTATTTTATTTGCACGCAACATTGTGGATGCACACCAGCTTCGCGATTTCATCGCGGAACTTAAAGCATTTCGTGCAGGCGATCCGTTTGTCATCAGCGTCGATCAAGAAGGCGGACTGGTTCAGCGATTAAAACCCTTGGGCAACGATTGGCCCAACGCACGCGACATGGCACGCCAAGGCATCGAAGCAGTTCGAAAATTCGGCCATCGCATGGGTCAAGAGCTGCGCAGTTACGGTTTCGATCTCGATTATGCACCCGTACTCGACATCCATACCGAACCTACCAATCCCATCATCGGCAATCGTGCGTTTGCCGAAAATGCGCAGGATGTCACAACGTTTGCATGTGCATTTGCCGAAGGACTTCGTGCGGCCGGCATACGCACCTGTGGCAAACATTATCCTGGCCACGGCGACACCACCGTAGACAGTCATCTTGCACTCCCCGAAGTGCAACACAGCATTGAAACATTGCGCAAACGCGAATGGTTACCATTCAAAGCTGCCGCCGCATCAGGCATCATGGATGCGATCATGACCGCACACATGATGGTTCCCAAACTGGATCCCAAATTGCCTGCAACACTCTCGCCCGTCATCTTGCGTGCATTGCGTGATGAATTGGGTTTTTCAGGCATCATCGTAAGCGACGACATCGATATGAAAGCCTTGGCCGATCATTGGAGTCTTGATGAAATCGCTTTGCTTGGACTTAAAGCAGGCCTTGATCATTATCTCGCATGCATCGATCCTGTGCGTGCCTTGGGCCTGCACCGTGCTTTGCATCATGTCATGGAACAACGCACCGTTCCCGCCGAGCAATTGATTGCAAGCGAAATGCGCACAATTACAAACTGGCAGGCGATTAATTTTTCGTAGAATTGATTTGTTCTCATTATCTGTAGGGGCGCTTCGCGAAGCGCCCGTGCGGCATTTGAATAAAAGTTTATCGGGCGGTTCACGAACCGCCCCTACGGGTGCTCAATCAATGAATTGATTGCATCAATTATGCAACCGCTCAAGCACCACCGCCGTCATCACATCTTTGGGATCATCACCCACATTGGCGGTGCTGTTATTTCCCAGTTGGCCAAATGCGCCCATACCCCAGCATTTGATCTTACCGTCGCTCAGCAGCGCACAGGTATGATACATGCCCGATACGATCGAGGTGGCAAGAAGACCCGTTCCAAAATCCACGGGCACATTGCCAGGTGCTGTTAGATTTTCATTGTTTCCCACACCCAGTTGGCCCTGGGAACCGGCGCCCCAACATTTCACCGTACCATTGTTAAGAAGTGCACACGTGTGGCTATAACCCGCCACGACGGCAACGGCTGTAAGATCTTTTCCTAGTAAAATAGGAAAACTTTCAGTCGCTGTTTTATGGCCTTTGATGCCATCCCCGATATTCTTGGTGTCCCATTTCCCAAGCCGACCATTGGCACCCAAGCCCCAGCATTTGATCTTGCCGTCTCTCATCAATCCACAGGTATGATCAGCACCTGCCGCGATCGTACGCACCTTGATCCCTAATTTGATGGGCAAACTTGTGGCAACCAAATGCTGCAATGTATCGCCAATATTTGCAGTGCTGTTGTTCCCAAGCTTCCCATGCAAACCTTGGCCCCAACATTTAAGAGAACCGTTACTTAATAGGCCGCAGGTATGGTTAGCGCCTGCTTCAACGGCGACGGCAGTCAGACTTCGATCGGTGGCAAGAACAATAGGGACATTGTCCGCAACGGGAAGCCCCACATCATCCCCAATATTAAGTGTGTAGCCTTGTCCAAGCTGGCCAAACGCACCATAGCCCCAGCACTTGATTGTACCGTTGTTTAACAACGCGCAACTGTGCTGATCACCGGCTGTGATGGCAACAGCGGTCAAACCTTCTCCAAGGTTGATAGGAGGAGTCTCCGCTATACTTTGATGGCCCTCCACCCCATCCCCTATATTGCTCGTATTGCCTTGGCCCAGCTGTCCAGCATCACCCAAGCCCCAGCACTTGACCCTCCCTTGATTCAACAATGCACACGTATGACTTTTCCCTGCTGCAATGGCGGTTGGGAAATTGTTCGCACCAAAATCAATGAAAGGGATGCCTGCAACCGTTGCCATCCCTTTGACACCATCCCCAACATTCTCTGTAGTCCCGTAACCAAGCTGACCATGCATCCCCCAGCCCCAGCATTTGGCCGCTTTATGATCGCCTCGCCACAATGCACACGTGTGGTACCCCCCCGCCGAGATGACAAGCGTTGGCACGCATGTATTCAAGCAGGCATCGTTGTTGTTCGTGTTCCCATCGTCGCATTGTTCGTGTTCACGCTGAACGATTCCATCACCACAACGAGGACCCTTGATGGTGAATGCCGCCAAACAATCCGATTTGCACGTCGTGCATACTTGGTTATAGCCAGAACAGTCCGCATCGGTTTCGGTCACATTGTTCTTGTCGTCACATATTTCGTGATCACTTGCTTGTACCACCCCATCACCACAATAGGGACCCACAAGATTTAGGGTCGCTGTGCAACTTGCGTTGCATGACGTGCACGTTTTTGTCCCATAGGGGCATGCGGTTTCATTCACCGTGTTGCCATCCTCGCATATTTCAAAGCCCTCCCGAAGCGCGCCATCACCGCATTGTGCCAAAACGCAGGTATTCAAGCAGGCATCAATATTCACTTCGTTCGCGTCATCACATTGTTCATGGTTATCGGACTGAATCATTCCGTCACCGCAACGTGGCCCCTTGAGTATTAATTCGGCCGAACAGTCGGACTTACATGTTTTGCATGTTTGCCCATAAACAGAACAAACAGCATCGGTTTCGGTCACGGTATTGCCGTCGTCGCACGCTTCGTTGCTCGACTGCACCACCCCGTCGCCGCAAGAAGGCCCTTTCAACGTTAACTCGCCCGAGCAGTCGGCCTTGCAAGTCACGCATTCCTTGTCATAGGCCGCACACGACGACGTCGTTTCCGTCACCGTATTGCCATCATCGCATTGTTCATGATTGGCGGCCTGAACCATACCATCACCGCAGTAGGGCCCCTTGAACGTCAACAGCGTCGAGCAATCCGACTGACACGACGTACACACCTGGCCATAACCTACGCAGCCCTCCTGAGTCTCCGTGATCACATTGCCATCATCGCATGCTTCGCCGGCCTCAACGATATGGTTGCCACACACCGACGGGATTTCATACTTAACCCCAGGCGGGGGTTCGCTTGATGCACTGGGTGCAACATAGGATGTGACATTAGGCGCAGACTTGGAAGGCACAGGAGGCAGGGGTTCGGAAAGAACAGGAGGCGGGGGTTCCTGTGTGACACTGGATGTGACTTCACTTTTCGTCTCAGGCGTTATTTCTTTTTTTGCACAGCCAACGACCATCCAGCATAGCAACCCAACACACGCAAAGCCCTTAGACATGCACTATGGTAAGCGAGGGCTCATGGTGCATCAACTTTTCTTGATCCCAAGTGCCTTTGCAACGCGGTCATGCATATTGGTCGCTTGCGATGCGGTGCGACCAATTAAGAGGGTACCTGAATTTGTAAGATCTTCTGTCGCCATCCCATCACCAAGCATCGCTTGTTCAAGCGTCACCGACGGACGACCTTTGTCTTCCATCCGCACCTCGCGGATCCTCGCCAATGCCGTTTTGCGCAGTTCGACCATGGCTTCGAGTTGCGCCATCCGTGCTTCGAGCTTTTCGTGGGTCATCCCCTCGGCCATGCACGAAGCCCCCATACGTCCTAGAACATCTTCAAGACCTTCATGAAAACCGGAACCGAGCCCCATGCGCTCAAGCCCCCCCAACATCATGCTTGGGTTGGGTACATCGATACTTATATCGGCTGGAATGGATACTTGCCGAAGATCCGTGGCCTCTTTGCTCCCACGCAGCGCCTGCTGTTCGGTCGTTCGCAAATTGATCCCACGGGCCGAATCAATATCTTTGGTGAAATAGGCATTGAGATAAGCCTTGGTGCCACTGGTGGGATCTGACGTGGGCGCGGATGATGGGGCGGCCTGAGCAGACTGTTGTACCTGCGCCGCAACCACTTTTTCGAGCACCCGTCGCAGCACTGCATCCTGAACAGCATCTACTTTTTTCTGGGCGGCCTCAACCGATTTTTGGCCTTTGTCAGTTTTTTTGACCTTATCGGTCCCGCCTTCCTCTTCGGGCAAAACAGCTTGTACCTGCGGCTTGTAAAGAAGATCTCGACCCATACATGAGATGATAACTTGGCCGGCTTAATAAGCCAAGGCGAACGCACAGATCCTTCACCATGGGTCAAAACAATGTCTTGTGTTTATCTTGTGCAGGCTGCCCTTGTCCTGGCTGAAACATCGTCTACCCAAACAACAACCGAGAATGCAGCGCCAAGATTTGCTCTAAATTGATCATCTGAGCGCTCTGCTGTTGTAATTGCGTCTGCGCGGTCGATAATTCGGTACGCAGCTGCACAATCTCTCCCTCAAGTTGCGCAACACGCTCTGAAGAGACACCGTTGTCCTGTGGCAACCTATGTGCATCCGCATTCAATACACGAAACTGTTTCGCAAACACTTCAGCCTCTTTGGCAGAACGCAACAACACAATCTTGCTCGGTTCAAAAAAGCAATCCGGAGATGCCGTATGATAACGAGAGAGCAAGAAATAATTAGGGTCCCGATCTGACTTCACTGATATGCCATAATTGCCAAACTGACGCCTCAGTGTACTGAGCTGCAGGTCAGCAATCCCTTGGCTTCTTGGAACCAATGAAGGTATCCATGCCTTAAATTCGGAGACCGTGAGATGCAAGGCCCAGACATCACCCCCTTTGAGACCCCAATATGCTTTTTTATTCGCCACAGCCGCATCAACAAGCGCTGGAAGCTCACTCGCAAACTGCGATAACTCATGATAGCCCGCACGGGGCACAGAGATGCCTTCTTTCAAACACGTCGAAGACATGCCTGCATCAGGATCACGATGTATGGCTAATTTTCCCCTTTTTACGCGTTGCGAAGACCCATGATCCGATTCTTCATCAGATGGCGCATACACAGAATGCCGCCTGCGTCGTGCGCCAAACTGCTGACGAGCCCCATGGTCCGAATCATCCCCATCCGTGTCCGCCGCATAGCCCTGGAGCTTAACTGAGGCATCCTGCGCTGCTTTCCTTTTTAATAGTGGCGGTGACTCTTCTTGCACGAACGGAGGTGGTGACTCTTGCCTAGAATCACCCACGTTTTCTTCATCCCGACGCGGTGCGTGCAATATCGATTGGCCCGGAACCTGTGTAGGAAAAGAAGTAAACGTGATTTGCTGTTGAAAGATATCCGTGTCCGGAAGAGGCGCGGGTGAGTCATCTAAGATCCCAGCCCAACTTGGGCTTAATCCCCCAAAATCGGCGAAAGAAGAGGCTGGCGCAAATATTTCCGGTGTTAGCCTATTGGACGACATCGATACTCCTCAAAAATTAGAGCACCTAGACCCCGCGCGGGGTATTGCCCGATTTCCATTCGTCGGTACGTTCTGCGGCAAATGGCTCAAGGATCTCATACAGGCTGCGCTCTGGAAGACTTTTAAAAACCGATTCGGCATGGCTTGTATCCAGCACCGAATTGAACCGAATATGATCAAGCTCTGGCGCAGGAAATGACGTCAAACGCAACTGCCATGCGCGTTCCAAAAACAATTTAAACAACGGATGGGGCACGGGCAGCGTGGGCTTCCCAAGAATGCGCAAAATGCGTGATAGCGGCACAGGCTCTGTCCCTGCCAAATTGAAAATACCGCGCACACCGGGATTAAGCGATTCTTCGATCATGCGCAGCAAATCATCTTCATGCATCAGTTGCACCATTGGATCAAAGCCCATGATGGTCGGGATCAAACGCAAACGAAAATACTTACTCGGCGCATTGCGCACATTGGGACCCACGATATGGGCTGGACGCAAAATCACCGTTTCAATTTCATGATGCTTCCAGAAAAATGCCTGGGCGGAACGATCGGCCGCAACCAGACTTCTAATTTCAGGAAAGCGCAAACTTGCCATCAACGGTGCGTCTTCTTTGATGAAATGGCTGTTGGTCGGCGCAGGTCCATAGACATCCCCGCTAGACAGCAAGATCAGCTTTTTCACGTTGTAGTTGGCAATATAACGCAATAGCGTTTCGGTGCCGACCACATTGCGGTTGTACAAAACTTCCGAAGGCACACGAAAATTGTGCACCACGCCCAAGTGGATCACCGCATCCACCTGACCTGAACGAAAGACTTCTTCCGCCGGCCTGCGACGTAAATCGGTACGATGATGCACCACGGATTTTGGTAAACCAATGCACGGTCGATGATCGATACCGATCACTTGGTGGTCGCGACTTAAGCGCTGTGCAACACGACGTCCAAGACGCCCCGAAATTCCTGTGAGTACGATCCGCATGCGTTAAGCCCCTAGAAGAATACGCTCTGGCGTTCGGCCAGACCTTTATCGATCATCCGTTGCATGGTGGCTTTAACTTTCGCCACTTTCGCAACAATCACTTCATCTTCGTCGTTGGCGTCGCCATCAAATCGCATCGGTGTACCAAAATGAATGCGATAGCGTGTAGGCAGAGGCAACAACCCAAGTACCGGTGGAAACGTGACCGGACATGCAGGCATCCCCACAAGTTTGCCGATGGCCTGAAGATCAAAATAGCTGCGCGACTGCTCTTCGGCACCAATCACCACCGTGGGTATGATCGGCGTATCTGTTTCAATGGCAAGGCGCATAAAGCCCTGACCAAAGCGCTGCAGCTGATAACGTTTATCCCAAGTTTTATTGAGCCCGCGCACACCCTCAGGAAAAATTTGAATCGCCTCGCCTGCCGCAAGCAAACGACGGCAATTGTCGGGCGTTCCCAAAATTTGTCCACAGCGCGCAAGAAACGGTGACACGAACGGTGTTTCGGGTACAAAACGCTCGACCATAGATCGCACAAAACGCGGTGGTTCTGCATCCATCAGCAACGCCGATCCAATCATTGCACCATCGAACGGCAATTGACCTGAATGATTGGCAATGATGAAACAACGTCCTTGCGGAATATTTTCAAGTCCAAAGGTCTGACATCGAAAGTAATTGCGGTAAAACCACGCACTGACGCCAATAACTTTTTTAAGAAATTCAGGATCAAAACCAAATGGATCAACCCCGTAGGATCCAAGCTGCGTCGGAATGCGATCAAATCGCTCACGCAGTTCTTCGTCGACGTTTAAAACAGAACCCAAGCCGTGCCCTACCTGCTCGGCCACCCTAATCAACATTGCACCTAATTCAACAACATCCACAGCGCGTTAAGGCGTAACGAATTGCAACAGCGGTGGTCAAGGTAGCATTGCACTTTATTATAATTTTGCGTGCAACGCCCGATCGAGCTTCGGAATAAGACCTTCAAAATTACCATTGGACATCACCAACACCACATCACCAGGTTGTGCATGGGATGCAACGTGTGTTGCAATGGCGTCCGTATCTTCGATAAACCATGCCTGTTTACCGGCCTGTTGTGCTTTCTTCACAATGGATTCCGGCGAGAGACGCAATGCGTCGGGCACTTCCATCAAGCGACTGTGCGATGCCATCACCACACAATCGGCAAGCGCAAGTGCATCCCCCAATGCCTCTTGAAAGATATTACGCCGGGTACTTGCACTGCGAGGTTCAAAGATGGCCCACAAGCGCCGTGCACCAAAACGCGCACGTGCGGCTTTGACCGTGACATCGATGGCCGTTGGGTGGTGTGCAAAATCATCAACCACCGTCACGCCACCATGTTCACAACACACTTCCATGCGACGATGAACGCCCGCAAAACCCGCCAAGGCATGGGCCGCTTCATGATTGCTAAATCCTTCGGCCCACAGCACCGCCATGGCTGCAAGGCTGTTTTCAACACCCCCAGGGCCCCACAAGGCAATGGTCGCAGTACGTTCTTCGCCATTCACTTGCGCCGTGATGGTGGTGCCCTCCCCATCTGCATGGCTTTTGAGCAACTTAAAGTTTGCATCAAAACCCGCACCATAAATCGTCACGCGTTTGGCGCGGCCGTGTTCGCGAACCAAGCGCACAGCACGCTCTGCACCAGCCCACACCACAATGTGTCCATCTTCGGGAACAAGTTCGATCACTTTCCTAAATGATGCTTCGATGGCTTCAACCGAAGCGTAAATATCGGCATGATCATATTCCAGACTTGTGATGATCAACGTCTTCGGTTTGTAGTGAACAAATTTGGGGCCTTTATCAAAATACGCAGTATCGTATTCATCGCCTTCGATCACAAAATACGCACCCTGCCCGGCGTGAAATGATTCCGGCATGCCCACCAGGGCTCCACCCACTAAAAATGATGGGTCGCGTTTTGCTTTCGTGAAGGCGTGGGCGAGAAGTGCGGTGGTCGTGCTTTTGCCGTGGGTTCCGCTCACCACGATGCTGTGTTTGTTTTCAATGGCAAGTTCAGAAATAACCTCCGGCATCGAATATGTCGGGATGCCGTGCTTGCGCGCATAGAGGGCTTCGGGATTGTTCGATCGGATCACATTCCCAACCACCAACAGATCGGGCGTATCGTGCAGATGCTCTTCGGCATAACCTTCAAAATAGGGGATCTCCCACTCACGCAACTTATCACTCATGGGCGGATAGACGGCCTGGTCGCTTCCCGAAACTTCGTAACCCAGTTGCTTAAGCAATCCGGCAAGAGATCCCATCCCCGTTCCGGCGATACCCATGAGATAAACACGTTTGCTGCGTTGTGAAGCTGTCATGACGGAACGAATTAGCATGGCTGATGGGTTGGGGTCACGTGTTTACTGTTAACACTGCGATGCGTTATCCCCGACACTTCCGCTTAAACCAAATGCGGATTGTGGACTACTTTGGGTGTTGCCCTAAAAAGCGAGGGGTGGATCTGAATATGCTTGCCTAGCATCTCCAGTCCTTCTGCTTTTTTCTTGCGACGTAGCAAACGAGGTGCGGCCTGAATGGCCACTGGCGCGGACGTCGCAAGGTCGACAATATCGAGTAACGAAGCTGTTAATCCCAAACTGTCTCCGGTCAATTTTTTCATTATCGCACCCACGATAATGACGGGTACACTTGCAATGTAGCCTGGTATACGTGCGAGGCGTTCACCGGGTGTGCGCTTTTTCCATGCTTTTTTTGCACAATGGTTAAGCGCCAGTGAGTGTGCGAATAAATGTTCCACACTTTCGCCCCACATGGCCGCATGGTTGTCACGCATTTCTTTTCTGAATTTGTAAATAAAACAAAGCGACTTCCATGTTGTTAGACCGGGAATATTATTGCCGCCAAGAAAATCCGAAAGAAGCATGCATTGGACGACCGGATTTTCAATGGATGAAAAGACGTTTGCCATGTCGGCGATCTGGTGAGCGACAACATGCCGGTTAAAATTATATATTGGAGTACCCCAAGAGTCCAAACGTTTTAATAACAAGTAGGGCGCGTCGTGATAGAAATTGCTATAGAACACCGCGATTTCTGTTCTGTCGTCTGCAGGTAACTTTGAATGCAGGGCGGATATCTCCATCTTGTTGTGACCTGATTCAAGAAGAGCAATCACGGTAAGCAAACGAAGATGAGGAGGAATTGCTTCAAATCCTTCATGGATGTATTTTTTAACAAGCATCGTACAGAGCGCCAAACGCCCATCGTCAGTCATACAACGCGCAGCACCCAAAGAATTTTCAAACGCTGCGCATGCAAACATGCCTTCGTTTTGGGCCAGTTTTGCTGCTTGCGTATCAACCCACAGCGCAAACGCTAAAGGCAATGCTGGAGCAAACTGAGGGTCCCGCTGTACATCGAGAAACGCAGTATTACGCAATTTTCCACAATCTTCGTCTAACCTATGCTCCTCGGGAATTTGTGCCAAGAACCATCGCGCTTGGGCTGCCCAATGACGATCACCCATCACGCCTCGCACATCAAAAAAGACGTACGGGGCAAGCATAATTTGCAGGGGATCAAAGTGCGGATGGGTATCAAAAGTGATCCGATCTGCGGAAAATAAACATCCTGAGCGATCTGCGCGTTCTCTGCTGCCCAGGGCTGGGAGTTTTAATCCCAAAAAAGAACGTCCGCCTTCGTGATGCGGTTTACGTGCATGTATGTAATATGCGTTTAAACTGGCCTCATTGGTTTCATTGAGCGGATCGGCCTTGAGAAGTTCGTGGGCGAGATGGGTCCGCAATGCGAGGTCTTTTAAGGACAAAGGAGAAGTTATGGCAGCCATTTCATACTTAATCGCCACATACTTCCATTTGTTTATTAGTGGCAATACTCTAATTAACCCCCGCCGCCCGAAATATTTCATCATAAATATGTTGACGAAACGCACGCATGGTCTTCTTTTTGTCGTCGGGATACGTGGGATGGACGGCGTTGGTAAGAACAATACCGATGATATCGTTTTTTAGATCAATCCAAATAGAGGTTCCGGTGTAACCCAAGTGCCCCACCGAGGTGCGGCTAAAACGTTGGCCTACTGTGGAATCTAGGGCACTTGGCATATCCCATGCGAGCGTGCGCGTGGTGTTGGGTACACGCTTTGATCGGGTCCAAAACCGTTGTACGGCACCGCTATGAAACAACGTATCGGTGGCACCCTGATACGCGCGTTTGAGCGCATAGACCAATCGCCATACGCCATCCAACGTCCCAAACATTCCCGCATGGCCTGCAACGCCGCCCATGGCCCATGCTTCAGGATCGTGCACTTCACCTTGCAACAAACCACGCCGGGGACATTCTTCTGTTGCAACAAACGTACGCGCTGCAAGCGTTTTCCTAAATTTGGCATCATCAAGCGGCACAAAAAATAATTCACGTTCAATATCCATGGGCATCAAAATGCGTTCACGCAGCGCCACATCCAACGACTTCCCCACTGCTGCTTCAAGGGCCCATCCCAGGGCAATAAATCCTACGTCAGAATAGCATGTCACGCGCCCTGGTTCTGTCACGAGATCAATCTCGCGAAAATGTTTTTGATACACAGGTACAATGGCACGTGTGCCAATTTTTATATTCTCGGGATTTTTTTCAAGGAATTCCCACAAACCCCACAAGGCAGGAAATCCAGCCGAGTGATCGAGCAGCATATCGATCGTAATATTTTTAAATTTGTCATCGCGAAAAGCATCGCCAAATTGTGAAAGATTGCTTCGGATATCAAGTGCACCACGCCCTGTAAGAAACAACGTAAGAAGACCTGAGCCCAAGGGTTTGGTAAGCGACGCCAAATCGAACAACGATTTTTCATCAATGGATTTACTTCCCCCACCCATCTTGTCGCGTCCGTAAAAAGCCCGATGCACCACCGCATCGCCTTTGATCACCATCACCGCCGCCGCGCTGAATGTTTTCTGATGCATTTCAACCGACATTAATCGGTCGATCCCTGCATCACGGTACTCTTTGCCTTTTTGGACCTCTTCCCATGGATCTTTATTCTTTGGACTCATGCGCGCACCCACGTCAGTTGTGTGGGATCCATCGTCGCCATAACACCTTGAGGCAACGCGACACTGCTGGCATCATGTCCCACGGGAAGCCCAAAGCACACAGCCACGCGGGCATCGTTCAGCCCCCGTCGAATCGCTGCCACACTTTCTTCGTATTTTGCATCACCCGTGCACTGACCGATGGCAAGGCCTGCAAGATCACGCAAAGCACCCGCATGGTGAAGTTGGCTCATGACACGGTCCAAGCGATACGGGGCTTCGTTGATATCTTCGACCACCAGAATATGACCGGCAAGATCGGGGAAAACAGAAGTGCCCACAAGCGATGCCAGCACCGTTAAATTGGCCACAAACAACGGCCCTTGGGCATGGCCTTCGCCGCCCATCGCAGGCAACACCGCAGACCGGCATTCACCACGAATCATTGAAAACAATTGCGTGCGTGCCGCATGATCCCATTCCGCAACAGTACTCACATTGGCGGCATGGATCGAAAAAGCACCGTGCTGTTGCCACAAACAATGCAACACCGTGGTATCGGAAAAACCGACCAACACAGGCAAAGGCCCATCACAATGTTTGGCTATTTCGTGGGCAATACGACCTGCGCCATACCCACCCCGCGCAGCCCAAATCACATCGGGCGCATCGTTTAAGGCATCGATAAAATCTCGGGTGCGCATGGCATCATCGCCCGCAAGATAGCCATCACGCGCGCGAACAGCAGGCGACGACGTCACACGAAAGCCCGCCTCTTCAAGCAACGCAATGCCTCCATCCAAACGTTCTTCCGTCACTGGCCCCGAGGGCGCTACAATTCTTATTTGCATGTGGGACTGAGTGTAGCACCTCTAAGAGGGTCTTGCATCATTCAGCGACGCGCGTTGGCGGCATGATAATTTGCAAAGATTTCGGATCGATTCTTTTTAATTCACGCAATTCAAACGGCGCGCGATTTTTCGGATCGGTCGGATTGACGACCCACCACCTCACAAGAGCGTCAAAGTCATAGACAAATCCATGGAGCAACACAGGTTGCGACAAGGCGGATAAAAGATCGTGGGAAATGGCGCATATGTCATTCGGCGTAATACCTTCGGGCACCAAACCCACTTCAAGAGCATCCCAAACCACCGTCGATGCGGTGGCCTGGCGTTCTGCTTTCATTGATGCTTCTTCATCGAATCCTTGCGCACCACCCCACAACGCTTCTGCAATTCGTCTAACATATCCCCACGACGGTCCTGACTCAGCAGGCACCGAACGCGCGTGCCCCCACCACCAGTCGATATGAGCATCCTCCGGCCATACAACGGGATACGTTCCTTCTTCGTAAGATCCACCATAGGACATCCGAGAGACATGAGGCCGTCGCATGAAATCAAGCCCATTTTGAATGATATCCGGCGCGGGGGGGGGGGTACTGTTTTGATTGTACGGCCAATAGTACGCGCGGGGGTTCATCGTTGGCAAAACCACGCTGGGCTGATTCCAGGCCAAACGTCGGTCCAAGATCAGCGGTAGCATCACTCCGGGAAGATCCCAAATACGACTTCGTGAATAAGCCATCGCATCCACTGGGGGCACATTGGGAATGACATGCCGTTCTTGCATCGCAATGGGAGCAATAGGTCTGATTTCGGTGGATTCGATTTTTGGAACATTGCCCATGGCGATTTATTTTATAGAAACAAAATCGAATGGTCTAGTCGCGAGAAACCCGTGTATTTCGGGCCACCCATGCAGCATCTGCCGCCGACTGCCGTGGCGCATTAGGCAAATACAACTGAGAAGTGTATGCATCGATAAAAAGTGGGATCCCCAAATCGAGCCATGCTTCAAAAGAGGCGCGACAGTATCCTGCCACCCGTGAGGCCGCATCGGTGATGCTTGTTGGACAAAAAAGTCCTATCATCCCTGGCTCTGGAAGTACCGGCGTTGGATTGCCACGATCGATCGATGGCACAACCCCCGGCCCAAAAGAATCCTCTACCCCGTGTGGCGTGACCGTAGGCAGGAAAGCTGGCTGCAGAGCGATATGAGAGTTCACTGAAGAAGAACCTACAACATTGATTGGCGGAAATGTATTGGACATAAAGCACTACGTATGAAGGCTTATTGAAGAGGTCAATGTGCGGGCGAGGAGGCAAAAGTACAACCCTGCTTGCACAACCTTGCGCCCTGGCCTTAGAGTGCGCCCATGCTGCTGTATTCTGTGATCACAATTGCCTCACTCCTAATAAGCGCACCCGATCCATCACTGCTCACACCGCCGCAGCGTGCTGTCTATCAACGCGTTATCGGTGAAGAGTTTTGCAGTTGCGATAGCACACTCACGATTTCTGGTTGTGTGCAGCACAAAAAAGCATGCCGCACCGGTGGGCACTTGGCCACGCTCGTGCACAAGCAGGCAAGTTCAAACACAAGTGCCGATGAAATTTTGGCCATGCTTGCCACCCAAGTGGTCGGCCCCATGTGCGGAAAAGCAACGCAAATCAATATTGCGGGTGCACCCATCAAAGGCGCCGCCAATGCCCCTATCACCCTGGTGGAGTTTGCAGATTTTCGTTGCACCCATTGCCGACATGCAGCCCCTGAAATCAAACGCGTGATCGAGGCACACAAAGGCCAAGTACGTCTTGTGTTTATGCCCTTCCCTTTGGGCGATCATCCCCACAGCACCAAATCGGCGGAAGCAGTGCTTGAAGCCGCAGCCCAAGGCAAATTCGAAGTCATGCACGATGCGTTGATGCATTCGGCAACACTTAATTTTGACCGTGATACGCTCGTAAGAACCGCACGCGCCGTTGGCCTTGATATCCCGCGTTTCATCAAAGCTTTGGACAGTGGAATACACAAAGAACTCAGACAACGTCTCAAAGGTGAAGGTGTTCGCGTGGGTGTTGCCGCCACACCGGCCATGTACATCAACGGCCGCCCTTTTATCATGACCGAAAACAGCCTGCCCCTTGCAGATCGCATCGACATGGAACTCGAACGCATGAAAGGAACTTGCAAATGATCTCACTGATTCTTGCACTCACACTTCAGGCGCAACACGCAGCGCCAATACAAAAAACACCGCAAACAGTACCTCAACAAAAAGTGCTGACACCCGCGCCCACAGAAGCCGTAGAACCAGCACCTCCATTTCTTCAGCTTCAATCTGAACAAAACAATATCAGGTTTCGCCTTCGTGTTGAGCCTGCATCCCCCAAGCCTGGCGAAACGGTCACGGTGATCCTTGATGCATCCACTGTCACGGCAGGCGATTCGCGCACGTCCATGGCGCATTCAAGTTCCATTGCGGGCGCAAAAATCCGCATGGCCTTGATCGGTACTTCAGGCAACGCCGACGTGCGCATTGCAGCGGCACTTGAAGATCCAGGATCCTACGGTGCAAGTTTTACATCAACCACTGCCGGTGCCTACGCGCTTGATATCGATTTATTCCAAGACAGTGCACTCAAAAGCCATGCACGCTTTGGCCTCGCTTGGGGTATGTGGCCTATTCCTGAAGCGCCCAGCGCAACCCTTCCCCGAGGCATCCAAGCCTCTTTGGGAAATATCGCACGCGGCCAGAGTCTTTGCGCGCAGCATTGTCGTCAGGATCTGCCATGGAGCAATGCACAAACCCATATCCCAGCTTTGATCACAACCGCTGAAGGTTTCGCCGACGATAACAATGCGCTTGTTGCATACGCCGTTGGCCCCAATGCCACGACACTTCCTATTCTTGATCGTGTGGATCTCACAGCATTTTTGCGCAGTTTGCATCCCGATCCAGCAACCCTTGTACCGCACGCAGGCACCGTCATCGGGGGCGATTTCGCTTTGGGTGAATTTGCGTTAGAGCGACTGGCCGAGCATGGTGTTCGCCCCGTCAACACCGCCGTCGAAGCACCCGTCTTTGCTGCATTTGCAGGCGACGACAGTGACCTTCAACGCTTTGATTACAATGATCGCCATGCACGTGAATCCCTCACCGGTAAGAAAAAAATGGCCTATGTAATCGTCCTAAACAAAGCCCAAGGGATCCCCATCGACGAATTGGTCCTCACCATCGCGCCCGAACCCAGCTACAAAATACTAAGCGCCGTTGCACGCGACGCGGACGCCGCCAAGGCACAACGTTACAATACCGATCTTGCGCGTGTACGCGGCCTCGGTGCGTTCAACAGCACAAAAACGTTTGCCAACGCTCCAAAAAGCGTACAGCCCTGGATCGGTAAAAGCTACCTGCTCGCTGCCGAATTTGCGACACAGTATTATGGCGAAGAACGATCGTTTACGGCGTTTGATCGCGAATTTGAAAATAAAAAATAACACTGCACAAAAAAATACAACACATCGCGTCAATTATTTGCGATACATTCTCTATGAAGTACGCAAACCTCTTTCTTTGTTTTGCTCTGATCGGATGCAGTGGCAGTGAAGAGACACCGGGCATTGAAAAGACACCGAGCAATCCACCCGCACAACCCGCAGACGCAGGGGGCGATCCCAGCCCCCCCCCTGAAGTGCCAACCGAAGACCCCGTCATACCCGAAGAACCCATAATGCCTGAACCAACGCCTCCCGAAGATCACACCTCGGAAATTATCACCATTTTGCAAGCCAAGTGTGCACCGTGCCATACCGGCACGCGTCACGCCGGTGGACTTTCATTCTCAGAAAATTTCCCCGGAGAGAACCCTCTTGCCGCCAACACGAAATGCGATGGTCTCACCAAAGCAGCATGCGTGCCCGTACTGATTGAAAACGGCGACATGCCCATGCGTGCTGGCTGCGCAGAAAATCCAGAAAACCCCAAATGTGTGACCGCAGATGAACTTGTGTTGATCAAGGCGTGGGTGAGCGGACTATAATCTAAACTTTAAACGCACAGTTTTTTAAATCGGCAATACGCGCGACGCCTGCACCCGGTGTAGGATCTGTCCCATTGGCGGTCCACCATGCTTTAAATTGCGCATAGTCATAAAAAGTATGCGTGCCTGTCACACTTACCAGAACAATACCATGGTCTGTTGTTGGCACTGTGTCCTGCGTAATGAGGCAATGCCTGTCGCTCAATCCATTCGCAACAATGCCCGCGGACGCGTCATAGGGCTTAAGATCTTTCCATTCGGGTGCTCGGCGTGGGATCCCAAAAGACCCGTCATCAATCAGCGCGCTCATCCGGCGAAATCCTTGCACCAACAAACCCACCGTACAGCCCGCGGTATAACCCAAAAGATAGCTGGTTGCGGACACAGGTGAAACATAGGTTGGCGGTTGATGCGGATCGGCAGGATCACCCGCCATCAAAAGAACATCTGAAGCAAAGGGCGCCACAAGCCCGGAAAGCAGCGCAGTATACGGTGAGATGTATGAGACAGCCAGGCCAAAACCAAAACCTGTCCCAGCACCTACCCAGCATTCTCTGTACATGCTGAAAGCGGGATCTCGCGCTGGATCCTGGGCTTCTGCAGCGTAATGACGATTAAATTGTTCGATGGAATAGGCCAATGTCCTTGGAGCCTCTGAAAAACCGACAAATGGCATAAAATAGTCCTTATGATTCAAAGTCCATATCAGATGTTTCCCAATGTGCAATATGCGATGTGGCACCGTGATTGACCTCTCCCACAAGCCTGTTAACCTCAAACCCATGAATACCGATGTTCAAAATGTTCAATTGGTATTTCTCGATCTCGATCGTACATTGATACGCAAAAACTCAGCATTTTTATGGCTTTTCTTTGCGCGCAAGCACGGACTTGCCACGTGGCAGCAGGTGTTCAAAGGTTTGTTTTGGCTAGGGCATTATGCGCTCGGTTTGCGCGACATCAGCGATGCCTATCGCGATGCCATTCGTGATTTGCGCGGTCAATCGGAAGCGGTAATACTGGCTGCCACCGAACAATTTTTTTGGGTTCACGTTCAACCCTTATACCGACCCGGCGCCCTTGATTCTATTAAAGTATGGCAGCATGCCGATATTCCTGTGGTGCTGCTCACCTCAAGCTCCAACTACATGGCGTCGTGCGTGACACGTGATTTAGGACTCAGCGATTATTTGTCGTCGTCTTACGAAGTCGATGCCCATGGAAAGTATACAGGCCTCGTGCGCGAACCCCTCGCCTATGGCCATGGTAAATGTCACTTGGCGGAAAATTTTCTTCGCGCGCGTAACATCGCGTGGGAGCATTGCGCATTTTACACCGACTCCCATTCGGATCTACCGATGCTTGAACGGGTGGGCCATCCCATGCTCGTTGCACCCGATCCCAAACTGCGCCGTCGCGCACAACAAAAAAATTGGCCGGTGGTTGTGTGGTAGTGGGACTAAAAAAGTAGAAGCAACCAAAGTTAAGTTTGAGACTTTGCAGGGATTAACATGGACAATGAGATCACCCAAGAATCCAACACCAATCTATTCAGAAGGAGAGTGCTATGGGAACCCACGTTATTCCAAGAACATTTCAAGAGGACTGCGCCTCTCATCACAATTTTTCAACATTTGATCGATATATTTTAAGGCGATCACACCCCAGAAGAATGATTTGCGACATCATTGGTCTGATATGGTCTATATATTTTCTTTGGTTGTCAAACTGGCCGGCCGCTGTCGTTTCGGTCATCTTGGCCAGCGGGCTTGGACTTTATTTCACACGAAATATTGACGTTGATCGAATATCTCAAACGACATTGGGTCGCTTAGGGCTCCTTCACAAACATCCTTTTAATCTTGCCCTCAACTTCATTGGCATATTCCCTCTCATCTATGGCATTTGGAGACACTCCACAGAATTAATCCTGATTGGCTTTTCGATCATCATCCTTGGCCACTTCTTTGGGTGGGCCGAGGTGAACAAAAACCTTAAATTAAAGAGCAGGACTGAAACATGCCACCAGAAGGCCGCTCATCCAACGAGCGATGTTTCTGGTGGACTCGAATCGGGGGGTGCAAAATGATTAGACAAAGCTGTGAGACACGGTTTTACACGTTTCTGATTCGCTTTGCGCCGCGATGGAAAAAGAAAAAGAGCCATCTTACGAAAAACTAACCACGCACCCGCTCAATTTCCACCAAGCGCACGCGTTTGTCATCGGCTTCTTTGACCACAAAGCGCAGGGTCTCCCACGTGATCACCGCACCGACTTCAGGAATATAACCGAGTTGCTCGATCACAAATCCTGCAAGGGTTTCGTAGTTGGCCGTTTCCGGAAAACGAACATGAAGCGCTTGTCCTAAGTCCCACACATGCACGCGGCCATCGGCGATGATTTTTCCATCGGCAGTTTGACGAAATTGTTTTTCTTCCACATCGTGTTCGTCTTGAATTTCGCCTACAATTTCTTCGATGATATCTTCGAGGGTCACCACCCCCGCCGTGCCACCGTATTCATCCACCGCAATGGCCATATGGGTTTTGCGTCGTTGAAACTCACGCAGCAATTCGCTGATGGGCATCACTTCTGGCACAAAAAATATCGGCCGAAGAAGACCATTGAGATCGAAACGATTCTCAGGAACCTTGGAAAGCAGGCGCGCATAGAGTGCCTTCACATGCAACAGGCCCACCACATTGTCGATGGTTTCTTCGTAAATGGGAATGCGCGAATGGCCTGACTCCGAAGCAATACGCACCGCTTCGGTCAGATCACTGTTCACTGGGATTGCCACCATCCCCGTACGTGGCACCATGATCTCGCGGATGATCGTATCCGAAAATTCAATGATCGAGCGCAAGATGCGTTCATTGCGCTCACCAATCACCTGCTCACGGGCTTCCACCGAAAGCTTTTGTAATTCCATGGGCGTCCAAAACAAACCGATATCACTGTCCTCTTCACCATGCAGCCGTCGTGCAATGGCCTGGGACGGTTTGCGAATGGCAATAAGCAGCGGCAACGACGCCAACCCCAGCAGCTCTGCGATCCACATGGTACGCACCGCCCACGTATATGACCAATGTTTGGCCAAACGACGCGGTACGAGCTGCGCAATCAACACTTCCAAAAGCGCCACAAGCAGTGGCACACCCACGCATAAGCCAAAGGCGCACCATCCCGCACTCGCGGCAAGACGATAGGCAACAATCCCTGCTGCCGCCAAAAGCGACACACGACCCGTATGCAGGCCCAATAAAACACGGCCTGGATCCTTGGACCATCCTCTTAGACGCTCAACGCCCGACCAATGCTCTTCTTCTGCCAAACAAAGCCGGTCCGGTGTAAGACCTTGCAGCGCTGTTTCGATCGACGTCAAAAGACCCGTCACCATCAGCACAGTCAAAAGACCGACCCACGCAATTACGATTTCGCTCAAGGGATGCTTCTCCCCTGTATTGTCTTATGAACCATTTCTACGGATTCCTGTGAACGAGATATTCGACAAACTCATGCGCCAAAAAATTTAGAAGGTCTATATCATGGGGTGCATAATGATCGTCACCCTTATGATTCACAAGTTCGATCGCGCCATAGACACGTCCCCCGTGTTGCACAGGCGCGCACAAAAGAGATCGGGTACTGTAACCCACACTTGTTGAGATCTCTTTGCAAAAGAGGGGATCGTGGGCCGTATCCCCCACCCCCAGCGCCACACCATTTTGCGCACAAAACCCAACCACGCCTTGCCCCATCTTTACACGCAAGCCCTTGACTTCATCGGCTTTGGGGCCACGCGTTGCCACGAAATGCAACGCATCGCCGTTAATATCTGAAAGAAAAACACCACCCGACTCTGAGGGGATCACCTGCATCGCGAGATCAAGCAAACGGTTCGCAACCTCATTGACATCATCGCACAATTGGATCTCGCTGGTTTTCACCATGAGATCCGCCACGATATCCGAGAGACGCGACTCAGGACTCTGCGCCGAGGCTGCCGTGGTCGGCATTGTTGAGGGGGGCGCTGCTTTCATTTTAGGCGCAGCTTTGGCTTCATCAATCGTGATCATATTCACGGCAACCTGGCCGTCACCTCCACGCACCACCACACCATCGGCCTTCACCTCACACATGATGTTTCCGAACTCGGCCACTTTGATATCGTTTTGCGCAAGCACCGCAGACATCGCTTCGAACCAACTCTCACCGGACGCGGTGCCACGTACATCTTTGCCTTGCTTGCCTTTGCCCACAACGGTCACATCATACATTGGCATACATCGCACCTCCCGCATAGAGAACAACCTCTTCTATTGTATTAAAATGCGATGTAAGCCTCAAACGAAATGATATGACAATTACCGTAGGCAGATAACCACATCAACACTCAATAACATTGATAGCAAGGCCACCGCGGGATGTTTCTTTGTATTTGCTCTTCATGTCGGCACCGGTTTGCCGCATGGTTTCGATCACTTTATCAAGCGACACATGATGCTCACCTGTGCCCGCAAGCGCGATGCGCGCGGCATTGATGGCCTTGACGGAACCCATGGCGTTTCGTTCAATACACGGGATCTGAACAAGCCCACCGATGGGGTCGCAGGTGAGGCCTAAATTGTGCTCCATGCCTATTTCAGCGGCATTTTCAGTTTGCAGATCGGTGCCACCAAAGGCTGCCACCAAACCACCGGCCGCCATGGAACACGCCACACCCACTTCGCCTTGGCATCCCACTTCAGCACCAGAAATAGAAGCGCGCTCTTTGTACAACATACCGATAGCGCCTGCGGTGAGAAAAAATCGGATCACACCTTCGTCGGTGGCTTTGGGCGTAAGCCGTGTGTAGTAGTGAAGTACGGCGGGGATGATGCCTGCGGCACCGTTGGTTGGCGCCGTCACCACCCGGCCACCCGCAGCATTTTCTTCGTTGACTGCAATGGCGTACAAATTCACCCAATCAAGCACAGTGAGCGGATCATACGCGGCTTCGCTATTTCGGTTTTTCAATTCGTTGTACAAACCCGGCGCACGGCGCACCACCTGCAATCCCCCAGGCAAAATTCCTGTTTTCTCGCAACCACGGCGCACGCAATCTTGCATCACGCCCCAGATCTTCATGATCCCTGCACGGATCTCTTCTTCGGTGCGCCACACACATTCGTTTTCAAGCACCAAGCGCCAAATGGGTTTGCCTGTTTCGGCCGAACGCGCAAGCAATTCGGCCCCTGAGCGCAACGAATGAGGCAACGGCGTCGCATCAGGCACAATCGTATTGGCCTGTTCGATACGATCGTTGTTCACCACAAAACCACCACCCACCGAATAATACGTGCTTTCGCGCAGCACATTGTCTTGTTCGTCAAAGGCTTTAAAAATCATTCCATTGGAGTGAAATGGCAGTGTTTTACCGCGAAGAAATGCAATGTCTTTGAGCGGATTGAATGCAATGGCATGCAGATCAAGCAAACGCAGGCTTTTATTTTCTCTGATCGCACGTGCACGCCGTGGCATCACCTCAGGATCGACCGATTCTGGATCTTGGCCTTCAAGACCAAGCAGCAGCGCAGCTTCGCTGCCATGTCCTTTTCCGGTAGCGCCCAAGGATCCATACAATTCCACGCGGATGCGATGTACGCGGTCGAGAAGTCCCGTGTTTTGAAGCGCCATGGCAAACATGCGCGCTGCACGCATCGGACCTACCGTGTGCGAACTGGATGGACCGATACCGATACGAAACAAATCAAAAATACTGATGGCCATGTGACTTACGATTATAACTGATTTTTTATATAATAGTAGGGGCGGACCCCTGTGTCCGCCCTTGGCCGAAGACAGGCATCACCGAGGTCACAAAGCCAAAAACCAACTCACAAAGTAAACAACAATAAACAGCGCCCCCAATTGCCAAGCCGTTGGGTCTACGGTCAGAGACGTATGCAACTGCGCAGCTTTGATGCCTAAATCCGTATCGGTCGCGGTGGTTTCAATGTCGGCGGCAATACGACCTGCCGTGAAAAAATCGCCCATGTCATAGGCTGCTTGGGCCTTGGACCAACGCGCACGCACATCATTTCCTGCTTTGTCTTTAGGTGCCATGGAGGCTTTATTAATCCACAGTCACAAGAAGTTCAATCAAACCGGTGCCTGTGCAATGATCCGCCAACCGTCATAATTTTATAATTCAGATTGTTGGCGTTGCTTTGGTTTCAATAGCATTTTCGCTTCGTCGTAAATCCCTTTGAGTGCAACGGCGTATTGTTCTGCATGTTTTGCGCCACATGTACAAACCAATCGGGGCAATCTTCTCAGCTTTTTGGTGGCCATCAATACCACGCCGCGCATGCGATCGATAGCGCAGTTTTCGCGTAGGCTAGTGATGTGTTCGCGCAAGTTGTGCAGCGTTTGGAATTCTTCCTGCGACCCTTGAATCGACCGCCAGGTATCTTTTAAGGCTCTGAATTCTTGGGATCGCGCGGGGGTTGCGCCGCCTTCGGCACTGATTTCGCGCAGTGCCGCTTCCCATTGCTGTTCGATGTAGCGATGAATGGTCGCTGCGTCAGCTTTTGTGTTGAATTCAGGAAATGCCGTCTTGAGTAAAGCAAGCGAGAATTGGTCGGGCGCTCCAACGACGGTGCCCAAATACAATGTAACGAGCGAATGAAATATCTGTAATTGAAGAAATTCCAAGGGAGCCACATAGCTGACAGACTGCCTCACAGCGTGAGTAATTGAATTACTTTCCGTAAAGAGAATGTCGGTCCCAGGAGGGAATGGCGTCTCGGCCAGCTTTACACACTCGGCAGCGTCATGGGACTCGCCCATTACAGAGAAGGGATAATCGGCTTTTTTACTGTTTCCACGGAGTGCTTCCGCGACAGTTTTAGCTGAGGATGTTCGCAATGCTCCCTGGGACACAATACCGTCGATGTCTGAGCAACAAAAAATGCGATTGGGTTCGATGGCAAAAGCTTTTTTTTGTTGGCACGGATACGTGGGGACCTGGCCAGAACGGGATGGCGCGGCCGACATGCTTTGTGTGTACGTAGGTTTTTCGGGCGCCGTGTATGTTGCGAGCTTTGCAGCCAATGTGTCGAAAAACTGATCGGCATATGGCGAGAGATAGGCCGTTGCGACTGCTGTGACCAAGGTAGTTAAGCCACCTACCTCTGGGCTTAATGGGACGGTGCAACCGGTCGGTGCAGTACGGGTAGAGGAATTGTAAGGCACGATGGCGGTGGTATTTCCCATGGTAGGAAGTGTACTCACGGAGGGCCTGTTTTTCTTGGGGATATTTTTGGGTCACATATGGCGTGAGAAAACTATCAAACCGGTGCCTGGGCAATGATCCGCCAACCGTCGTAAAAACACCCTTCATCCTGGGTTTGTGATGCAGAAATAGAAAATTCATCAGCACGCGCTTCAACAGCCCCAATCGCCCAGCCCTGCAATATTCTCGTAAAATCTTCATGAGCACATTGCGCTTCATCGGCGCTATAAAATGTAGCAAGCAATACACCGCCTGGCACGATGGCATCACGCATGGCCTGCAATTGTGCCATGCCATTGGCGCGAACAGCCGCTTGGTTAAACCACTCAGGATGCCGCCATAGCACCAAATGTGGCGCTTTCTCACCTACGTGATAACTCTCGGCATTTCGACCGTCAGCCAGATCCACAGTGGTCGACCCAAACAGACGATGATCCCATCGGCTCAACATCGTCTGAAGAGTTCTAGCCTTCGAAATGTCACCTTCGTCGATATCAAATCCATGAATATTTGCTTGCTCCAAACCATCCACCGAACGGACAACATCAAGTACACCTTCGATAAAAGTACCACAGCCCGGGACACTCACCCGACATGTTTCTTTCGCAGGCAAAAAAGCCCGCAATGCAGCAGCAGAGACGTCCAAACGTGCCCATAGGGCCACCACATCTGCGACCTCTTGCATCTGTCCAATCCGTCTAAACGCTGTCAAAACAGCATTTGACGCATGCGCCACAGACACCGGAAATTGCGGTTCATGAAAAGGGAGCAACAATGGGTCTAATGGTATGTAAGCATTGCTTATAGTTGCACATCGTTCGCGCAATTCGGCATATGGTTTAAGCGCCCGCGCACACACACGCAGCGCATCACCTCCCCCTTCGCCAGGACGCAAACGCGCATCAAATTCCACCGCATAGGCATGGCCCTGGAGAAAGCTATCTTTGTTAGGAACATCAACAGGCACACCTTCATCATTCACCCATTGAAGACGAATGGGGTGTCCATCAAATTGTGCCTCAAGCAAAAATTTATCGGGCTGAACGGCTGACGTCATGCTGGACCTTATAGGACATATTTCTGTTCAGAAAAATGGGGACATGCTACTTTTCCGCGTCATTTTCCCCTTTTTTCCTTTTTTCCTGCACGACACATGCATTTTCGCTATACGTATTCGGTATGAAATTGTTGCTCGCCCAACTCAACCCCACCATCGGTGATCTACGCGGCAATGCGGCCAGTATTGCCCAAGCACTGCACAGCACCGATGCGCTCGTGATCACCCCTGAGCTCGCGCTGACGGGCTACCCACCTCGCGATCTGCTCACACGCCCCGATTTCATGAAACAGCTGATGGAGGAAACCAAGGCGCTCATCGCCATCACCACCCAAACCGATGCGGCCCTACTGCTGGGAACTGTGGTGGCCATCGATGGCGATCCACTTTCTGTATCACGCGCCTATTGCAACGCGGCATTGCTCATCGAGGACGGACACATCATCGCCATTCATCGCAAACAACTCCTCCCAACCTACGACGTGTTCGATGAAGCACGTTACTTTGCACAAGGGTCGTCCGCCACCGTGGTTGCCTTTCGCGATCAAAAAATAGGCATCACCATCTGTGAAGATCTGTGGGGGCAACAAGGCGACGTGCGCTACACCCAATCACCTATCGACCAACTTGCCCAAGAAGGTGTTGATCTCATGATCAACATCAGCGCAAGCCCGTTTGAAATAGGAAAACCCGAAGCCCGTGCGGAACTCTTGGGCGATATTGCAAAAAAACTTGATGCTACGGTGGTCTACGTCAACCAAGTGGGTGGCAACGATGGGTTGCTCTTCGATGGATCGTCCATGGTGGTTTCCCCACAAGGCGAAATACTTTTGCAATTGCCTGCGTTTGAATCCGCCATTGCGTCCTATCCGCCCCATGGCCATAACACACCATTTCTTACGCCCATTGGATCGGTTTACAGTGCATTATGCATGGGCGTTCGCGATTTTGCGCACAAATGCAATCTACGCACTGCAATCATCGGTTTATCAGGGGGCATCGATTCTGCACTTACCGCATGTATTGCCGTCGATGCACTGGGCAAAGATCATGTGATCGGTGTCACCATGCCATCGCGATTTTCATCGCCTGGATCCGTGGATGACTCTATGTTGCTGGCACGCAATCTCGGAATGCGATGCGATATGTTGCGCATCGAACCCATGCATGCTGCATTTTTAAAAACCTTGCGCGCACCCTTCGACGCATACCCGCCAGATGCCACCGAAGAAAATCTCCAAGCACGTATTCGCGGCACGCTGCTTATGGCCTATGCCAACAAACTTGGTGGCATGGTGCTCAATACCGGCAACAAAAGCGAAGTGGCCGTGGGATATTGCACACTTTATGGCGACATGAATGGTGCCATCTCCGTGATCAGTGATCTGTACAAAACCGATGTTTACGCCCTTGCACGTTTTGTGAATCGGGATGTAGAACGCATTCCACAAGCCATCATCGATAAAACTCCCAGTGCCGAACTTCGCCCCAATCAAACAGACCAAGATTCATTGCCACCCTACGATGTTCTTGATGCTATCTTGCGCGATCTGATCGAAGGTGGTTGTGATTTGGCCTCGCTTCTTGCCAAAGGCCACGATGCGCCCACCGTGCACCGCATATTCAGACTTGTTCAACGGGCCGAATTTAAACGTCGACAAATGCCCCCTGGATTGCGTATCAGCAGCAAAGCATTCGGTGAAGGATGGCGCATGCCGATTGCGGCACAGCAATAAAATAGACTCCACCTTAAATGATTGTTACCCCAAGTTCTCGGAGGGGACATCACATTCATGTTAAGACGAACCATTCTCATTTCTTTGCTTGCCATTCCTTTTTATTCATGTGCTTCGTCATCCCAGGATACGCAGGAAGGACGGAACACGGATGAATGCCCTGATGATGACGCAAAACTAGAAGCTGGCCTTTGCGGTTGTGGCGAAGTCGATGATTCAACAGACACAGACGAAGATGGAACCCTCAATTGCAATGATGAATGTCCCAATGATCCAAGCAAAACTGAGCCCGGCGTGTGCGGATGCAAGGTTGATGCGACGGGTGTCACGGTGGGATTTGAAGATAGCCGTCTGAACCTTGATACAGGATCTGTAGAAATAATCCAAGGTCCTTTTGGAAACCCCACTGATTCAGGTTGGGATCTCAAGATAGCATACAATGGCAATGGAAATGTCCACAGCATAGTATTTCAAAATCAAGGTAACAGTTTAAAAGTTGTTCATCTCCAAACTGTTTTTGACAACACGACAATCTGCGATGCAACAAGCGCAACATTTACAACCAACCTCATCGACAGTCCTTTTACGTCTGCAACCACGATTCTCATCGCCACAGACCAAAACATGGTGTTTAAATTAGGCAATCCCGCAGAGAACAGTACCGGGGTTACCTTCGATTACGCCGCACTGGGAACGCTACCGTAAGTTTAAACCCGCATTTTGCCATTTTATTCCTTGGCAAGACTGGCCCCATGTTTTACGTTCCCTGCCCATGACACCTTCCCCTACGACCACTTTGATTCTCTTAATACCATCTTGCGCAATCTGGTCGTCGGTGAAGAATTTGGAGAAAAATGAAAGTCATCAGTCTGAACACGTGGGGCGCAAGAACAGGCATTCATTCTCTCACCGATTTTTTACGTGTCCATCACGATACCGATGTTTTTTGTTTTCAAGAAATTTGGCAAAAATCGGAAGCGATGCGTACGCCCTATGGCATGTTCTTTGGTGCCTACAATACCGAAGGGGAACCCTTTGATGACATTGTTTTTGATCTCTTTGACCAATTAAAAACACATCTCAACGATTTTCATGGATTTTTTCGTCCCGCTGTTTTTGACTTTTTTGGCAATGCCATATTCGTTCGAAAAAACATCACGATTGTGCATGAACAAGAAATTTTCGTTCACAAACACAAAGAATACATTGACGAGAACAACATCCAAAATCATGCGCGAAATATCCAATCGGTGACCCTTAAACTGCCGAAAGCACACCTCACCATTGTCAATATCCATGGGATCGCCGGCGGTGAAAAAAAAGACACCCCTGAAAGACTGGTGCAATCGCTTAATGTTCTTCAGTTTTTATCAACCCTCGATCACCCGTATCTTCTGTGTGGGGATTTTAATTTGGCACCGGAAACCCAAAGCATTGCGATGTTTGAAAACGCAGGCATGGCCAATCTCATCAAGCAATATGGGATCACCTCGACACGTTCGCAGTTCTACAAAAAACCGCAACGCTATGCCGACTATGCCTTTGCCTCGCCAACATTGCATGTCACATCATTTTCCGTTCTGCCCGACGAGATATCCGACCATTTGGCGCTTCAGATTGTCTGTCATCCAGAACCGTAGCGGCGCAGCTTGCTGCGCCATATTCGTCTATCGCGCAGCAAGCTGCGCCGCTACGTTATGTTTACGCGCTAAAATAGCATGCCCCCATTTTCTTCCTTGGCAAGACCGGCCCCATGTTTTACGCTCCCTGCCCATGACCACCCTTCCCTGCGACCGCTTTGATTCTCGCCACCTTGGACCCGATGCCCACGATCTCGAAGGGATGCTTCGCGTCATCGACATCGGCACCGTGGCACAGCTGGTGTCGGAAACCATCCCCAGCGATATTTTGCTGAATCGACCACTCAAAGCCCACGTGCTCCCCGAGCATTCTATGACCGAGGTCGACGCCATCGCATGGATCCGCAGCATCGCTGAAAAAAACACAGTGGTTCGGTCTCTGATCGGTCAGGGCTACTATGGCAACCATTTGCCCACCGTGATCTTGCGCAATATTTTGGAAAATCCATGTTGGTACACCCAATACACGCCCTATCAAGCCGAAATTTCCCAAGGCCGTCTCGAAGCCTTGCTCAATTTCCAAACCATGGTGGCCGATCTCACAGGTCTTGCCCTTGCCAATGCATCATTGCTTGATGAAGCAACCGCCGCAGCCGAAGCCATGGCCATGTGTGTGGGCATCGCCAAACGCAAAAAAAATACATTTATCGTTGATCCCACCGTGCATCCACAAACCATTTCGGTGATGCGCACCCGTGCAGAAACACTGGGGATCACCCTGCACGTTCAAGATCCAAACAACGCAGATCTCGGTGATGATATTGCCGGCATCATGATCCAATATCCGAACACACGGGGCGAAGTCAGCGATCCCACCGCACTCATTGCACACGCGCAAGCCAAAGGCGCTGCCGTGGTGGTCGGTACCGATCTTCTTGCACTCTGTTTGCTTAAGTCCCCCGGTGAATTCGGCGCGGATATCGCCATCGGGTGCAGTCAACGTTTTGGCGTTCCAATGGCTTTTGGGGGCCCCCACGCCGCATTTATCGCAACACGCGATGAGCACAAACGATTGATGCCCGGACGCATCATCGGTGTTTCCAAAGATGCACGCGGCAAACCGGCCTATCGCATGGCCATGCAAACCCGTGAGCAACACATTCGGCGCGACAAAGCCACAAGCAACATCTGCACCGCGCAAGCGCTTCTTGCAATCATTGCAAGCATGTATGCAGCGTACCATGGCCCAAGCGGTCTCAAAAACATCGCATCGCGTGTGGCGCGCCTTACGCATAGCCTTGCCATGGAATTGAAAGCCCAAGGCCACCATGTGCACACCACGGGTTATTTCGATACACTCACCATCGCCGTATCCGATGCCGAAATGGTGCACGAACGTGCTCTGGCCATGGGCATCAATCTAAGACGCTTCGACAAAAATCATGTCACCGTGGCGTTTGACGAACTCTCTACCCTGGCCGAAGTGGAGTCGGTGTATGCGGCGATCACTGGCGAGAAATCGGTCGTCACGCTGGAAGAAGAAACGGGCATCCCCACAGCCCTAGAACGCACAAGCGATTATCTCACCCATCCTGTCTTCAATCGCTATCACAGCGAACATGAGATGCTGCGTTACATCACCCACTTACAACGCAAAGATTTGTCGTTGGCCCACGCCATGATCCCGCTCGG
>SYDY01000084.1 GCA_005801425.1 Bdellovibrionales bacterium | reverse complement strand
TCTGTTGGCAGCGACCCCATGCGCGTTCCTGCGGCACATACGTGCTTTAATCAATTGGATATTCCGCAGTGCATGACGGACCGAGAAATCGATGCGATCATTGCAAAAGTGGACGCAGAACCTCCAGCGTGGGCCACGATGCCGACCTACGACGAAAAACGCACGGCATTCATGCTTGAAAGACTTCGCACTGCCATTGCAGGGGATGGTAGTTTTGGGTTGAGTTAGCCAAAGCCTCTTTAAAGAGGCTTGTGCGCCACAGGTTTGTTGTTTTTATCAACCATGATGGCGCGGGGAACGTGAACACGCGCTTCCGCGTCGTCCATATCAAAAAACGTCGCGATGATAATCACATCACCTTTTTTCACCAGATGGGCTGCAGCGCCATTGGCGCAAATCACGCCCGAACCCGCGGGGCCTGGAATGGCGTAGGTCGCCAAACGTGAGCCTCGGGTGACATTCCAAATATGAACTTCTTCGTGCAGCAAAATACCTGCCGCGTCCATCAAAGACGCATCGATGGTAAGGCTGCCTTCATAGTCCAAATTGGCATCTGTTACGGTGGCGCGGTGGATTTTTCCGCCAAACATGCGTCGTCGCATGGATCCTACCTATCAAGATCGCAAAAACAAAACAATTGGGGCGACATGTATTTAAGTTCTTGACGATATCGCACAAGGTATGAGCTCAATCGAAGCGTGCATCAACATACAATGTTCTGGAGGTTCACCCCATGCCTCTCACTCTTTTTTCCGCTTGCATGCCCCCATCGCCCACCCGTCAGCTTGCAGAGCAGCTGAAGCCCCAATTGTCCGGACATCACTGCAGCATCAAATCCAATGACAAGGACCATACTGTTTCCATTACATTTCCTGAAAAATCGGCTTCACAGGTTTTGGATGCAGTGCGCCATCTTGATGGCGATAGGACAGACGATCTCCGTACGCAACAAGTCACTTTACGCTTTCGCGCACTCCATCACGATCATCGCTCAAAATCATGCTTGGTTGAGCCTACACGTGCACGGGCATTGTCCGACGGAAGCATCCGCTTTCCACCTCCGGCACCCAACAGCATAAGCGATGAAACATCTCTGATGGCTGCGTCACTTCTCGATACGAATCCACACGCAACAGTCGAAGGACTTTGCCGCCGGTATTCATGGCCAAGCGTCGGCATCGCCGCAAAAGCAATGGAGATCACGCTGCAGCATCAATGTGCCCAAGCGACACTCCATGAATTCCATGCGTTGATGGATCGACCGCCCAAAGTCATCGAACAAGCATTGCTTGCGTATGTTGAAGAATTACGTATTTGGCAGGCCGCCGAATTATGCAAACAATGGCATGTTCTGATGCAAAGTTTTGCACCGGCGCTTGAAACGATGCATGCGTGGACACAGGAGACAGAAGATCAGGGCGAGAAATTAATACGAGAGATATTGCAAACGAAATTTGCCGATGCCTATCGCGAATTGTCGAACGCCGCCCTCAATCCTCAACTCAATGTTGATCATATTCTCGAACGAATGCAACACTTTGAGTCTCACGCCAACGCATTGTTCGAAAAAATGGACTCGAACCAATTGATATTAAAAACATTCAGTCAATTTGGTCTGTTTTGTTCATTGGCACGTGTTCTTCAAAACGCAAAAACACAACTCTCTTTTCAAGGCATGCTCATCACACAAGCCGAAGTGAAAGCAGCCAAAGAAGCAGATAAGAACGACTGCGTTCATATTTACGAACAGAAAACAGGCTGGAGTTGGGATGGCCGCCTTAGTGCTTCGGATGCCTACGTACAGCTCATGCACAAAGCAGATCCCGATGAAGAAAAAGATAACCTACTACGCAAAGAAGCCCAAAAAACAGGGCTAACGCTTGTTCAGTCGGCAAACGATGGCACGCTTGATCCAGCGTCCAATGATGCTTCGATAGCCAAGCGATTGGTTTTATTCGCAACACTGACCCATCTTGCACGTATCAAACGCAATACCTATAACTTAACAGTCACAGGGACAGGTCCTGTGGATACAAGTCCATCGGCTCAACTTATGCGTGATGCTGCCATGACCGTAAAACAGGGGTGGCAATTGCTCGCAGATTTCTATCATACGTTGTACCCCAATCCCAACGCATAGATCATCCAATCTTCTTTGTGCTTAGCATCGTCCATGTCAGAAAAAAAATACCGATTGCCGACATCCATCATCGCCCTGGGTGTCACAAGCTTCTTAACGGACATCGGTTCCGAAATGATCTTCCCGCTGCTTCCCGTTTTTGTTGCATCGCTCGGTGCAAGCGCTACTTTTCTTGGGCTTATTGAAGGACTCGCCGACGCAACATCGAGCTTCCTAAAACTCGCATCGGGTTACGTGGCCGATCATACACAACGAAAAAAGCCCATGGTCCTTTTTGGCTATGGGGTGGCAACCATCGCACGGCCACTGATGGCATTCGCCTCTGCACCCTGGCATGTACTTACCATTCGTCTTACCGACCGCGTCGGCAAAGGAATTAGATCTACACCTCGCGATATGCTCATTGCCGGTTCGGCTCCGAGAAACAAAACCGGCCAAGCTTTTGGGTTTCACCGCGCCATGGATCATGCGGGTGCAGTGGTCGGCCCACTTGTTGCAACCGCACTTCTTGGTTTTGGGTGCTCTGTCCGAACGGTATTCATGATGGCGATCATTCCCGGTATTCTTGCGATGATCGCAGTCGCTACAGTCCGAGAACCACCCCTAGAAAATCAGCCTCCTTCCATCCCAACCGTGCAAAAATCGCTGCCAAAATCTTTGCGTGGCTATTTTGCGATATTACTTCTCTTTTCACTCGGCAACGCATCCGATGCATTTCTTCTGTTGCGTGCGAAAGATCTCGGTGTTCCGATCATGGCGTTGCCTCTGCTTTGGACAACATTCCATATCGCAAAGTTGATCAGTGTCTATTGGGGGGGCCATTGGTCTGACAGGGTCCCACGCCACAATCTCATCATAGCAGGCTGGATGCTCTACGCGGCAACCTACCTCACATTCGGCATCGCAACACAGACGTGGCACGTTTGGGCGTTGTTCATTATTTACGGCCTTTATTACGGGCTTACCGAACCTGCTGAAAGAGCACTCGTGAAAGATCTTGCGCCCATCGAAGTCCAAGGCCGTGCCTATGGTTTTTACAATTTCATCATCGGTGTAAGTGCGGTCCCTGCCGGTGTTCTTACGGGATGGATCTGGCAAACGTGGAGCCCTCAGGCTGCTCTGGCCACAGGCGCTGGCCTCGCCGCTGTTGCGTCACTGTCGCTTATTGCATGGAGCAAATCATTTTATCCAACAACACAATAACATCGACTGCGATAATCTTTGGCGAGCCACCAAAAAAATCTAGATTTGAGGTGGACTATGGACTTGCAAGGAACAATACCGTCACTGCGTCGCGCACATTCAGCCGATTCATATTTAGAAACAACAGAGGAGCGCACACCGCTAGGTCCTCGTCGTCCAATCGACACATTCAAGCATCAAGACGTCAGCCCCACCTTGCCCATCATGTCGACGGTTCCGGTTGGCGTCAGCTTGTATGTCCCTGCCCATGTGTCTGCGCCTGCGACAGTTTTTGCATTGCTGCCAGGACGTGAACCTGAAAATAGCATCGGTTTGGATATTGTCTTGCAACAATTTGGAAGCAGCATACACGCCCAAACCATGCTCAGCGGACTTTTGGGCCAAGCATCGCTGATCACAGGAAAAAAAATCGATGCCGGTGATTTGACTTCGGCATTGCATGGCGGCGACCGGCTCACAGCACTTTTGCAAACCACACCGCAACAAATATCAAGTACAACAAAAGGCCTTGATGCACTTATACGCTCCGGCGCAATGCACGATTCAGTGCCCACGGCACTTCGATTGCCTGCACAAATCGATTTGAATGCATTGTCATTGCTGCGTGAAAAGCCAACCTATGCAGCACTTAAACCCGTCGTTGGAGAGGTATACTATGGCGATATTCCCAATGCATCACTGAGCGAAGAACAAGCGGCACACAATATTGCTCTCGCTGAAGTGCTTAATCGATTGGGTGCGCAAAGTGTAGAACCGATAATGATTGCCGCAGAAGATCGCAATCTCTCGACAGTGCAAGAATTTTTAGATGTGTTAATTGCGCAGGGTCATACGATCACCGCGGAAGTTGCACTTCGCATCACCAACTTTGCAGATCTTAAAGTGCGCGTTGCGGATGGGAAATATTTGGATATTCCCGCTGCTATTATGATAGGCACAGGCATTTATGACACCGCAGGAAAAGAAGCTGTTGTGCCTGTTGTTCATTCTGAATTGGTGATTAGCGTGACAGGCCCCACTTTTAATGCGCGCATTAAATGGTTTCAGGGCATGGATGAAACCGGTTTCTTCCCTTGCGATTTATATGAAGCCCCTCCATGGCTCGGGCACAAAATTGCAGCACAATTTGCAGGAAGCGATGCAGTGAAAGCAACGCAAAGCGCGCAGCATTTGGGGGATGTGATCCGTACCGTGGCCAAGCAAAAGAATTTGTCGCTTCAAGGTTATGGGCAAACGGGTGTATGCAATGACAGTGTGGCGGTGGTGCAACATGTATTGCAACATACCGACGGATCGGCCTTTCCGTACGTGATGCGCGATCCCTTGTTGGTGGACGAATTGCAACAGCGCGCAACCTCAGCAACCAGCGAACAGGATCGGATCGGCTATGAGACGCTCTTGCAATCGATTCTCGCCGTTCCTGATGATTTACAGCCCAATGCCAGCCAAGCACAGCGCGCACTCACATCCATCCCTTGGGCCCCAGGGCAAGAGCCTTTTGCCTTTGTGGTCGAGGCAAGACGCATTTTAGAGGCTGCCGTGGCTGTTCAAACCTCAGAAAGCTGATATGACTCATAAGAATGGCTAGCCAATGCAATAATATCCAACAAAATCCCGTCAATAGGTTCCTTGAGACTCAGAATACGTCAGACAGCTTGCCCGAGCTCGATGCAGACACAATGAGCTTTCTTGGAAGTATGACAACCGATTTAGCCCTACCCCAGGATTACTCCGACAATCATCTCCAATCCGCCCCAGCCAGCCAATCCCTCACGTCTTACCTCCCTCCACCCCTTGGCGGTGCACGTGATGGTCTCACCCTTTTCGAACGTCGCGAGATCCTCCGACATGCTGGGTGTCCTCTCAGTCACGCTTTCGCACAACAAACAGAAAGCGCGATCGGAAATTATCGGTTTTTTTTACCCCCAAGGCTGCATGAGGTTTTACAAAATAAAACCCAGGAGCTCAGCGCTCGAGCGACAATACATACTGTGTCTGGCTCATCTATCGATTTCAACTGGTGCATCGCATCGATCGATGCCCTCATGAGGAACACCCCCAGGGAGTGCAGCCCGTGGCTTGTGCACACGCTCAAATCATTTGGCAGCACCTCCCCTCTCGATGGGCTATCCTTCGACCTCATACCGATGCCATCTACACCCCAAACACAACAGGCATTCCATGCGGCGTGTACACTCGCAATGCTAGAGCATCTATGGCGCGTGTGAGCTCACAAACCGCGCGCATCAATCATGAGGTCGTTTCCAACATGCTACGCTATGCCCTCCTCATACTTATGATTCATACCAGCGGTTGCGGTGATCCCACGACATCCCCTTTGAAACCCGCGATGGGACCCTATGCCACTGCACGACAAACGATCCCATCAATAAGCACATTTCGCCCAGTCGATGTCTGGTATCCCACACAAAACACAGCCAACGCCAAACAAACCTATTACGATTTATTGCTCTTTAAAATTCCATCGACAACCAGCGTTCAAGAAACGCCGCCCCTTAAGCAGCGTTTTCCACTCATTCTCTTTTCACATGGCTGGTTGGGAATGCGCTTTCAATCGTGGACCTTGATGGAAATGCTTGCAAGTCACGGCTATGTCGTCGCCGCAACAGATCATCCAAGCGATGATCTCTTCGATCATTTTTTAGACGAGGATCTGCAAATCAACCAGATCAATCCAGTATCACGCATCAACGATATAATCACACTGCACAAGGCAATGACAACGGCACTCTCTGAACGCATTGATGCCTCTCAGATTGTATTGATGGGGCACTCATTAGGCGCCGACACCATCGTTCACGTTGCAAAATACGCATCTGAACCCTTTCGATCCAATATTAAAGCATTGATTGCACTCGATGGTGCTGGACCCATCTTTTTATCCCATGAAGTACGCAAGGAAATCACAGCACCCATTGCCTTCTTCGTCGCGGAAGACACATGGTCCTATATATCGCCATTGAACTGGTCATACCCACTGAGCCAAACCCTTGGAGCTTCCGACTGCATCTACAGTGTTCACCCAGGTGCACAACATCTCTCATACACCAATATTTGCGATATCGTGCCTGCTGCGCAGGGAGCCAAGCTGGATCAAAAATGGATCGACAAACTCCAAGCCCAAGCAGAAAGCACATGTACTGCGCACACAACGCCTTCGGAAGTATTTCAATGGACAGCACGCATTTCCGCAACTTTTTTAGAAACCCATCTCAACGATCATTCAGATGGACCCCAAATATTAGACGCTGAATGGAAACCCGCACTCGTCGAAGCAAACTCACCGGTCCGGTTTAACTTATGCCAAGAGCTTCTGCCGCCATCGGACAAGGAGTTACAATGACATCAAATCATACAATCACAGATCATTATCATAAGCATTCAATCTCTGACGTTGAATACCAGGGCATCACATCGAACGCATTGACGGGCATTTTAACCGGCGCCATCGCTTATGGCTTTTCGTGCTACGTTGACCGTTTCGTTGACACTGCGGCTGCCTATCTTGGAAAACGATCGGGATCTACACTTCCAAGCCTACCCGAAATCTCCGTCAATCACGGAAACATTAACAAGAAAGCAGAAGCATCATGGGTGAATTGCCCCCATGAAAATCCCTATCGTGTTTCGAGAGATGGCCCAACAACGTGGTGCTGTATGAACTATGACGGAAAAAACCATGCGCATGAATGGCCGCACGGTGCATCCAGCGATACGGATTTAAACGGTCTCAACGGATGGATCACAGATCGCCTCAATCATCCCCGTTACCCATTTTTTATCGTTGGCGAAGTCCATACCATCAAGCAATGCAAAAATCTGATCTTCAAATTACCCGAGCTTGTTGACCTTTATTTAACCGAAGGTTTCGCCGTGTCTGCACCCCGTATCGCCGTCGAAAAAAAGAACCTCATGGTTCTACAGGCGTATGTTGGCGTGTGGAGGGCACAGATGTATCAATTGCCCATGACTTATTTGATTTCTCTTCTAGAATCATTGGGCGATGCCAAGATCCCAAAAAATATCAACGAATGTAAAATCCTCATCGAACAATATTTAAACATGGCCATTAAAACTGCCAGCAAGCCAGGTAAAGATTCGTTGAAAACATTGCAAGAACATTTCAAAAAGCATCATACCACGATCGATGCTGACGAATTTTTCAATCAAGTCCTTACAATACGAGACAATGAAGGGATCCAAGGGATCGAAGAAAAAGTCATGAACTATGTGAAAAAAAACAGGGAACTACCCAAAGTAGGCATCCACTTTGGTGCGAAGCACACAGAAGCATTGGAAGGACGCATGGGGAAGATTTTTGACAAAGCTGCCGCATGGATTAAAAAGTCCAAAAAATCGGGCCACGTTGAACTCTAGACTGCTTATTTTTCTTTCTCAAATCGCGTTTCTTGGGAAGCTGTAAAATCTCAATTTTTTCGCAAAAAAAACAATCATCAGGTAGCCTTCATACCTATGAAAAGCACGCTCTTAGCGCTTCTGATGAGCGTCACGGGATCATCTCCTCCTCTATTTACACTGGATGAGGCCATTGAGCGCGCAAGAAACAATTCCAACACACTCAAATCCAATGCAGCGACGGCAAAATCCGCTGCACTTGTGGCCGAAGCATTCAATGCGACACGGTATCCCAAGTTGAGTTTGGATGGATCGTTTCGCGCACAAACCGTCGTCCCCGAAGCAACCTTCGGTGGAAACAGTATCAAATTAAACGATTACTATGGATACAGTGTTGGGCCCACAATCACGTATACCCTTTGGGATTCAGGTGCCAAACGCAATCAACTTGCCAGTCTTCAAGCCCTGGCCCATGCCAAAGAACATCAATCCACATTAACCGCAGCGCAAATCGCGCTCGCAACCAAAGTCACTTATATCCAAGCAGCCTTGACCCGTGAAAGCGTCGACCTCGCAAAACATGCCGCACAATTATCGCAAACACAAAACAAAGATATTCAGATCCGACTGAAAAATGGGTCCATCAGCCGCCTTGATGCCTTAAATTCCGATTCAGAAGTATTAAATTATCAACTTAAAATTGAACAAGCCCAGTCGGAATACCAATCCGTACGCGCTGATTTAGGATATCTTCTCGGCAATCCTCAAGAAATACATGACAATCTTGAAAATCTGGCGGATATAATTGCTCGACACAAAAATAAAGAACAACCGGCATTGTCACCCTCACATCCCCTCATCCAAATCCAAGCCCAGTTGGAAAAATCTGCGCTGTCCCAAGTCAATGTTCAAAAAGCAGGCTATTGGCCAACGCTTAATATGCAACTTCGATCATCGGCGGATTATCCCAACGGTCCCATCTTCAAAACCATCTATCAAAATTCCCTGGGTCTTAATTTGTCTTGGAGTTTGTTTGAATTTGGTTCCACAAAAAAACAAATTGCTGCCAAGATGGCCGACGCACAAGCCGCAGAATTTTTAAAAGAAGAGACGAAAATCGCCCTCTTTCGCGATTATGAAAAAGCGAAAGCAAGAGCACAAAGCTTCCATGAACAAATCAGAGAAGCCGAAAAACTCGTATCCAAGCAAGAAGAAATCTCTCGTCTCAATTACGATACGTATCGTTTTGGGAAATTAAGTTACTTCGAAGTTCAAACGTCCAACATCAGGCTTCTTGATGCAAAAAATAGACTTGCACTGCTTCGTGCCCAATATCTCATCCAATTATCCAACATCGAATATCTGGCTGAAAGAAACGACGGATGAACACCAAACAAAGATATATCATTGCTATTTCGTGTACATTTTTAGGGTGTCACTTATTAGAAAAACAACCTTTTGAATATGCAGGGACTGTTGAGGCCACACGCGTCAATTTACCTTCTCGGGTCGCAACGGTTGTCAAATCAATTGCCACCGAAGAAGGGCAACACGTCAAAAAAGGACAAGTGGTTGCAGAACTCGCCTGTGAGGACATTGCACTCAACAATGCCCTTGCCGATGAGAACTACCGACGTGCACGCCACTTAAAACAAACTGGATCCATTTCGAAAGAAGCTTTTGAACAAGCGCAAAACAAAAATGCAGAAGCAGAAACGCGACTCGCATGGTGCGTCATCAAGTCGCCCGTTGACGGCACCGTTCTGACAAAATTTCTTGAACCCAGCGAATGGGTAAACCCTGGAACGAAAATCCTCACCATCGCCGATCTCAAAAACCTTTGGACCTATTTTTATGTTTCCCAAGAAGTTATGTCCAAACTCAAACTTGGCTCAGCAGTTGACGGTCATGTCCCAGAACTTGGAAAAAATTTCCATGGTACTATCGTAAAAATCAATGAAGAGGCTGAATTCACACCCAAAAACATTCAAACACAATCTGAGCGAACACGCCTTGTTTTTGGGATCAAAGTTGCATTCAAAAATGACGACGGGTTTCTAAAACCAGGGATCACCATATTATCCAATCTTGACGAAAAGTCCCCATGAACAACGCCAAAATTGAAATCGGTGTACACCGCTTAAAAAAGAAACTTAAAACAACCCAAGCACTGAACGATATTACACTCAACTTTGATGCCGAACTCATACACGGTCTGATTGGCCCCGAAGGTGCTGGAAAGACCACATTATTCCGCCATCTGGTTGGACTTCTCACCCCGCAAAGTGGAAGTATCACCTATCTTGCAGACAATCAAAAAACGACACTCGACACGATCCGAACGAAAATTGCCTATATGCCACAACACCAAAGCCTTTACCCCGATCTCTCCATTGCAGAGCATCTCATTTTCTTTAAAGAAATGTACAATCTGAATCAAAAAGAATTTAACACAAAAAGAGATCGACTTCTTGAGATCACACGTCTCGAAAAATTCACCGACCGTCCCGCAGGAAAACTTTCCGGTGGCATGTATAAAAAACTTGGTCTCATGTGCGCCCTCATGTCATCACCCAGCGCACTTTTGTTGGATGAACCCACCAATGGTGTCGATCCCATCAGCCGTCGCGAATTTTGGGAACTTATCTACCAACTTCGTGAAGATCATATTTTAATTATCGTCGCAACAGCGTACATGGATGAAGCAGAGCGTTGTTCAAAAGTTCATCTGCTCAATGCAGGAAAACTCATTGGAAGCGGAGAGCCAAAAGAACTTCTTGCAAAAAACAATGTCAAAAGCTTCGAAGAATATTTCCTGAAACATGAGGCCAGTGTCTCATGAAAAGCTCAGAGTTTGCAGTTCGCGTCAAAAACCTATCGGTCAAATTTGATGATTTTTTCGCAGTCAAAAATATTTCATTCGATGTCCGACCCGGCGAAATATTTGGATTTCTCGGCGCCAATGGCGCAGGGAAAACAACAACCATTCGCGTTCTTTGTGGACTCATCACACCCACCTCTGGGGAAATAGAAATTTCCGGTGAGCGTTTTGAGAACTTCGGTTCCGCTCTCAAAATGAAAGTGGGATACATGTCCCAAAAATTCACGTTGTACGATGACATGACCGTTGATGAAAATATTACATTTGCCGCAGAACTTCGTTCCATGAACAAAAAGCGGATCCTTGCACGTAAAAAAGAACTTCTTGATTTCATCGGTTGGTCCAGGCCTTTAAATATTATGGTCAAGGACCTCCCCGGTGGACAGAAACAACAAGTTTCCTTGATAGCCTCCATGATGCATGATCCTGACATACTTTTCCTCGATGAACCCACGGCAGGTGTCTCCCCTGCGGCACGATCACGATTTTGGGAATTGATCCGCAAGCTTTCGGACATCGGAAAAATGGTTTTTGTGACCACCCACTACATGGATGAAGCAGAGCAATGTGGCCGGATCGCTTTGATGCGAAGTGGTGAGCTGGTGGCGCTCGATTCACCCGAAGCACTCAAAGCCCAAATGTTTCCACGCGGCCTCGTCGAACTTGAGCCCAAATATCCCTTGCAACAAGAAGAACTTGAGAAAATTAAAAACTCGGGATTTTTTACACTCTTTGAACCCTATGGACTTCGTTTTCACGCAGAATGGAAAAGCCCGGGAACAGAAGAGAACAATCGTGCATGGATCGAACCCTGGATGACTGTGCGTTCGATTAAACCTTCACTTGAAGATGTATTCATTCGCATCGTGGAGGGTAAAAACAGATGAACGGTTTCAATGTGCGCAGAGCACTGGCCATCGCAAAAAAAGAAGTCGCACATATTTTAAGAGACAAATTTACGTTGATCATGGCCTTGGTGCTTCCACTCGTGGTTGTTTTCGTTTTTGGTTTTGCCATTGAGTTCAATCAGTCCAACATCCCTACTTCATTTCTTGATCAAGACAAGTCCCAAACATCAAGGCAATTCATCGAAACACTGACAAGTTCAAATTACTTCAAAGCAGAACCCCTTTTTAGCTTCTCTAACATGCCACGGCAGCTTGAATCGGAAAGTTCAAAAGCGATTATTGTGATCCCTCCCCAACTTGAAAAAGATCTTCTCTCTGGCCGTGGGGGAGAAATTCAAATCCTCATCAATGCAGCCGACAATCAATCTGCAGGTTCTATCCTAAGTTATTTGGGTCAAATTCAAAAAATGGCCAACGCTAAAATTTTTTGCCCCTCCCCTATCCTGGTCCCGAACCTTGAAAGCCGATATCTCTTTAATCCCGAACTGAGTTCAAAATGGTTCACCGTACCAGGTCTGATGGTCATCATCATGACCATGATCGCAATTCTTCTCACCTCGTTGACCGTTGCCAGAGAATGGGAATCGGGTTCCATGGAGCTTCTCCTAAGCACTCCCATCAAGCCTCTCGAAATTATTATGGGGAAAATAGCACCCTATGCGGTCCTTTGCATGATTGCGGTCATGATCGTGTATTACTGCGCACGCTTGATTTTTAAGATCCCTTTCGCAGGCAATCTCTTTGTTTATTTGCTTGGATGCATTTTATTTCTTATCACCTATCTTGCCCAAGGCATCATGATCTCCGTGGTCGCGCGCAAGCAAATGCTGGCCATGCAAATGTCTATGCTCACGGGTTTATTGCCAAGTCAGCTTCTTTCGGGATTCATTTTTCCTGTGGAAAATATGCCCGTATTTTTTCAAACATTAACGATGATTCTCCCCGCCCGATGGTTCATGGAAATTTCACGACAAAGTTTTTTACAAGGTTCAACACTTTGGCAAATGCGAACGCCGTTTTTGGCCATGGCCGCATTGATGACACTCTTTGTATTCGTTGCATTCAAACGTTTTAAGAAAGATTTGGAACCATGAAGAAAAAACGATTTCTTATTCTTCGTGCGTTTATCAAAAAAGAAATTGTACAGGTTCTTCGTGATCCACGTATGCGATTCGTTTTATTTCTTGCGCCAATTGTTCAACTGATTGTTTTTGGTTTGGCACTTTCAAGCGAAACAAGAAATATAAGACTCGCTTTATGGGCAAAACCCAACCATCTTGCCATGCACGATTTTTACAATCGGGCCTTAGGAACACAATGGTTTATTCCTGCGAAAACATCGGGTTCCAATCCCTTCGATTGGGTGCGTTCTAGCGAAGCGGATGCGGTTCTTGTCGCCTCATCGCAACGCCTTGAACGCGATGTCACCCAGGGATATGGAGAAATCCAGGTGCTCATCAATGCCCAAAATAATTCACGGGCACAGGCCATCGAATTGTATCTCAAAACAATTGCCACGGACGTTTTTAAACATCCGAATTTGCAAAAAGGTTCGGAACTTCGTTTTGAGATACGCGCCCTTTACAACCCAACGTTTAAAACATCGCTGTTTATGGTTCCTGGTGTGTTGAGCATGCTCGTATGCCTTATCACCATATTGCTCACCAGTATGGCGATTGCACGCGAAAAAGAAACAGGCACTTTTGAAACGTTGACCTCTGCCCCGCTGGATGCTTGGGATCTCATGCTAGGAAAAACAGTGCCGTTTATTCTCATCGGAAGTGTCCAAATGCCTCTGGTCTTGGCTTTCGCCGTTTTTGCCTTTGATTTGCCCATCCGAGGGCCAATCAGCATGTTGGTTGTTGCATCACTCTTGATGCTCATCGCAACAGTGGCGATTGGTCTGTTGATCTCAACCATCGCCCAAAATCAGCAACAGGCCATGCTCGGCGGTTTCATCTATCTCTTCCCGTCGTATCTGTTGTCGGGATTGATGTTCCCCATTGAGAACATGCCGATCTATTTCCAGCCTTTTGCCTATCTCAATCCATTAAGCCAATACATGGGCCTTTTGCGGAACATACTCATCATCGGTGGAGAGCCCACGTATTTCATGACCCACGCTTCTCTATTATGTGGTATTGCAATGGTGATTGCAGCGATCGCATTTCGACGATTCAAACGGATGATTCTATAGGCCACAAAGGCACGGTGCCCATGTTAAACGCAGCCCGATAGGCTTGCCAGCCTTCTTTTTGTAATCGAAGCGCATCTACTTTTTGCGTGTAGTGATCGTATTTTGAAGGACAATCGGCTGCTTTGACATATTGCCTTTTGATTTTGCAATCAATCGCATGCATCTTTTTGTCTGCTTTTTTGATCTCTTTCATAAACGCTTTGGTCGCGAGATGAAGCATGCGGGTTTCGACTTTTTCGTCGCTAAGTTTATAATGCCCACACTGCGCGTAACGGGCGATATACGTGACGTTTCCCAGCAAAGGACCAAAGCTCTTCGGGATGCCTGTTCCCTTGGGTGTGTAGCCTTCTATTTTTCCACGTCGTTCAGAAACCGCGTCCAAGGTATCCACACAGATTTGCCCAATCAGAGATGCATCTTGGTTCACTGACGTTTTACACGCAGCAATGCCTTCACTTAACTGGCTGGCGATTTGAACGGGTGTAGGAAGCGCGGTTTCGTACGTTATTCTATGGTTTGCCATGATGAGCAAAGCTTACCCACTTTGCTGGGGCATTGTTGCGCAAAATTGATGTATTTCTATTCATTTCTTAGAAAAAGACCACGCCGCATCGACATTGTGCATTGAACAATATCAAACAAGGGTCAGTTTGTTTGGAAGTTGTGCGTTGATCTTCGCAAGGCCCAGCGCCAGGAATGCCTTTGCACGCATAACGGCTTCCTTGTCTTCTTGGTCCGCGATCCTATCGGTATAACCCCAAAAATGCGCTGCTGCATTCATGGTGACATATCGCATCATACCCTCGTGACGCGGTGGTAGTTTGTCTTCGCACGCACGACCACTTTCGCGTGAATTGCACAAATAATACTGTGCCGGCGACACCTTACTCTTTCGCAATACAACCTTTCTGCCGCAACCGCCGTCGCAGAAGATTGCCACGCGCCCCGGCAAACTGCTGCGAGCTTCTTCCGCCTCCATCTGTTTTTTTCGTCTTTGCGACCGCGCCTTATCATCTGCTCTTCTTTTCGCTTCTTGGGCGACTTTTTTTTCTTCTTCTTCAATCAACGCTTTTTTCGAAATCAACAAAAAGCCAACAGCATCGGTTCGTGCGTAGCACCCCGTCAAACCATTGGCGTTTGCGATGATCCGAACATCGCGGGCGCGTCCTTTGGTTTGCTTTTTAACCAAAGCATTCGCCGCTTGCGCGCCAATAACATGTACCCAACGCCATTCGCTCCCATCGGGGTTTTTGACCGTTTCCGTTTTCACCAAGGTCAACATGGCATCCTCTTTAAGCAACTCCCGGCCAAGGACTATTCAAGGCGAAACTGATCGCCTCTTCGCATTTTGCGTATGACGTATTCCAATCAGGTTTTGTTCTAGGAAGTCCACTCAACGTGGCCCATTGTAAAGCAACATCACGGCTTACGGCCGTATAGATTTGCCCGTACGATGCAGCCTCCATGCTGGAATGTATTTTCTTTAATTGCTGCAATACGTTCTGCGCATCTGCTGGCTTATTGCGCAATCTCTCAGCCGCAATGCTGTAAAGCGCCTCACAACAACCCTTGGTGTCATCCAGATGAATGATTCGCGCTGAAACAGGTGCTTGAGGCAATGCCAAACGAAATGTTTGGGGCTGGTGCCAATCCTCAGTTCTCGTCGCGATGATCCTGAGGGTATCCATCACAGGCTTCGGAATTTCGCTTGCAGCGTTTGGGCCTTCAACGATCACACCCAAATTTTTCAGAACTCTTTGGTCACTGCGTTCTGCGGGTATTATTTTAAAACTGCTCATACCATCCTATTGCCCACGATATACTTTTTTTGGCAATAATAACCAAAATCAAGCCATACTAAATCCAAAGGTCCCAGGATTTGATAAGGTGCTCGCCGCGCCGTGTTGTTAATTCTGATGCCATACGAGATACACAAGTCTCCTGATGGGGTTCTTTTTGCACCTTTTTTTCCATCACCTCACCCGGCAAATCGTACTTTGTGCGTTGAACTTCGGTAGCGCCATTGGAAAAGATCTCGACAGGATAAGGCTGGTCTTCTTTCGCTATTTGTTAAAAAAAGATTCAAAACACAGATCTCAGCCACCGATTCCAGGTTTTTCCCTTTTCCTGCCTCTCTCTTCGCTCGCTAACTTCTCCAAAACACGAACATATAAATTTTTGAAAAATAGGCGTTTTTCAGGAGGACCGTCGGCAGCAGACACTGGAGGGCCGGCGGCGGCAGAGAAGATGGATGTGCCTAGATTTTTATAAGCAGGATCCTCCTTGCCTTTTGCCAGTTGTTCTTCATCCACCTCGACTGTTGTTTCATCGATATTGAGTTCAGCCGCCGTCTTAGCAGCCGCAAGGGCCTCTAGAAGTGCTGCAGCTGGCATACCCCCTTGATCCCGAGCATAGTCCTCCAGACTTTCCACCCCGAAGTGCTTAGCGATTCTGTTCATCGCCCGCACAACCGCTTCCGGTGTTCTGTGACTCATTGGAACGATATAGGCTTTACGATCCCCTGGTTCATCGTAAAAAGCACCTCCCAACTTCGTAACCACAAATGGCGCTATCGCAGCGCCAGCTTGCATGTAGTAGGTTACTTTACGTTGGTCATCACTGCGATGCTCGAAAGGACTGGGAGCACCAGGAGGTCGAAGCATCGCCTCACAAATCGCACGCTGTGTTGGCGCCAGTGCATCTTCATGCAATATCTCGAAGAAGATCATCTTTATGAGGCGCCGCTCAGCAATTTCATCGGGTGAAAGCTGAAGAGATCGATTCGTGTCAATCAGCGGCAAAATAGATCTCTCAACAAATTCCGCAGATCCCTGGACGAAGGCATCAAACGAATAGCTTTGCGCCGCCACCTTCTCCTCATCGGTGACTGCCTGCTTAATTTTCGCTTCCTTGAGCGCCTCAAACTCTTCTTGCTTAAAGGCAAACATCCGGCGTGCATGATTAATGTCGTGGAGCCAGAATTCCCGTGACGTCTGCACATGCGCATCGACGCGTGTTATCTCGGGATGAATTCCAACAACGCCGATGGGAATGCCACAAAGCTTAAGAAGATCGGTTGCGCCAACAGGGGCTGCTAAGGGTAGGATTAAATGTTCTGGTATCCCAGAAATGAGTTGGTGCTCATGATAGCCATAGCGAAACGCGTGATAAAGTGGTTCGGGTACGAGTTCTGAAGAACCCTTGGAAACTGCTCGCTGCATGATATCCAAAGCCGAAACGGCCTCGTTAAACGCCAACAGAGTGTCCATATAGGGACATCCGTTGTTCTTCGCATCTTGTAGAACTGTCCATGCCCGTTGATGAAGGCGTGCAAATGCTGGATCCTGTCGCGCAAAATTTACAACGTCCTCACTCCCCAGAGCTCCCAGCAGCACTGCCACGCCACCGATAAAGACCTCTTCAAACGGTGCATTTTGATCCTTTTTGAGAATCGCGCTCAGTCGAGAGTATTCCGCAAGAGGAGCCTCTGTCAGGCGTTTTACAACAGCCTGCTGTTGCTTCATCCCGTCCGCCGCATTCATGGGGACGAAAGTTACATCCGACGGTCGAAAGTCCGTGGTTGATGGTGAGCTGAATACCGCTGTCAAGAAGCGATTCGCATTTTCTAATGCGCGATGCGTACCCATCCATGGATATCTGGTTGGCAATGGTTTCTTGTGTGGAAAATCCTCAGGAGGATCCTTAAGATCACGAAGTACGTTGAGAATGTCGACGGCTGCCTGTTCCCGCCAAAACAAAAGTGTCGGGTTATTGGCTATTCTCTCTTCGACCAATGGCGCCCGAAGAAGCTCATGCATCGCCTCCACCGCGATGGCAGCTTTAACTGAAGCCGTCTCAACACTTTGCCCCGCCGGGATTGCACTCGCCTTATCGCTGAGGATGCCGTTAAGTACCTTCTGAAATCGCACTGGATCGGTGAGGTCTGCTGGCTCAATGAGCGCACGCATTTTAGAGCTATCAGTAGGAACCGAACTTACCTTTTTAGCGAGTTCTTGTGGTAATTCCGGTACTACTGGCGCTGTGGAGACTCGCCGTGCTTGCTTCTCTGCAGCAGCAACCAGCCGCGACGATGGAAGCTCTCCACTGGGCTCAAATTCACGATCAAATCCGTCGCCTCTGTTTGTGGGCATACCACGCGCTGGCTGCGAAATACCCTGATCCTCTTGTGGCTGCTGAGGCGTTTCGAGACCAGCGACACTTTTCACGACCTTTGGCATCAGAATAAAATATAACTACTTTATTCTCCTGTACCAATGAATTGAGACAGTCTCTTACAATATCATTAAGGACCCAAACGATATCATCGGATCTGAAACAAAACGGGCCCAATGCAAACATATTGACCACATCATATCTTCGAGTACCGCTGTAATGCGACCTAAATCCAATCAAGCTTCTCCACCGTTTTCTCGTTCGCAACATTGCCCGTATTGCGCGTTGATTTGGGTTCTATCAGCATGACATGCACTTCTTCATCGGCGACAGGAAGGTGCTCAACGCCTTTTGGGATAATACAAAAATCACCCTCACCAAGAGACAGATCTTTGTCACGCAGCTTGATGGTAAGCGTGCCTTTGATCACAAAAAACAACTCATCTTCGTTGTCGTGGTGATGCCAGGTAAATTCACCTTTCATTTTGGCGAATTTGATATGCGCGTCATTGAGTTCGCCCACGATTTTGGGCGTCCAATATTCTTGAAACAACGCAAATTTTTCGGCGCAATTAATTTTTTCGATGGGCATGATTCTATTTTATCGTGTGGCTAATGACGCGGTAAAGTAGCATGTCCCCCGTATATCCAGGGCCATTGCATCTCATATCAAAGCATTTGCCCTATCTCGCCAAAATGTCCGTCACCACCAATCAAAATAAAAAATTCGTGCTGAGATAGCTATGCAAATTCATTTGAGAAGCATTGCCGATGGGCGCCTCGGGCATGGGAAATCCCGAACCTTGGGGGAAATCCCCGGTCTCTGCCGTGATGTTGGTAAGCTTGTTGTTAAATGAAATCCCGGTTTCCGATGCTGCCCATGCAGGACCCGAAAAACCACCCAAAATGGTGAGCTTATCTGTAGATGCAAATGTAAGGGGTGCATCGAGCAATGCGTAGCGATACCCCGCAATCAACGGACTGTCTCGACCAACGTGTACCGTCTCGATCTTGATATCGTTTTTATAAATGACCACGTCCATGGTGTATCCGTAATGAATTCCCGTTTGGCGTGCGTCGAAAGCGCCGATGGCATCGATGGCGATGGTTTCCGTCGGATAAGCACTGAAACCTAAAATTTTATAATTACCCTCTTGGCCTGAGCCTTGCTCTCCCGTAATTCCACGGTCGGATCCGGCCAATCCCCCCACGTATTCGGATTGCACCACAATTTGTGCACCATCGTTCACGGAAACTCGGCACGTCAAATTCAGGAGCTCACGCGTGATGATTTCTTGTTGATCTGTTGTGTATGTAGATCCCGTTCCCACAATGTTATCGTCGTCGTCTAACCACGTATAGCTGTAGCTGAGTTCGTCGTTGTCTTGGTCGGTAGCCGTTGCCGTGCACGTGGGCTCGCTTGTGTGCAGCACATCTCCGTGAGTCGATGTCGTCATCACGAGGCTTTTGGGTGGATAATTGAGAACGATGCCGTGATGAGCCAAAGTGACACCACCGTTCCCATCGTCGAGCTGTGCTTCGCACATCAGATATTCGCCCCCTTGGCCGGACAGTCTCAGAGCATCCGTTACATGCTCGAATACACCTGTGTCGCTTTCCATGCCCGCAGTGCCCGTTAAAAGTTTGTAAGTGACGGTGACCGTATCGTCATTTCCATCGGCGGTGGTTGCATGGCATGTGCAGTATCCGGCGCTGCGCGAAGAGGATCGGGGGTAATGGTCAGATCCGTCGCGGTGGGAAAGGCGTTGGGGTATTGAAATTGAACTTCGCTGTTCGGACAGTGGATGGTAATGGTACGATTGTCATCTTCGCTGACTTCGCAAATACCATCGTCGCTTCTGGGGGTCTGCGTATCCGATGAGCTTTTATCACATGCGCACAAGCCCAAGAGCATAATAAAACAAAAGCGCTGCCAGGATGCTATCATGGCATAAATTCTATACGCCTTCTAACCTTCATCGCTTGTTTATTGCAGAAGCATAGATAGACCTCAATCCGTTTTATGCCCATGCTTTTCTTTTATTGTTTGGTTTATGACGCGGTAAAGCAGGGCGTGTCATCATTTACCAAAACAGTGCCATTTGAGGGTATTTTTTGGGCTCACGAGGAGCGAGGCCGAGATAATATGTTCTATATGTTGAGCGCCGAGCGACAAAGTGAGGCGAAAAAAGAGACCAAATGGTGCGTGTTGGCTAAATGATGACACGCCCGAGCATGTCCCCAGTATTTCTCGAGGACAAGGAAACGTAAAACATGACCAATCGTCTTAGCACCCTGAAAACAGTATTTTCACAATTGGTGATACACTTTCATAAACACGACGTACTCACCTTGGCAGCAGCCTTGGCATTTTACACCACGCTGTCACTGGCGCCCTTACTCGTGATCACACTCTCTTTCGCGAGTCTTCTTGGGAAAGACGCAGAAGCCCAATTGGTGAACCAAATACACAACCTGTTGGGCGATCAGGCGGCTGTTGCTATCGATGCGATCATTCAAAGTTCCCACGATGAAATTGAGGCGAGCACTATCGCAGGTATTCTAAGTATCTTGTTTCTCATTTTTACAGCCGGGGGTGTTTTTGTGCAGCTTCAATCCTCATTGAATGTCATTTTAGAAGCCACCTCCCCAAGCACCTCGCGTGCTTGGGGTTGGTTTCAAAAAAGATTGCTCTCGATGGGCATCGTGCTTACTTTAGGATTTTTGGCGTTGGTTTCTTTGCTTGCAAGTTCGGTGATTGCTTTCTTTTTTTCACGGGAAGGACAGCACTGGGAAATCTTGAACTTTGGTGTGAGCATTGCCGTATTTGCCGCACTTTTTACTGTTTTATTTAAATATTTTCCGGATGTAAAAATTGGATGGACAAGTGCCCTATGGGGAGGCTGCGCCACCTCTATCCTATTTTCAATCGGTAAAACACTCATAGGATTGTATCTCGGTCGAAGTGCTGTGGGATCGTCCTATGGTGCGGCCGGTTCACTCGTCGTTTTATTGACGTGGGTCTATTACTCAGCCGTCATTCTTTTTGTCGGAGCGGAAATAACGAGGCTGCATCTCTCACCGCAACCGAAAATTTGACATACCTCGATATCCGAGGCATCACTCCAAAATGATAACGACCCACACCCCATTCATCCAAGGTGTTCCCGAGCTTTTGGTGCTCACACTTCTTTCGCGTCACGAGTTGTATGGTTACGAGCTCATGCAACATTTGCACACCACAGGGGGTGATGTACTTCGCTTCAGCGAAGGTACTGTGTATCCCCTCCTCCACGATTTAGAACAACGCGGGTTACTTAAAGCACGTGAAGACCGTGTTAACGGCCGCCTGCGTCGATACTACCGCACCACCGCAAAGGGTAGGACACAGCTCAAACGCATGGCATCAGGTTGGCAAACAATCACAACCGCTGTTGGAAATATTTTAAAAGGAGGAGAAAATGTTTCAGTCATGGGAGCATGAATTTCGAAGTGCATTGGTACGTTATCACTTGCCGAGATCTTACATTGATCGTCTTGTGTACGAATTACGCGACCACTTTGAAAGCGCGTGCGAAAACAATTCATCCGACAGATGCAACATAGAACAACGCGCGATTCATGCACTTGGGCAACCTCACGATGTTGCGCGTTCTGCCGCCGATGTATTTCTAAAACGGCCTGTACGTCGCCGTATCATGATGATGTTGGTTGGTATGCCACTGATCAGCATTGTAATGACCACCATGATGGCACTCGGTATCATTGCAGCCCGTGGCGCCATGACCCAAGGTCCCATCAACAGCGGAGTCGCCCAATCGCTCATCGCATGGATCCCACCCCTGTGGCCTGCGATCTTATCTTTAACGTGCATTGCTTCTGCAATCATGGCCTATTGTTATGCAATCAGCATGCGCTTTGTGTTCTGGGCCATTGCATCGCAAATTTTTTCTGTTTTTGTTTTTCGACTTCGTGTGGATATTCCCGCAGACGCCATTGCGGGTGAACGACGATTGATCGTGAATGCTGCGTTTCAACCCGATACCCTACCCGTCACATTGATCGTGGGTGTGATAGGTATCGCCGCAATGCTGGTGCTTTATTCGCGACGGTCTAGTCTTCCAAATGCATCATAAATGGCATCAACGCCACAGGCACCAGCTTGAGGTGCTGTACGGCAAATGGGATCCCTATAATAGTTATTGCGCACACCAATGCAGACGCGATGTGAGCCAAAGCAACTTCCCATCCAAAAAACACAAGCCAAATCACATCAAAGACCAATGCAAGAAAACCTTGATGATCGGGATCCTTTTCGATGCGTTTGCCAAACGGCGTAAGGATCGCAAGCCCCATGCGCAGTGCTTGTATTCCAAAGGGAATGCCTATGATGGTGCAGCACAAAAGCAAGCCTGCGATCCAATACCCAAGGGCTGAGAGCAACCCGCCAAAAATCATCCACAAAATATTACCGAATAGTGACATCGTTGTCTTTTAATCGATGTTCGTCATTCAGGATAGTCGCTGTAGCCTTTTTCGCCTTGCGAATAAAAGGTACTGGGATCGGGCTCAGTGAGTGCAATATTATTTTTCATTTTCGCAACCAAATTGGGATTGGCAATAAAAGGTCTTCCGAAAGCCACCAGATCGCCTTTGCCATTTGCAAGATCCATTTCCGCAGATCGTGCATCGTAATTTCCTGAAAGAATATACGTTCCTTTAAAGTTTTTACGTATGATCGCTTTCACCTCAGGGCTCACAATAGGAGCTCCCCTGGCACTGTGATCGACAATATGGATGTATACGAGCCCAAGTGCTGAGAGTTTCTCACTCAATTCTGCATAAAATGCATCGATGCCTTCAAAGGCGCCTGTGTCATTAAAAACGCCATAGGGCGAGATACGAATCCCCACACGTTCCGCCCCAATTTTGTCAGCGCATTGTTGCGCGATCTCAAGCACAAAACGCATACGATTTTGTGCTGTGCCTCCGTAAATATCATTGCGTTGATTCGTTGCTGGGTTTAAAAATTGTTCCATCAAATAGCCGTTGGCAGAATGCAATTCGATACCATCAAAACCTGCTTCCATGGCAAGTCCAGCACATGTCACATATTCATCAATGGTATTTTTGATTTCTTCTTCTGTCATTTCAGCAGGCACAGGATAAGGCTGCAGCCCTTGCGCGTCTGTCCATATTTTTCCGGACAATGCGATGGGTGATGGTGCAAGGATTTTTGCACCCTGCGCCATGTTGGCAGGATGGGACGCACGACCCGTGTGCATGATTTGCAAAAATATTTTACCACCCTGTGCATGAACCGCATCGGTCACCTTTTTCCAACCGACTGTTTGCGCCGTATTAAAAAGTCCTGGGATCCGTGCATAACCCGCGCCATTGGGTGAAGGTGATGTCCCTTCGGTAATAATAAGTCCTGCCGTTGCGCGCTGGGCATAATATTTTTCCATGAGATCATTGGGAATATTATTCGTTGCGCGACAACGTGTCAGGGGCGCCATGACAATGCGATTGGCAAGTTTGAGTTTCCCTAAAGATGTTGATTCAAAGAGTGTCATGGGTGGCTCCTACTTCAGCCCAATATGATGCACGGTGCCAATTATTTTCATAGGTAGGGGCGCTTCGCGAAGCGCCCCTGCGGCCTTTGAATCAAAGTTTTATCGGGCGGTTCACGAACCGCCCCGACAAGAGAAACCTGCTCAATTCGAGTTTATTAGTAATAAAACGTGGCGTTACACGTAATCGAGCACGTTGCCTTGAATAGAATACGGCAATGCTTCAGCAATCGGTCGATTTTCTTTAAGCTGTCCGCGCGTCATGTTTGTAAGTTCACGACGTGCCAACGCATCACATTCAAACTTCGCATCGGATGTGGTCATTTGTACCGGCGGTGTTTTTTGGGTCCAAGCCGATGCGCCGCGCAAATACCCAACAATGCCGAGCTCGGAAGCCACTTTGCAAAAGCGAATGGCTGAAACCACCACACCACCCGAATTGGGAGAATCTTGCACCGACAAACGTGCCGAAAACTCGTAGCGAGCACCGGCAAAGCCGTAGGCCACAATATCGAGATTCGCAATTTTGTTATCAGAGCCCACGTAGCGTCCACCTGGCTTTTGTTGCACGGTAAGCGATGGGCCCGCATAGAGTGTCATGCCTGCGGTGCTTGCATCACGTACGGTGTTTTGTCCCTTCAAGACGTTTTCTTTGGAAACATGTTTTGACTGAAGCCTTTCGGGCTTGGCCATGTTCAAAAAATCCGTATTGGCAGTTCGGCCCGTTCTTATATTTTCTTGGCCTTGGGTTGAACCCGCAGCCATGTTCATCTGAATGTGCTGTGTGACTTGCAATCCCGAATCGAGCATGGCGCCCTGCAATACTTCCGAGAGCCGGGAGGCACCCCATGCAGAACGCATATCAGAACCCACAATGGTAAGTCCCGCATCGATAAACCGTTGTTCAACACGCATAGCATCATGGGTGGAGATTAATGTGGGAATGCAATTGATAAAATGCACACCGGCCACAATGGCCGCATCGAGATAAAATCGAGTTGCTTCTTCAGAACCCACCGGCAGATAGTTCACCAAAACATCGACATGATGTTTCTTTAAAACAGCAACGACTTCTTGAGACGTCAAAGCAGATGCAGATCCTGTCCTGAAAGAAACTTCTTCGGGAAAGTCATTCATGTAGGACGCAACACCATCAAGGGTTGGGCCTGCATAAACAAAAGCATCTTTGACAATGCTGCTATGTTTTTCACCGGTCGTGATCGCTTCGACGTGATGCATTGCGCAATTGGGCAATGCACGCAGTGCTTCTGCAAAGGGTTTGTTGACTTTGCGTACATCAACATCAAACCCGCAGACAAATTCGATATCGTGCGCTGTGTACCCACCAATCGAAGGATACATGAGGCCCACGTCATCACCTGGGTTTTCATTGTAATACTGCACGCCCTCAACCAGGGATTTCGCACAGTTGCCCATACCAATAAGCGCAACTTTTATTTTTTTCATCACAAATTTCCCTCCCGTTATATCAGTTTATTTAAGTGAGAATGTTTGACTGGGAGTCCAGAGTAGCTCACTCGAAAGAACCATATGGCGACAAATGCCGTTGGAACAATCGACGTGTTTTATAACACATTTCGCAAAAAAGAAAAACGGCCTTACACGTGGGAACTTGAGGATATGTATCGTTATTCAAGTCAAAAGAGGCATGAGACACTTTAATAGCCAACGCGATGACTATTAAAACTATCTTAGGTCAAGCGATTTTGTTATTTATACATCGTTGTAACAAATTTACGTACACGAGGTTATTAATTATGAAATCATTATATGTAGCAATTCTTCTTACGACCATGTTGAGCAGCTCCGTTGCCTTTGCCCGATTTGATATCGGTCTTTCAGGTGGATACCTGCGCGTTGTGGACCTTGATGAGGATATCACGCCCCAAGGCGGCAGCGTTGCACTTAACATTGCTTGGCTTGCAGAGCTTGGTGTGGTCAGGTTTGGACCTGATATCCAAGTGGGTTTCGATTATGCCAAAGACGACAATGACACAATCGACGTAGAAATTTCATCGATTCCTGTTATGTTCGGATTAAAATTGGCGATCCCACTGGGCCTCTTGGAACCCTACGTTACCAGCCATGTTGGATTTACGAACATCACGTTCAAAACAGACATTAGCGATGAGAATGAAAATCGATTCACCTACGATGCCACTGCAGGGCTTAATCTTATCCTTGGACCTGTTGCCGTCGGTCCTGCATTTATTTACCGATTCAACGACCTTAAAAAAGAAAACAATGATGAAATCCTGAATAATCTTATTGCAATGCTTTATGTCGGCGTGCGCTTTGGTGAGTAAACACGACTAAAACACCAATACCTTATCCGCCCACACGGTCCAATCGGTGAGTTGCTCAAGCGTACTGCGCTTGGCGCCTTCGACGAGATCATGATCTGCGATCCCGCGTGCCTCCATACATGTTTCGCATACACCCACTTCTGCATGACGACGAATCACCCCATGCAACATAATTTCAATATTGTAGTGACCTTGTGGAAGTTTTTGATTCGCCCTGGCGCAACTTGCGGCGCCACCTATCAGGAAAAGTTTAATATCTTGTCCTTCGCGCTTTGTGAGGACGCCTGCAAGCCGAAGTGCGTTGTAACTTCGGTCTGAATCGTAAGGAGGATCATTAAGAATAAAAAGTGTTTTGTTCATGATATATTCCTTGGATGCAGCAGAAGAAAGAGTACGATAGCTGCAATAAGCCACCCTACCACTCTTCTTCAGCACTATGACATTCCATGGTCATGGAATTATAGTCCATAAGCAATTTTAAAAAGGTTTTGAACGATGAAAGAAAGATACACCTGCCCCATGCACCCTGAGGTCATCCGCAACGCACGAGGACCCTGCCCTATTTGCGGAATGTCGCTAGAGCCACAGGTGGCGCACGCAAATGTCGAAGATGAAAATCACGAACTTCATGCCATGAAACGTCGGTTTTGGTTATCAGCAATCCTGAGTATTCCACTTTTTGTGATTTCCATGGGAGATATGCTTCCTGGGCATCCCATTTCAAGTATGCTGTCGATGTCTACGCGTACGATGCTCGAACTTCTTCTCGCAACGCCAATTTGTACCTGGGCAGCTTGGCCATTCTATGTGCGTGCCATCCAATCGCTAAAAAACAAATACCTCAATATGTTTACACTGATCGGACTCGGTGTATCCGTGACTTATGTATACAGCCTCGTCGCAACACTTCTACCAGATCTATTTCCTGTTTCATTTCGAGGCATGGGTGGAAAAATTGATGTTTACTTTGAATCTGGCGGAATGATTGTCACTCTCATACTTCTTGGGCAAGTGCTAGAACTGAACGCACGCAATGCAACCAACACCGCGGTCAAAAAACTCCTCGGTCTGGCTGCAAAAACCGCACGTCGAATCAAAGATGATAGTTCGGAAGAAGATGTGTCACTCGATGTCATCGTGGTCGGCGACCGCCTTAGGGTACGGCCAGGTGAGAAAATACCCGTCGATGGTTCTATTCTCGAAGGTGCAAGCCATATCGACGAATCCATGGTAACGGGCGAACCCATACCGGTTCACAAACAACCTGGCGAGATCGTTATCGGGGCAACAATCAACGGCACCGGTAGTTTGATCATGCGAGCCGAAAAAATTGGTTCCGAAACATTGCTCTCACGGATCATTGCGATGGTCGCAGAGGCACAACGCAGTCGCGCACCCATCCAAAAACTCGCAGATAGTGTGGCTGGGTACTTCGTTCCAATTGTTATTCTCATCGCGATAGGAACTTTCGTGATCTGGGCGATCCTTGGACCTGAGCCGCGTATGGCACATGCCCTCATCAATGCAATCGCTGTGCTCATCATCGCCTGTCCATGTGCTCTAGGACTCGCCACACCAATATCTATTATGGTCGCGACGGGCAATGGAGCCTCGATGGGTGTTCTTTTCAAAAATGCCGAAGCCATCGAAATGATGCGCAAGGTAGATACACTTGTCATGGACAAAACGGGCACACTCACAGAAGGAAAGCCAAAACTCGTCAGTGTCATTGCAGAAACAGGCATCGACGAGAACACGCTTCTACGTCTTGCAGCCACGCTTGAACGCGGTAGTGAGCACCCTCTTGCGATGGCTATTGTAAGAGGCGCCGATGAGTTAGGCATTGCAGTGAACAAGGCGGATGAGTTTGATTCCACAACAGGTGAAGGCGTGAAGGGTCGGGTCGATGGTCACGAAGTTGCACTTGGAAATCGTACCTTCATGGAAAGGCTTGGCATAAAGACATTACACTTGGACGCACGTGCGGAAGATCTTCGCATCAACGGAGAAACAGTGGTGTTTTGTGCCATTGATGGAAAATGTACGGGCCTTCTTGCCGTGGCAGATCCCATCAAAGAAAGCACATTAAAAGCCATACGCATATTACAGCAGGATGGCATTCATCTTGTCATGATGACCGGCGATAGCAAAACCACGGCTTTGGCGGTTGCAAAAAAACTTGGCATAAATAGCGTCATGGCCGAAATTCTTCCGAATCAAAAGACAAACACAATCAAGCAATTGCAATCGAATGGGAGTATCGTTGCCATGGCCGGCGATGGGATCAACGATGCACCTGCGCTCGCTCAAGCACAGGTAGGTATTGCCATGGGCACTGGTACAGACGTCGCCATGGAAAGTGCAAGCATCACACTCATCAAAGGCGATCTCATGGGCATCATCCATGCGCGTCGCCTGTCTCAAAGAACCATGCGAAATATCAAACAAAACTTATTTTTCGCATTTTTCTATAACATGATGGGTGTGTCGATTGCGGCTGGCGTACTCTACCCATTTTTTGGAATACTCTTATCCCCCGTCATTGCGGCTGCCGCAATGAGCTTCAGCTCGGTATCGGTGATTGGCAATGCCCTGCGATTGCGTCAACCTGCACTTTTGTAACACCGTGGCAATCCCTTCTTATGTACGATGGTCGTTTTCATGTTTAGTCCACATGCGTATAGTAGTATATGGCCACATCCCAAAGTTTTGTTGACTACATCTTGGACCAACTCAAATCGGTGCCAACTATCCATGCAAAAAAGATGTTTGGTGAATACGCATTGTATTGCGACAACATGGCTTTGCTTACTCATTCACATCACTTCAGATGCGTTGCCTGTACCCAAAGAAAAGAAGCCCAAAAAATCGAGATAAAAAGAAATATTTATTTTCATTCCTGCCCCTTCAATGTAGCATCCTCCAAGCTTAATTTCCTGTGTGAGCAAAAGGGGAGAGAATATGGACTACGGAAAAGTTTTTTTAGAGTTCTGTCGCAGAAGCACCGAGTGGAAAGCATGTTTGGCGTGGGTCGCCGAACAACCCCTCACTTCGAGAAATAAGATCCAACGCGTTCTCAGCGTCGGTGCGGGGGACGGAAGTTTTGACCGTGAATGGCTTGTTCATTTACCCGAAATGCAACATTACGTTGCCCTAGAGCCCTACGCCAGCCATTTTGACGAACTCAAACAACGATTTGCCGAAGATGCACGCGCAGAAATCATTCAATCGGGTTTTGAAGGCTTCGAATCTGGATCATCATTCGACCTTATCGTTTTTGCACATAGCCTTTACTACATGAAAGACAGAGAAAAACAGCTTCAACGTGCACGCGCGATGTTAAAACCAGGCGGCCAATGTTGGGTATTTCATCAAACTGAGCGTGGGATCCATGAGATCCAACAACGATTTGGGGATGCAAAAACACAGCAATACTCACTCACCGCTGAGAACATTGCACAGGCACTCACTGGATTGGGCGTAAGCTACGTCAGCACCGAGTTGCCAGCCACCATCGACGTAAGAAATGCACCCAAAGACCTTGTCGATTTTTTTCTTGAGCGCGATACCACACCCGATGAATATGCACGCGTCGGACAGTTCCTTCGTGAACACGGTCCTTACCTAGACCACCCCGTATGTGCGCTCACTTTCAAAGCAAATGAGAATATGAGTTCTCTTGCAAGTTGATTAACCGTGGATCGGGTTTTATCATGCAATATTTTTTCGAGGTTCATGGCTCATGATTCAACCCATCCCCATGCTTACCGACAACTACTGCTGGCTCCTTTCCATGCCAGATCGCAACGACGCATTGCTGGTAGATCCTTCTGAATCAGACAAAGCCATTCAGGCGCTGGAGCATGCAGGACGTACGCTTGCGGGGATCCTCATCACCCACCATCACGCAGATCACGTGGGTGGTGTTCAAGGGATCGTCGATCGATTAGGACCTCTTCCCGTGGTATGCTCCCTCTACGATCACCGTCACAACCGCGTGCCATGCGCCACCACCGAGGTGGGTGAAGGTGACATCATTGAGATGGCGGGTATGACGTTTTCCATATGCGATGTGCCAGGCCACACCCTCGGCGCCATCGCGTATTACAACGCCGATGCAAACGCGGCATTCACAGGTGATACTCTATTTCTTGCGGGCTGCGGCCGATTGTTTGAAGGCACCCCCGCGATGATGCATGCCTCGTTGCAAAAACTCGCGGCACTGCCACCGGAAACACTCATCTACTGCGGCCACGAATATACGGCACGCAATCTCCGATTTGCCATCAGTATTGATCCCGAAAATATCGCCATACAAAATCGCATTGAGAAATTGCCATCGGACAATATCCCCACCGTACCCGCAACCCTTGCCACCGAACTTGCGACCAACCCCTTCTTACGCGTGGAAACGCCATCATTGCGTACGTTTACACATTGCGATGATCCGGTAGGCGTATTCACTGCATTGCGCGAAGCTCGCAATCGGTATTAATGCATTCATTAATAATAATTCATAGCAATTATATTATACATAGGTATATCCACATTCAATTCACCATGTTATGACTTCAAAACTCTTCAAGGAGTTCCCATGGTCCTGCAAGCCCGCATTGCATCGCAATTCCTCGCCATTGTCACGGCATGCACCGTGGGGCTAACCGCCCCACGCACTGCCACTGCAAATCCAACAGAGCAAACCCCAGCATCCACGATGCCAAACAACGCATGGACTTCTTCGCCACCACGCATCGCCGGACGTGGCCAGGTCATCGCAGGTTGGATCATGTTTGGCGGCGGTCTCGCTGCGACCATCACAGGTGCAACATACACCATTGCTGCATCCTCCATCGCCGATAACCAAGAAAGTAACGGTGGAACCAGCAATGAAGACGCCATTAGAACCGTGGGCATCGCCGTCATGGCCATCGGTGGCGTTGTTGGCATTACAGGTTTAATCGTTGCGACCACCGGACACAGCAAGATGCAGGAGAGTATCCGAGCCCGAAAAGAATGGGAAAAGCGCAAACTCAGCTGGGAAGACATCAATATAACACCCATCCCCATGAAAAACGGCGGCGGTGCTTCTCTGGCATTTCGATTCTAAATACGAACCGGTCTAGTACAATAAAAGCCCCATCATCACTTCATCGATATCGACATCATCCGAAGCACGGCGAAACCATCCGCGCATCACGCCTTCGCGTTGAAACCCAAGTGATTCATAAAACGACAGCGCACGGGGATTATCCGCTTCTGCCGAAAGTTCTACACGGCGAATACCGTCCCATGTCCGAATGCGCATGAGAAGTTCGTTCATAAAACGTCGCCCGATACCACGGCCCGACCATGCGGGATCAACGGCAAGCGTGCCCAAATAAATTACATGCGCGGTCCTGCGAACACCACGGCATGTCCGCACGACGCCCACCACGTCGCCCTCTTCTTCCCAAACCCAAACACGACTCTGGGCGGTAATTTCTGCAAACAGGGGTCGAAAGGCTTCCAAATCCATGGGCTCAAACGAAAGAAATGGATTGGTTTCTGGGGCCATCACAATGCTATGAATGCGCTCAAAATCGGCTTCAGTCGCTTCTCGGATCATAAAATATACATCTCCACAAATAACTTAACCATATTTTCAGGATGGGTGTATTTTCACACTGTCGCATCCCCATGCGTCACACCTCACCGTATCAGGAATAGGATCACGTGAATCAAATGCTTGAGCCATCACGAAGCGTCACCATGACACCACTCACGGCAAATCAAGCACGTGAGGTACGTGAGATGGGATTTCAAACATGCAAAGATATTCTTATACGCCAATCAAAACCCTTCAATGGCGAACCCTATCCATACAAAAAATTTGATGGCCCCTCTCTCGCCCGTTTTTGCATTGCCTTCAAACACAAATCACCTTCGACTGTCTTGCACAGACAGCTCAGAAAATTCAGCGAAATCTATCTTTCCATGCAACCCACGCTCTGCCTCACGCTGGGCAAAACCAATCATCGGGTTGCCGCAATAGAGGACCCGATCACCCGCACTGCAGCCATCTGGGTGGCACGAGAACAACGTAAAATCGAATCTAATCGCTGTGGAGCTCAACTCAGCACATTGCTTGGTGGTTTTTCCATCAGCCATGCGGATCCTGATCTATACGCCCCGCTGCTAAATCCACTTAGCAGCCTATCCCTCCAGCCATCGCACGAAGAAATTCCTCCACATCCATGGAACTTCACGCATTACGAACAACATGAACTCCGTGGTCCCATCCGATATCGTGATAGCGTAAAAAATGCGCGAAAATCGCGTCGTGAACACGCACCACGATGATATGTCCGAGGATGACATCAACCCGCAATAAACATATCTTGAATCCATGGCCACATCTCAAAGCTTTGTTGATTACGTGATCGACCAGTTGCAATCAGTGCCCACCATTCGCGCACAAAAAATGTTTGGTGAATACGCCTTGTACTGCAACAACAAAGTGGTTGCACTTATTTGTGACGATCAGATCTTCATCAAAGTAACATCACCAGGAAAAACATTCGTCGCTGGCAATTACAAAGAAGCACCGCCCTACCCCGGTGCCAAGCCATCCATGCTGATCGATAACAGCCATCTTGAAGATCACGCGTGGCTTTGCTCGCTCATTCGGATCACCGAAAATGCATTGCCTATGCCAAAGGTGAAAAAGTCGAAAGCCAAGAACAAGTCATCGTAATACCCGAGACCATTCGTCAATGATTTGCCGCTGCAACAGCTTGCACATACATTCCACTAAGATTCATATAAACCTGGATAGTGGCGATATTAAATCCGGTAGAAAGCAGAAACAGTGATGCCGCGATTTTTGGATCTTTTTTAGAGGATGCCCATAAAAAGTTCAACGACGTTCGCAGGGCTGTGCCGTTGGTTTGTCCAATGGCTTTTGTCATTCCGAGAACACCTGAAATCCCACTGATCCCCAGGATCAAAATATTTTTCTGTGTCTCTGATATTTTACTGTCCGCATTGCTTGTGTCCTGCTTAGACAACACACGCAAAGCCGTGCTGGTACATTGAAGCATCGCAGAGGTACTCGCACCGTAGAAAAAACGTTTAATACCCAGTTCATGATAGAGGGCACCCGCTGCAACAAATATGTTTTTATTCTGTGGGTTAATAATTTGTCGCTGACGCACATTTTCTAACGGTGAAAAAACAAAAGAGACACACAATGATGCGGTTAAGTCGACCGCCACACCCCGATGGTTAACCGCATGCTGAATGCCTGCACGAAAGACATCTTGCATGCCCCATTTGCATCCGCTGCGCCATGCGTTGATAGGGCTGCCTCGCAAGGTCATATTCGAGGCTGACGTCCACTTAAATCCTGCTTGTGCGATGCTTAAAGAACCAAAAAAAGGATGTAATACAGTCGTTGTGATTGCCGAGACGACGAACTCTTTGAGCACTGGATTCGCCATCAAACGGTGGGCATTCGGCGGAATTCGCCCAGAATTACCGGGATTGTTCACATCAACGCAATCCCGCGTACATACCACATCCCGCCGCACATCCTGAACCGTGCTAAACGGATTTTCACTGTGATTTGATACGGATGCGAAGAACCGCTCGACTTTGGTATATCCCATTGTGCGCGGTGTATCGGCAAAGTTACGCAGGAGTTGTGCAGAAATGAATGGTACTAGGGGCTGTCGTCAAACTATCTTTGGGACCATTTTCGAGATTTTTTTTGTACTGCGAAGACCGAGGGCGAGATGACATGTGCGATATATCGAACCCCGAGCGATGAAGCTGTACTAAAAAAGGCGCAAAATGGTCCCAAAGATAGTTTGACGACAGACCCTAGGTATTCACTTCTTTATTTTTTAGATCACCGCCGGCCCGCTGGCCCAATTATCATTTGCACTTATTTCGTTCAGCAATAGGATGAAAGCTTATTTTGTATTGGTGTTTTTAGTTCGTCGAGAAACGTTCTTTGTTTTGAGATGGATAGATGTTTTGTTCGAGTCACTACCGTGTGCTTCGTCGTCCTCTGCCTGATTCGCGACATCCCTGAAGATATATGGCGATGTACAATGCCCGGCTCGATTTCCCGATTTCTGACGGCACGAATTCCCTTCGTATGTTAATATATCATTAAGAATTATTGTTTTTCATCAAGGGTCTAGGGGGAGGCGCTATGAATAAAATCAAATTTTTGAGTTTAAACATCTATTTTTGTTTAATTCTTAGTGGCTCTAATTTTATCCAAGCATGCGCCGTAGATCACATCGAAAAAATTCACAACGAAATAGAAGAAAGCAGTTCTTCCCTCTCTGATTTTTGTTTGGATACTCAACCCATAGACACAGGCGATGCGCAAACAGTCATAGAAACCACACATTGCTTTTTTGATATAGGTGATTTTAAAAGTTCTAGTATTGCAGGTGATCCCAATTCATGCATCGAAGATTTTACACCCAATCCACCCCTTCATGAGTTCATGACCAAACAAGTCAATATCTGCAGGCGATTGGTTGGACTTCCAACGGTGACAAATAATCTTGATTTATCGAGAAAATCATTGAAGGCCGCAGAGGTCATGACTAAATTGGGCGCTTTGTCCCATGACATATTGAGCACCTATCGATGCTATTCTGAAGAAGCAGCTGAGGGGGCAAAAAATTCAGCGCTCAACATGGGATATTCGATAATGTATGCAGTTCTAGGTCTCATCAATGATTCTAGCGCGTTCAACGAAGAAGTCGGACATCGAAGAGCGCTGCTTGCGAATCGAGTGAAAGAGATTGGGACAGGATGTTACGCGACCAACGGGTCATCTGCTTCATGTGCGATATGGTGGGTTCCCTCAAAATTGGAGCCCATCCCTCCACGGCCCAAAACACCAGAATGTGTCGCGTGGCCACCTCCAGGATACTTCTCCTCTGCTTTATTTCAAAGCGATCGATTTAGTTTTAGTTGTCAAAACACATCATTTGAGAATGCAAAAATTACAGTATTGCAAGATGGGGTCCCTTTCCCATTTAAAGTCACAAATATAGCAATACCATTCTATGGAGAGACTTCGATTGTTTTTTACCTTCCAAGATTTAATTGGATGTATCCCAAAGACAAAACAGAAATAGAATTTTTTATTGAAGGTTCAGACAAGTATGATGCCCCATTTAAGACGCATAAAGTGAACTATTGGTACAAAAACATTATCGTTAACAGTAAAGCAAAAGATGAATTTATCGCCGAACTTCCGAAGTTAAGGCAAGAAGACTATGCATCATTCAAAGTAAGATGTGACGAACCTCCTGCGATGAACCTTTGTGAAGACATCTGCCAACACAATGAAAGCACACCCTATTTTTTAGAAAAATATATTAATGATGAATACGGTTGCATGCAATGTGCTTGTGGTGCTTGTCCTTCAGAAAATCCACCTACATCCGATGCATGTAAAACAAGTTGCGAAAGTTCAAAACAGTATTTTTTAGGCGACTACACAACAACCGACAATGGATGCCAAGAATGCGCATGCAGTGCTTGCCCCAGCAATCAAATTGTAAATGCAAAAACATGCAAGAAGATTTGCAAGTCAGATATCAGTGGACCTTTTTTCTTAGGAAAATTCAGTGAAGATAGCAATCAATGTAAATCATGTGTCTGTGGAAGTTGCTCTAAAGCAAGCATGAATCTCACAAATGCCAAATGCATAAAAATATGCAATAATGAAAAGGCATTCATCATTAACGATGAAAGGAATTGCAACACGTGCAAATGCGATGTCGAGTGACCCAAAAAAAACGTGTATCAAGTCATGAAACTTTCTTCTACCCGGACGGCGAGTCAAAGCAAACGCGCACAGATTTAAAATCAATGCCGTTGACACAGCAAAGCAGAAGCCACAACATCTCAATATATGACCCCACGAATGCATATGACCCCGCGAGCTGCAAAATACAGGCATGAGGTATCATGATGATTATATCTATTGGCATGGCATTGCTTGGCAGTGCGACCATTGGCGCAGCCGCATCGCTGTTGCTTTATCTTGTGGGCCGTATATCCGGTATCAGCGGCATTATTGGAGGTATCATCGACCCAAAAACATAAGACAAAGCCTGGCGAATCGCGTTTATTGCAGGATTACTTCTCGGCGGTCTTCTACTCACATGGCTCGCCCCCGCAAGCATTCAAATCCCTATTGATCGTTCGTTAAGTGTGATTGCACTGGCCGGACTATTTATGGCTGTATAGGAGTGCACCGTGAAAATAGCTGTATCGAGTTTTATCTCCGGACTGCTGTTCGCAATTGGGCTGGGGATCGCTGGTATGCTCAATGCCAACAAGGTGATCGGTTTCTTAGACATCGGCGGTCATTGGGATCCGAGCCTTACTTTTGTGATCGCCGGCGCTATTGCTGTACACTTTGTATTTTATCGTTATATCATACGCCGACGCAGCCCCATATTTGGTAAACACTTTCACATTCCGACACGTCGTGATGTGACACCTCGCCTGCTGATTGATTCGACGATTTTTGGAATAGGTTGGGGACTCGGGGGCTATTGCCCCGGTCCAGGTATTGTTGCCATCACATCGGGTGCACTACCAGCGATAGTGTTCAGCAGTTCCATGTTTTTGGGCATGTCCGGTTTCCAATGGCTTGAACGTCTGCACGTATTGCGCCGAGATGGGGCAGAACGATGCTAGGGCGTGTCATCATTGTGAGGCCCAAAAATAGCCTCAAATGGGGCAGCGTTGGTAAATGATGACACGCCCTAGATAAAATTTATCATTCGCTATCATGACTGCGAGCTCGAATATGCGCATTAAAAATATGATCAATAAGAAGAAGCAGCGAAGGCAATGGTTCAAGAAGTTCACGGGAAGCATAATGCAACGCAGGTCTCTCAACTCTCACAAATTTTTCTCGAATTTGAGGAACCTCACATACATGTTCCAGAAGTGCACGATCTGCGCGCAAGAGAACTTCAGGCAGTGATTTTGGACTTGTAATTTCGAGGTTACCCTCCATAGCCAGTGGCCTATTACTTGCCCATGCTTCCATTGCTAAGTATTGAGAATCATACTCCGAGGCACAAACACCGAGGCAACCAAGCGGGACGCCGTCTGAAACAACCCACCGACGGCGCTGCGCTATAGGATCAATCAACGAAGACAACAAACGCCGAGATGCGCTATGGCACCAAACCTTGTCGGCCATGCCTTCCACAAGTTCACCCGAGAGACAACAGGATACAGGAACCTCTCCCAAAACGACATTAACAATTCCAGGACTTTCATGACTGATGCTCACATGTTCCCAGGCATGATGTCTCGCGCGAAATTTAGTGACCGCAAATTTCTGGACACCTTCTGCATGCTTTTCTGGGTCAACATAGCGCCGTGACTCCTCGATCATCAATGCCGTTAAACCGTGATGTGCCAACTGCGGCGTCCATGCGATAGTACCCACAGTATTGGGTCGTAGACCGCTTGTGAGCATCCAAGTCCGAGATTTAGAAGAGAGTGGACACTCTGGCGGTAAATGCTGGCTCCGATCGATAGCACACTTGTCACGCAGACGCTTCGCCTGTCCTAGCGCAAAATCTAAGTATGGGGAATTCTGGAGGAGATGATCTAATTGCCGATCCCCTTTATCCGCGGCAAACAGCACAGCATATACTGCTGTCTTACCATCAGCATCCAATGCTTTGAGACGATGGGTAAGCCGAGCATGCAAGCCGGATTGGGCAACAAACGCTCTAATCTCTGGATCGAGAAGCGCTTGGTGTTCATCAATACCTTTATCGACATACTTGCTTAACAAGGCATGAAAAAAGCGTGGTGACTGTTCAAGGAGATCATCAACGGTATCTCGAATAGCCTGCTCAGAAGGACCGAGCGTAGTCCCTACAGAGGTCGATGCTATCTGGAATGTGGTCTGTGCGGAAGATGTGTCCCCCCCCCTCTACACCGAACGAAGTACCCAGAGATTTTGTGGAGAGTCCAGAAGCCATTATTTTATATTCCTATTATGGAACTACGATTTTCCCGGTGCACGTTTTCGCGCCAAAGATGCAATTTTACAACCATCTCCTGAAATTTTCAGGAGATAAATGACTAGAGAAATCAAGGAAATCATGCCGGGTATTGCAATGTGCAGTTCAAAAACTCGGGGTCATATGTTGCGATGTTGCGGATTATGTACCCATGCATTAATTTCATAGTGGCTCAAAGCCAGTTGATATAACGAGACAGAAACCGCAACACATGACCCCGAGTTTGAAATAACCACGTACGCAACCGAGCTCGTGCGCTAAGATCATTCGCAGGAAGCGAGGAGCTCGGAAATCGTGGCATCGGAACCTGGAATGTCGTCCCAACAGTCTTGGTCGGGGGTGCATTTTCGCATGATCGCCCAATGTGCGACTTGGACAGATGCATTTCCGGATGCCATCTGCATGCTGAACGCAAAGCTGCCCTCTTCGCGCACCATGTGGCCGGTTCCGGTCGTGATGGAAGGCATCTCCTCGAGCGACGTGAAGGACACATGCACTTCACCATCAGGAGCCACCGAACCAATCATATATTGGCACGAGCGTGGATATCCTTCGAACTTCACCACGACTGGTCCAGCGAGATATCCATTGTCGTAATATTCAATGTGCCAGACCGTTTGATCATCGATGAAAGTGTAGTCAGACGGCGAGTAGGGATCCCACGTGATCGCCTGGAGACTCTCTTCGGGGACGTACCAATACGTTCCTTCGCCTGCGCCAATCCACGACCACTCTTCAACGCCCGTCGAATCACTTACGCTACAACTCAAAGAAGCAAACACACAAACTCCCATGAGAGCGAGTCGCCGTTGCGTCACGAGGTACTCCATTGAATGCGCGTAAACGCGAGGCGCCTAACCATTTTTGCGAGTGTATGCTCGTTTGTTTTGAAATTGAAGAAATGCGCCGGTCGATGCGGCGTTGTCCCGAGCTCCGACGCTCGTACCGCCGTCACCCGAAGCGTTCCCTCGATCTCAACTCCATGGAGCAAGCGCAATTCGGCGCAGGTGGAATATGGGTGCCAGGTATCGACATTTTTCGTTAATTAAACACTGCCTGGTGTGTAAGGCTGTGCCCTGAAAGGTTTCGCAGAAAACCGAGAAAAGCAACAGCAACACCCGGTGGGATCTGATCGATCAATGCGTCGCCAAGATCTACCTTTTTGATGTTTTTTTTCGTAATATGACCGCAGGAAAATAGCCCATGGCTTCCTCTTTGCTAACATCAATCTTTTTACCATTCAGCAAAACATGGTCATTTAGTAACCAATGTTCAGGTTCGGTTTGACCCCATCATCATTATTGGTGACAACTCGCGCAGGACCCACCATTTGACGGTGCAGCCAAGCTTGACACGCATGTCGCGATGGAATTGCACGCTGGCGTATCGGTAGAGGACATGCCGCAATAAAGCCCAGGTGCCGACTCCGCACAGGCGACCACGTCATCGACCGCACAATCCACCCACCAGCCATCGACGCTGCAATCTGCAATCAACTCAGACCTGCTTGCATTGCTGTTGTTTTGACACGTCCAGGTGCCGTCCACACTTCCTTGATCGATAAGCCATGTGCACAGCTCGGTGCGATCCGCGGTGGTGAGAGAGTCCAAAGTGCTACCGGCACCATGCAGACCTGAAGTTGTGTTGTCATTGCTGCAAGCCAAAACACCAACGCCAAAGAAAATTGTAACCCATAGAAACCAATTCATAGCAAAGTCCTTTTAAAAATTCAGTTTACATTAAAAAATTCCTGCGCAGGGCTGCTACGCACATTGGTAAAACGCTCGGTGTTGTAGATTGAGACGTGGGAGCCGGAAACCGCGAGATACAAATCGTGATAGAGATCCGCGATCGATCCTTCGTGACCGGATCCCAACAAAATAACCAATGCTTGGCTAAACTTATCTGCCAACCACACGCGCAACGTTGGATCATAACTAACTCCAAAGCTGCTCTCCCATGGATTGGCGGCGGTGATCATGACCGCTTCGGGTGCACGTAACGCCAACCCTCTTCGTCATCACAAGCGGCCAGGCACAACGCCAGGGCCATGAGCGCGAGGAGCGCCCCTGATCTGTTTTTGCGAAGCTTTGTAAAGAGCAAACGGAGATGCTGCTGGGTCACGGAAGTAGTTTAACATGAACGGTGACAAACCAGATGAAGGATTCACCTCTTATCAAGGCTACTGCACTTGAAAGCAGAGGAGCGGGAGGGTGTTCGAGCAGCCCTTTGTGGTAAATGCCCCCTCTTGGGTTACCACCCGGCCATCCCCGGTAGATGTCCACTGAGCGCATGTGCGGATCTCGCTATCGGTTTTTGGGGGGCTGTTGTAAATTAATAAGAAGTTATCGAGGCCTACCCAATGGAAAACCATATCCTCCTCAACAGCACTCCCGTTGGGGAACATGAATGAAGTACCGGTATTCGACAAGGTGCCCCAGTAATTAATCACGTTGTCTTGATCAAATCCGACAGTCTTCGTGTTGGACAAGTTGTAATAGTCTTGCGCCATCAAGTCCGGCGGGGCGAGATATCCATCGTTGTTAAGATTTGCAATCGCCAAAAATGCCTTAAAAATCCCGCCCAAATTGTATTTGGCAGCTTCTGCCTGGCATTTTGCATCAGCACCAGCACGGCCACCCAAATTGCCATCATACGTGGTGACTGTGGAGAAGAATAAGGGGTGAGAGTCGGGGAGAATGTAGCTGTTGTTGACGTCTTTTACGAAGCTAAAAGCTGTGCCGCTACTCGTCGCCGTGCATGTTATATCAGTCCCATTGCATGTGCTTGCATAATAGCTTGCGCTTGCTTCTGACCAACAGAAGCTGCCGCTTACCAATGCAGCGTCTGATGGACATGCGGCGGCGGCACCCGTGCAGGTTTCGGCCACATCACAATCGCCTGATGCTTCGCGGCATACGTGCGATGATGGACATAGTTGCCCATCACACATGCAATCTTCTGTTAATGGGTCGTCACTTTTGGAACAGCCCGCGATGCCAAACACCATCAAAAACAAAACCGCGATACGCATGGTGACATGCTAATACAAACCTGACGAGACACAAACCAATAAAACCAATAAAAACCAATAATGCCGGGTATTGCATGTGCAGTTCCACACATCGCATTACATCACTTCTTAAATAGCGAATACCGGCCACTTCATTCCTCCCTGAATACATATGGCGATGTACAAAACTGCACATCCAATAGCCGGCGTGATTAACTCAAAATGGGTGGAAATACTGACCCCACAACTGACCTTGTGGCGAAAAACGGCGTT
>SYDY01000083.1 GCA_005801425.1 Bdellovibrionales bacterium | reverse complement strand
TTTACCTGCGTTGGTATAACCACAAATCGCAACCCCGGTGACTTCACGTGAACGCCGCTTGCGTCGCAACAGGTCACGACGTTCCTACAGTTGGTTAATATCTCTATCAAGGCGCGTGATCCTATCACGCGCACGCCGTCGATTGATTTCAAGTTTGGTTTCGCCAGGACCTCGTCCACCGATACCACCCGTTAGTCGGCTCAATCCTGCATCGAGATCGGTTAAACGTGGCAAACTGTAACGAAGTTGCGCCAATTCAACCTGCAATTTTCCATCACGGCTTGTGGCATGTTGCGCAAAAATGTCGAGGATAAGTTGCGTACGATCAATTACGCGCAGCTCTGAGAGATTGGCAATCGCACGACCTTGTGCGGGCGTCAGATTGTGGTCAAAAATGATGAGACCGATATCCAGATCGACACAGCGCAAGATGATCTCTTCAAGCTTGCCTTTGCCCACCACATAGCGATTGTCCAACCGAGGTCGAAGCTGCGTAATCACTTCAATCACGTCAACACCTGCTGTGGATGCAAGCTCTCGCAACTCCGCCATGCGATGGACCATCGATGCACGATCAGAATACACACCCACAGCGAGTGCGCGTTCACCTGCCCCATCCGCCTTGCGCGTTTTGGGAGCCACACGCGCAAGCAACAACTCAATATCCGTGATCAACTGTGTTAGATCGAGATCGCAATCAGACACTTGAGAATAATGCTTGATCTCGTAAGCCGTCATCTCTGTTGCGGTTGGCTGAAGATGTGCACATGCAAAACCATCGGCAAAACCATCGGCACGCACACGAATAGATGCCACGATATCAAGTCTCAGTTTGCGTAAATCGGCGAGATCATCCCGGTCGACAAGTTCCTGATCGCGAAAGACCGTATGAATATATCGAACACCGCGCAAACCCGATCCCGCACGATCGCGACCCAGATCAGGCAAATAAATACGGTGGGCGTCACCCACCACCACTTGCACTATATGACCACGGCGATTGACCAAAACACCCACCCGACGACCACAATCGGCTGAAATCGATGCCAGATGGTTTGCAAGCTCGGGAGTCACCACTTCATCGGGACGCATGTTTCGGCGAAGCGTCCGCTCAAGGGCTTGGCGTGTCTCGCGGCGTAGCCCCTCTAAATTTCCTGAAACCTCGCTCATGGGTGGCCCTATACCATGCAAGTGAGTTGGGGTCATATGTCGAAAGGTGAGGTTTATGACGCATTGGGACGCAAACCTCACCTTTCGACATATGACCCCAGCCCTGATACAACGCATCGGATGGAACGTGTCGCATTCTTGATGGATCCCATCGACTCAATCAATCCACACACCGATACATCCCTGGCGATCATGCGCGCAGCGGCCAAGCGGAATATGGAAGTGATCTACGTCCCACGGGGGGGCCTCGCACTGGATCATGGCGTTCTGCATGTCCGTGGTCGCCAGGTCCATATTGATCCCACCCCTCAACGGTATGCCGACCTAGGCGATCCTGTTTATTGTCCCGCATCGGATTGTCGGGCCATTTTCATTCGAAGTGATCCGCCCTTTAATACACTCTATCTTACCGAAACCTGGATGTTGTCGTTTGCAGAAGCAGCCGGTGTACGAATCATCAACAGCCCGGCCGCATTACGCAACGCCAATGAAAAATTGTTCGCCCTTGAATTTCCTGAACTATGTCCATCAACCCTTGTCACATCCGATCGCGAAAGCATCAAAACGTTCATAGAACAACAGGATGGTGTTGCCATCGGAAAACCATTGCATGGTTTTGGTGGCTATGGCGTTGTCAAATTACGTCATGACGATTCCAATTTAAACGCGATCATCGACATGCTCACGCTTGAAGGCAGAGATCCTATCATTGTGCAGCAGTATCTTCCAGAAGCACAACAAGGTGACAAACGATTGTTCATGCTGAATGGGCAATTGCGTGCAGCACTGCAACGCATTCCGCATCAAAGCGATCATCGTGGCAATGTGCACGTAGGAGGTAGTGTGATGGCGTGCGAACCCGATGCCCATGATCAATTGATTGCAAACCGCGTCGGGCCCGTTCTTCGCGCACGCGGTTTGTTTTTTGTAGGCATGGATGTGATCGCTGGAAAGCTCATTGAAATTAACGTGACAAGTCCCACACTCGTGCAAGAACTCAAACGATTGGGCGGGCCTGATTTGGCCAATGAAATCATTGGAATGATTTAAACCGATTCACTTTTTAGAATAAACGATAATAAGGATTGTATGAAATGGCTTCAGGACTATCACCGGTAAGTACAACATGCGCCACGGCAGAACCCTTTACACCTCCTCGTGAGAAAAAAAAACGGCCCTTGCCGATGGCACTTGCAAGTATCGCCCTCCAGCCAAAAGAACCTGAACTCAAGCCAACGCCAGAAAAGCTCAAAGATGTCGCATCAGACGGAACGAGCTATCGTCGCATAGGCAGTCGCCCAATCGCTTCTGGGGCATTTGGTGAAGTATGGAAAGCCAAACGCATAAGTCTCGAGCCACGTATTCCACCTTCCCCTGAAAAATTGGCGGCCATCAAAGAAGCGAAGGGTGATAAAAAGCTTCTCGAACTTCCCATACATAATTACCTGCCCCCTCATCCTAATTTGGTCAATTTTTTTGGGGCGCTTGGCTTGAGTGGGAGAAGAGCGGCTTTTACATGGGCCGAAGGCGGTTCGTTTATTTCGATCAAAGATCGACTGTCTGAAAATGCAAAACACAATATCGTGTTGTTGGACGATTCACTTCGTTGCCTGCTTTCAGATGTGCGCACTGGGCTTGAACACATGCACGCGCATGGCATTATCCATTTGGACATCAAACGAGCCAATATGCTGGTGAGCCATGAAGGCGTTGCGATGGTGGCCGATCTGGGCGAAGCCTACGCTTTTGGCGCTCCCCCTGCACACAACACCGGCAGCTGGCTCAAGATACGCCATATTTCGCAGGCAGAAGATACGCCAGGTACCGTTCTCAATGCTGCACCTGAGACATTGTGCGCACCAGTCACGGCGGGACCGCCGGCTGATGTCTGGTCGCTGGGTTTGCTTGCCCATGAATTTCTGACAGGGCAAACATTTGTGGACACCCAAGATCCAACTTTCGGTAACATTCATCTCTTCATGTTGGGATGGAGAGCCAACGAGATGGAAGCGCCAGGATCCTATGCAATTCATGTGTCCGATCGCCTGGCACAAACCATTCCAGCTGGATTGCCGTCAGGCCCATGGCTACACAGCATGCTCACACGTATTTTGGTTTTGGATCCAAGCCACCGTCCAAGCGTTGGAGCACTGAAGTCGGAGCCTCAGTTTTCGCAATTCACGGTTGATGCTCCAACATTGCGTAGGTTTATTGCGGCATCGATCGCGCCTGCAGCCAATCCTGCCTAGGGACCTTTGCGATTTCGATTGCAAAACTTTGTCATTGATGAACACAATGGCGTCACATATGATTAAAACAGGATATGGTAAGGTACTTGGGGAAATTCAAAACACACCCTATAGTGCAGGAACGCCAGATACGCCCCCTTCTAAAAAAAAACAGAGACCCCCAATCCTCGTCTTCTCTGCCAATTTACCCCCTGCGATGGGGGGAGAGATGAATCCAATATCACCCACATCCCTGCAAACGCCTACCCCTAAAAACCTGCTCTATGTGCAACAGGGAAGCGAAATACAGTATCAGCCCCTTGGTGATCACCCAATCGCTTCTGGGGCATTCGGCGATGTGTGGCAAGCAAAGCGTGTCACCAACACCCCTGAAATACCTTCCTCGCTATTGTTTGCAGCCATCAAAGAAGCCACCCCAGGGCACACGCTTTCAGAATTACCCATCCATCGCTACCTGCCTTCTCATCCTAATGTGATCGATTTTTTTGGCGTGCTCGGTTTGCATGAGAAAAGAGCAGCTTTTGCATGGGCCTCGGGAGGATCGTTCGTAACAATCGCAAGCAAGCTATCACAACATGCTGCAGGTGATCTCGTGTTGCTTGATGACGCACTTCGTCTGCTACTAAACGATATATGCGCGGGATTTGTACACATGCACGCGCATGGCATCATCCATCTGGATGTCAAACCCGCCAATATGCTTGTCAATGACAAGGGCATTGGCATGGTTGGCGATCTTGGTGAAGCCCATGCCTTTGGTGAGCCTCCTGTGCACAATGCCGATGGATGGCAAAAAATACGGCACGAAACGCTGGAAAACCACACACCAGGAACGCTCTTCTATGCTTCCCCAGAGGCATTAGGCGCAGCACGCACAGCGGCTTCAGCAGCCGATGTCTGGTCTTTTGGTGTGCTTGTTCATGAACTGCTTACTGGACATCTTTTTCTGAACACCGAGAAAGATACCACAACCTCTGTCCAGATCAGCATGATGATGCACATGCGTTCTGAGGCACAATATCCTGGATCTTACGCGATTCATGTCGCCAACCGTTTGGCAAACACCATTCCCGAAGAATTGCCGTCAGGCCCGTGGCTGCACAGCATGCTCACACGTGTTTTCGTGCTGGATCCGAGTCAACGTCCAAGCATGGAAGCACTGAAGTCGGATCCTCTGCTGTCGCAATTTACGTATGATGTCCCAACCTTGCGTGGCTTTATCGCAGCGTCGATCTAAAGCAACGATTCAATATCCTTCACCATTTCAGAAGGCTCATCTTTGGAAGCAAAGCGCTTCACCACATGGCCCTTGCGATCCACAAGAAATTTGGTGAAATTCCATTTAATCGCCGACGTCCCTAAAAAGCCCGGCGCTTCTTTTTTAAGATAAGCATACAAAGGATGCGTCTCACTGCCATTGACGCTGGTTTTTCCAAACATAGGAAACGACACGCCATAATTGAGCTTACAAAACGATTGGATGTCGCTATTTTCAGCCGGCTCTTGATGACCAAACTGATCACAAGGAAACCCGAGAATAACCAAACCGCGATCTTTGTACTTTTTGTACAATTCTTCAAGCCCTGCGTACTGAGGCGTAAAACCACATTTACTTGCAGTATTAACGACGACCACAACCTTTCCTGCATAATCGCTCATAGAAATATTTTGTCCACCAATGGACGTCGCCGAAAAGTCATAAAACGTTGATGCTAGCATGATGTACATCCATATCGTTGTCATGTGTTGACTCGCAATCCCCTGCTCCATACATTAAATCACCCTGGAGGGGCAAAAGCATGTTTCGATTTTTATGTTTGTTCGCGATCTTATCCGCATTCACTGCGTGCTCTGAAGCTGATTCATGCACCATTAAAACATCGGGTCTCGTATTCACCGGTGGCGTGGAAACCATTTCATCAGGACACATCACAACATCCACCTGGATGCGCGTTGGCGATGCGAACAGCCTCACCTACGTCACGCTATGTCCGCAAGACCGCCTCTCTGTTAAAGTCAACAACATCGAGCAATCGATGATCGGCACGGGCTGGGGGATTTACAGCAGCGCATTCAACAATGTGGCAGCGGGCGACACCGTTCAGTTTCTTTTGTACCGCAGCGGGAGTGATGAAGATGCCACCGATACTACGGTTAAAGTTGCCACAGCGATGACAGCAGCAACCGCATCACCTGACACCAACATCAATACGACCAATCAAGCCATTGATCTCACATGGGGCGACACGTCCCAAGAAGGCACCGTAAGCATTGAGATGCAACCGAAATCTGGCTGCACATTCACCCCCCGATCTCACACCATTGAAAACGATCTCGGCGCCGCACAAATCCCTGCAGGGACTATCAGCCCTAAACCCATATTAAATGTTGGGTCATCAACATGCCGAGCCACAATTACCATCAAGCGAACCATTCTCGGCATTGTTGATGCTGCCCTGGATCCGGACAGCACACTCACTGCAACAGCGGAAATAGAAAAAGAAGTTACGCTGCAAGCGGATTAAACAGGGCGCAGCAAGCAGCGCCCCTACGGATCAGAAGAATAACAAGTTAATGGGTATATTTCCTGCCCAACTCTTCTGACCGGGCCGTCGCAGCTGAAACTGCGTTCATCAGGGTATGACGAAGACCGCCTTCTTCCAGCGTATGCAATCCAGCAATCGCTGTTCCACCGGGACTTGTTACGCGATCTTTCAACACGCCGGGATGCTCTCCCGTTTCCAATAACAATTTGGATGCGCCGTGCACTGTTTGTGCAGCAAGAAGCATCGCTTTGTTGCGTGGAAGGCCCACGTTCACACCCGCATCCGCCAACGCTTCGATAATCAAAAAGACATAGGCGGGACCACTTCCAGAAAGACCTGTGACCGCATCCATCAACGACTCATCCACATCGACCACTTCGCCCACTGCAGAAAAAATTGTGTGGACAAGCTGCAAATGTGCATCGCCACAATGGCTTCCTGGTGAAATAGCCGTTGCCCCCGCACCGACCAATGCGGGCGTATTCGGCATCGTTCTGCACACCGCGATATTGGCCGGAAGATGACGCTCAATCGCTGCAATCGGTACACCTGCCGCGATAGAAATCACCAAGGCATCGGATCGCACCGAAGATGAAATGTCCTGAAGAACACGTTCCAAAATTTGAGGCTTCACCGACAGAACAACAATATCGGCCGACGAGACAGCCTGTGCATTATCGGAACCCACTGCAATCCCATAGGTTTGCTTGAGCTCATCACGACGGTGCATTTCAGGCGTTGTTCCTGTTATATTTTTTGCAGAAACAGCCGATGAATTGATTAAGCCGCGGATCAAGGCTTCCGCCATATTGCCCGCACCTACAAATACGATTTTTTTGTTTTCGAGCGATGACATTAAATACCCCTACAGATACAGCATACCGTAAATCAACACACCCGTCACTGAGACATACAACCAAAGCGGAAACGTCCAACGGGCGAGTTTGCGGTGTTCCATACGACGATCACCAAGACCGTGTCGTACCGTAAACAAAGCCATAGGAAGAATGATCACCGCCAAAATGATATGGCTGAATAAAACCGACCGATAAAACATAGGATACTGGCCCGTATACAATGTCGGTCCAGGGCTTAAAGTATGATAAACCGTGTACAGCAATAAAAACACCACACTGGTCATCAGCGCCGTCAACATCAAATTGCGGTGGATCGTGATCCTTCGATACCGAATGGCTATAAAAGCCGAGACAAGCAAAATTGCCGCAGTCGCGTTCAATAATGCGTTGATTGTTGGGAGCACACTCACGTCAATTTCTGATGCCCACTCTTTAGGTAAGAAATGCAGCGTTCCCACCAGAGCGACCACGATAAACGTCAACGCATAAACCACCCGAGGAGCAAGAAGACGATCGACAAGGGAGCTTGGCTGTTCCATGGAGCGACTTGTAGCCATGGGCCCCAAAAAACAGCAATGGATCCGAAGTCGGTTTGGTGCCAATACAGCATCCAAGACCTACAGAGGGGGAAATATGCGCCGTTTTTCGTTATTCATACCAGCCATAGGCTTGTGCCTATTTACAGCATGCAGCCCAAGCGCCAAACCTGGCACCGCCGCCTATTTTGCGAAACAATTGGACGACCCAAGCACGGCCATCACGGCCATAGGGCATTTGGCAGCGCTGAAGTCGACCGAACATGCTGACGCCATTGCAGCACTCTTACGGAAACCCGGCCCATGGCAACCTGCGGCTGCAGCCGCCTTGGGCGATCTTAAGGCCACCCAACATCGTGGTTTATTGCTTTCATCCATCGATCCTTCGGCAGGGACCGGCAGCGACAAACGCACCATTCTCGCAAACCAACTCAATCGCAATGCAGCCAAGGCACTCGCCGCCTTGGGCGATCAAACCGCTGTGCCGATGATCACAGCATTGTTGCGTTCCCCTGTTGCAACCACACGCGAAGGAGCCATCGAAGCACTCGCGATATTGGGTGGAGAAGGCGTTGCCCAAGCGCTCAGCGATGTTGCGACCAACGACAGTGAGCCGTTTATTCAAAAAACAGCCGTGATCGCTCTGGGCAATTTAGGGGACCCTTTGGGTGTTCCTGCGCTGATTGAAGCCATGTACCGAGAGCGACCGGGCATCAGCTTTTATCGTGAAGCACGCATGGCCTTGGTACAAATCGGATCGCCCGCCATTTTACCTCTACAACAAACGTTCTTGCGCAAAAATACAAAAGTGGAAGAAATGCGCCTTGCCGAAGGCATGCCCATCGCTGAAGGCACCATCGAAGCCAAAGCAGGATTTGTATTAGGTACACTGCGCGACCAATCGTTTGAGCCCAACATGGCCGAAAGTCTTGCACGTATTTATGGACATTACCTACAACGCACCAAACGCCCCGTATTCGCAAGCGTTCCAGCTTCTGTGGTCGAACTTTGCTTTGCCCTTGAAAACCTCAAACAGTCATCAAAAACAATCACGTTGTTGGGACGCATCGCCAATGAAGAGGATATTCGCATTCGTGAAGCTGCAACCCATGCCCTCACCAAAGCGCATGCCCCTGATGCTGCCAAAATTTTAATTCAAGCGGCACAAAACAGCCAAGGAAAAGCCCAAGAAGTAAGCCTTGCCGGTGCAAGCCTTGTCGCAAAAAATGAAAACATTGCACCCCTACAAGCATTGATTGAAAAGAGCACGCTCACACCAGAACGCCGCGCTGAATTCAAAGCGCAGCTTGATCTTTCAATCAAATGCGCCTCCGACATTTCATGCTGGCAAACGGCTGCCAAAGGATCCAGTGCGGCGGTTCGCGAACGCGCCGTTGTGGAGCTTGCGCTTCTCAATCAACAACCGGACATCATGGCGGCCATGCAGGACACTGCCCCAGAAGTACGCACTGCAGCCATTGCGGCCCTTGCCGATCATGTTGATGCGGTGAATATCCAAGAACTCGTCAAAGTTCAGGACAGCTGGAAAGACAAAGTACAATTCTCCGCCAACAGCGAAGAGATCCAATATGTGATCGCGCGCGCGAAAAAATTGCAACCGTAGTAGGGGCGGCCCAAGCCTGTCCTCGCGAAAGCGGGGATGTCCGCCCTTGTTCGTCATCCTCCTCTATTGCAATTGCACACTACAACCCTATCTTCTCGCCGATGTTGTCCAGTATTATAAAATCCCTTGATTTGGTTCTTTTCGATCAACGATGCGCCCACTGCCGTGAACCCGCCTGGGAACCCCTGCAATATGCATTGTGCAAGATCTGCCGTGACGCTATTCCATGCAACGATGGGCCAAAATGCCCCCGATGTGCCCTCCCTGGCGAAAATCGTTTATGCAAAAAATGCGTAAACACACGAGGCGGGTTTGATACATTGGTGAGTTCGATGCTGTACGAAGGTCCAGCAAGCGCTTTGGTTCTGCGCGCAAAATTTAGAAAAGAAGAACGGGCCGCACAGGCCTTGGCCGATCTCACCGTCCAGTATCTTGATCGCGACGCATTGCCCAAACACATCGATGCTCTGGTCCCCATTCCCATCAGCTTCAGACGCACCATGCAACGGGGATTTAATCAAAGCGCTATCATTGCAAACACACTTGGCGCCGCATTGCATGTGCCTGTAAAAAATAGTTTACGCCGTATCATTCATCGCGGACCTCAAAGCGATCTTCCCTTAGAAACACGCCGCATTCACGTGCATGGCGTATTCAAAGCAAAACACACGCTCTCCGGTACAATCTGCCTCGTGGACGATGTTGCAACATCCACAAGCACATTGCTTGAAGCGGCCAACGTTCTTCGCAATGCCGGTGCAACACGTGTTGTCGCAATTACCACCACACGTTGCGCCGATGGCCAGGATGCCAAGGGCTAAAAAATCGCGATAGACAACACAGCCAGGGATCGCTATGGTTGTGACAGAGCCGCATGTTCGGGGGAGCATTCATGGCACGTATCCGCTTATTCAAAGGGATCACGATCGTCGCAGGTCTTGCTATGGGGTTAAGCTCCATGTCGGCTTGTGGACGATCACCAAGCAACAACGAAAATCCCGGAGGTAGTCCCGCCGACACACTGCCTGGCGGTGGAGGAACAACACCTGGAGGTGGAGGAACAACGCCTGGGGGTGGGGGAACGACACCTGGTGGGGGAGGAACAACGACGCCTTGTGACAACGACAGCGTATGCGGCGCACAAGCGTACTGTCACTTCCCAAGCATGTCAGTCTGGATCCCCGGGACACGCGGACAGTGCGAAGCCAAATGCACAGGTGACAACAGCTGCGAATTGGGACAACGTTGTTTGTCTGGAAAATGCTATTCCAATTTAAGCTGCGAACCCGCCCGAGGACACGCAGATTGTGCACCCGGCGAAGTGTGCAATACGCAAACGCATATTTGCGGAGCCCCACCCACGCGATGTTCATTTCAAGATCAATGCCCAACAACTTGGTTGTGTGAAGCCAATGGCCATTGCACACCACCCTCCGATTTAAGTTTTGGTTCATGTCAGCAGGATGCAGATTGCAACGTGGTCACCCAATGCGGCGGTAGTGCATGCTGGTGCCGTAGCAATGCATGCGTTCCAAAGCAGTGCTTGCAGCCCAGCGATTGCGGCATTGGCAACAACTGCGTACGCAACTATTGCCGACCTACCACACCATGCCAAAGCAATTCACAGTGCATTGCACAAAACATGATCTGTGAGCGCAACTACTGCGTACAACCTGATACATGCAGCAATGGGGCTGCGTGTCCTGCGGGATCCACATGCAATACGCGTCTGGTACCTCCCCTGTGCTTGCCTGGCTCAAGCGATCAATGCAATCGCGATGAGCAATGTGGGGTGGGTGAATATTGTGATCTTTTCTCGGGCCGATGCGCCACGGGATGTCGCAACGATGCCAACTGCGCAGGTCAATGCGGAACACGTGCATGCTTCTGCGGAAACAACCGTACATGCACCGGTGACAGTCCTGCGCTGCCAGGCCAATCTTGCGGACAACAAGGTCAGTGCCAAAGTGGAACAGCATGTGCGCCCAACGATCCCATGGATCCACTCTGCGCGATCGATGGCGCCATCGGTGGTTTTCCTCTTCCGGGCCTTAACTTATGTGAGCGTAATTGCCGTCCTGTTTGCGATTTACTCGTAAGCTTGATCGTTAATCCATGCTCAGAGGGCGAGTCATGCCAAGCCCCCAGCGAAGTTCTTATCGGACTGATTATGGATTTGATCAGCGGGGAAAGAAACTTTGATCCTGCCACAAGCACTGTTGGGTTTTGTTATCCGCAATAATTAACCCACCACGCACACCGATTCATCACTCAAAAAACCTTGATAGTCTCTTGCATCGTTTACCGGCGAGGTCACATCGTTGGACATCGTCTGGGGCCACGCATGCTTTGCTAGAGACGGCGCATCACGGGGCCCTGGCAATCTGCGTGTTAACGCCCAATACCCACAACCCACCGCCCATTCACGCAATCGTCGCAATCGTTTTCCCAGGGACTCTTCCACGCTAGACTCAAAAGCACCACAAAGCATCACGTATTCAGATTTAAGCATAGGCCAGCGCGCCAGTGCTTGCTGATCGACCATGTGCAAAACCGCATCCGCAGGATCGCCACGACGCAAACGCGCCGCAGCCAAAAGGACATGGCACCACATGGTGTGATATTCAAAACCAACACGTGTATAAAAAGAAATCGCATGCTCAATGCATGCAATGGCACCTTCTGGATCTTCAAACATCAAAGCCCAACCCAAAAGTTTTTGATGATGGGCGACGTTCGCTTGATGTTCAGAATGCGCAAAACGAGGCGCAAGTTTTTTTAATCGAATCAATGCCTCATCATGGTCACCTAAGAAGAGAAGCGCTTCGGCATATTGCAAAGCGGCCTGCTGCCCGAGAATTGGATCACCCAACACGGCGCTCATCCGCTGAAGTCGGAGCAATTCACGGGTCACACCTTCATGGCGTCCCAAACAAGCCAAGAGTCGTGCACGTCGCAAACTGAGCAATGCAACCGCATAAGGGCGCCGATCCGAAGGCGCATCTTCACAACAACGCTGCACCACACCGTAGGCTTCCCAAACATGCCCGCGACGCAGCAACAACAAACTTTTTACCAGCACAATACTCACATCGCGTTGATCATCGACACATGCAGAAGGATCGATCGAAGCAAGTATATGCTCGGATCCATCAAGCTCACCCGATTCAAGCAAATATTGTGCGTGAGAAATCAATGCATGATCGGCCTCTTGGGGATCACAAGAAGCACGCAAAGCAAGAAGTGATGCCATGGGGACACGCCAAGAACCATCGCCACCTTCTGCGGCACAGGCAATTTGCGATCGCCAATACGCGATATCAAGAGAAGGTTCGACACCCAACGTGTGCCGGGCCAATAGGTCGCGGGCTTGACGAAACTGCCCCGCACGTAAAAATGGCTGTGCACGTGACACTGCCGTTCCGTGACGAATGCGCGCAGGCTGCGCAACATCACCACCAACAGATCCAACGTGCTGTACTGTCGAATGCGTTGATTCCATTTATACCCCTCATGAACGCTATAGGAAACATACAAAATTGGGAAGGACACGTGTTGCCATATCTCTTTTGATGTGGGCAGAATGCTTGCATGAAACGTGTTTGTGTCCTTGGAGGTGGGAGTTTTGGCACCGCCATGGCGGACTTGCTTGCGCGCCGTGGCCAGCATGTCACGATGTGGATGCGCGATGCAGAAATAGCAGACGCCATTCAAACAACACATCACAACCCAAAATATCTTTCGCAATTTCAAATTGATGCAAACGCCACTGCAACCACCGATCTCCACGACGCATGTGCGAATGCCGACTGGATATTAATATGCACACCCAGCGGAACACTTCGGTCTCTATGCACAGACATCGCCCCCATGCTGCATCATCAGCCCATTGTTCTCGGCTGCAAAGGACTTGAAAACGGTTCATTGATGACCTGCGCTGAAGTGGTCGTCGATGTACTGGGGCCCGCTTGGGAAAATAATACTTTGGCGTTGTCTGGACCAAGCTTTGCACAGGAAGTCATGCGGCAATGCCCTACGGCGGTGGTCCTGGCATGCAAAGATGACGAACTTGCCACGCGCATTGCACATATTTTTTCGTGTGAAACTTTTCGTGCATACACAAGCACCGATCTTGTCGGCGTCGAAATGGGCGGCGCACTAAAAAACGTCATGGCCATTGCCGCAGGGGTTGTTTCAGGCCTTGGTCTTGGCGAAAATGCACGCGCTGCATTGATCACACGTGGCATCGCTGAAATGTCGCGCCTTGCAGAGGCCAAAGGCGGAGAGGCTCTAACCCTTGCGGGACTTTCCGGCGTCGGTGACATGCTGCTTACGTGCATGGGACAATTGTCGCGCAATCGTGCCCTTGGACAGGCTTTGGGCGAAGGTAAATCCGTTCAAGAAGCACTTGCGTCTGTAAAGCAAGTCGCCGAGGGCTATGTCACTGCACAATCAGCCTATGCACTTGCAGAACGTGAGCATGTCGATGCGGCGATCACGCAGGCCGTGTATCGTGTCTTATATGAAGGTTTGCCTGTGCGCGATGCGATGCTACAATTGATCAGTCGCGCGCCGGGCAAAGAACGTCGAGATTATTAGACCCACAACCTGCTGCTTGGTTTGTTCAATTGTTCCACTGTTATCAATCACCCATGTTGCACGATCACGCTTTTCATCAAGCGGCATTTGACTGTTGATGCGCGCACGGGCCTCGGTTTCATTAAGACGATCGCGCACCATCAGACGCTGCAATTGCACATCAGGCGAAACCCAAACAACAATCACTTCAGGGATAAGCACATCAATCTTGTTTTCATACAAAAGTGGTACATCGTAAAACACGCGTTCGATGCCTTGGGCTGCGTATCCGGTCAATGCATCGGCCAGTGCTTGCGCCACAGCAGGGTGGGTGATTGCGCCCAAACGGCGACGTGCTTCAGGATCGTGATACACGATGGATCCCAATTTTCCACGATCAATCGAACCGTCAGAGGCAAGAACTCCCGGGAATGCAACGACGATTTTTTGTGCCAATGCCGAAGGCTTCCCAGCCGTGGGTGCTATCAAGGCGTGATAAAGGCTATCCGCACATACAACCACCTCACCTGACGTGCGCAACATCTCTGTCACCGTCGACTTGCCACTCGCTATCCCACCCGTAACCCCTATCACGCGCATCCATGCAAGGTATCCAGCGAGGCACGTCTTGACAAGCGAGCCGCCACACCGTACCCCACCCAGATGGCTGTCAGCCGTGCACAAAAAGTAGGACAAGTTCTTCAGCAAGAGCTTGCGTCCATCATTACGTTTGAACTCCAAAATCCGCGTATTGGATTTATGACTGTAACCGAGGTACGCGTCACCGACGACCTTCGAACAGCGCGCGTTTATATCTCGGTGCTGGGCGACGATTCCCAACGTGATGAAAGCCTTGTTTCTCTTAAAGCCTCGGTGTCGTATCTGCGACGCGAGCTCGGGCGCCGGGTCAAACTTCGCTACGTTCCTGATTTGATTTTCTGTCTCGACGACACCCTCGATCGTGCTGAACGTCTCGACCGCCTTTTGCGTGGTGAAGACGACTAATCTAAATAAGGATGGTTATCCCATGGACGGCATTTTGGTGATCGACAAACCCACGGGCCCCACTTCGCACGATGTGGTCAGCGCAGTACGAAAAATCCTGAAAGAGAAAAAAGTAGGCCATACTGGCACACTTGATCCCATGGCCACGGGCGTATTGCCTTTGGTGCTTGGCAACGCCACCAAATTGGCACGCTATCTTTCGGGCGGCGATAAAACGTACCGCGCAACCATCACCTTGGGCATTCGTACCAATACGCTTGATGCCGTCGGTGATGTCATTGAAACAAAACCCGTCAATGTTGATCCATCAACAATTCCCGGTGTTCTTGCGCAATTTGTGGGCAATATAGAACAACTTCCTCCCATGTACTCTGCCAAAAAAATGGAAGGGAAACGTTTGTATGAGCTTGCCCGCCAAGGCATCGAAATCGAACGCGAAACCAAGCACGTCAAAATCTACACGATTACCATGCTCCGCTGTGAACTGCCTGAAATTGAATTCGATGTTTCATGTTCTGTAGGGACCTATGTGCGTACCCTTGCAGAAGATATTGGTCTTGCACTTGGCTGCGGCGCCCATTTGTCGAAATTGAGCCGCTTGAAGGCAGGGCCATTTTCCTTGGAACAAGCGATTTCATTGGAGCAGCTCAAAGAGCATCCTGAGATGGCCAAAGAGCATCTTCAGCCTCTAGAGTCTGCAATCAGTGCACTTCCTCGCTTGCAGATCCCAGGTTACATGGCGCGCGCATTGGCCACAGGGTATCAGCTCTCCGTCGGCGATCTAAAAAATCTTGATGCCCCACTCTTTGCGACCGATGATGCCATTGCCATCTCAATAGAAAATGGTGCGCTTATCGCGGTTGCGCGTGCGCAAATTGAAAGTGGTGATTTGGATCAACATCGCCGTCAACATCGGGCGCTTACAACCGAGCGTGTAATCAATCGTCAAGCTGCGACTTCGGCGTAATCAAGGTCGGTTCGCGAACCGCCCCTACATGGCCAATGATCAACACCAGCAAACACGCCCATCCGAACCAATCCCCAAAACGCACGTAGGGTGTCACGTCGTCGATCAATGCAAGTGAACGTACAATCGTTGCAGGTTCAAAAATTTCTGTTTGTTCTTCAATTTCTCCTGTGGGCGCAACAAACGCACTGATCCCCGAATTGGTCGAGCGTGCTAAATAACGTCGTTGTTCAACCGACCGAAATACCGCAAGCGCCAAATGGATCACAGGCTCATGGGTTCGACCATACCAAGAATCGTTGGTAATATTCACCAACAAATTGGGTTTGTCTTCCGCAAGCTTGCGTGCAAACCTTGGCAAAATATCTTCGTAACAAATCATGGTGCTGATCCGCGTGTCACCAAGCACCAAGGCACGAGTATGCGAACCGCGGGTAAAATGCGCTGTATAAGGAAACCAATCGTAAAGGACTGGATAGCGTTCTCCAAACGGAAGTGTTTCACCAAAGGCGAGTAAAAACGTTTTGTCGTAGGTGCCCAATACGCGACGATCGGCATCCAATAAAAAAGCTGTATTATAAAGGTGTTCACCCTCTGCATTCCATTCGCGTCGCAAACCACCGAGCAACACAGGACCTGGCACATCGCCCAACACCCCATCACCGGCCTGTTGATCCGCGGTGTCTATCACGCCGTTGAAACCCGATTCGGGCCAAATGACCAATTGAGCACCTCTGCGCTGTGCTTCAACGGTTTGTTCGCGATGACGGCGCAATCCTTCGCTGGGATCATTGCGTTTTTCAAAAATCCCCATGTTGGTTTGCACCATGCCCACCATCAATTGCTTGGCGTCACGTGCTTTATTTTCCCAACGTGGGATCTGAATAAGCCCGTAGGCAAAATTAAACGCGATCACACCGAGCGCCATGGATGCCTGCACTTTTGAAAGCCTCGGTTTTCCCAAACGCGGCGCAACACCAAGACGATAAATAAGCGACGACGATAGTGCGATCACAAACGACACACCGAGGACACCCCAGATATCAGCGCTTTGGATCGCAGGAAGAAATAAATACTGGGTGTTGGCCAAATACGAAGGAAAAATGGCCGGATAAAGCCACTCCACCACCACCAACGTGATCGGTGCGAGCCATAGGAGATCCCACCCTAATCGCTTGCGCAACCACACAAGCAACGCACCCCATGCGCCAAAGATGGAACTTTGGGCCACACAAAGAAGCACGTACACCGCGAAACCGGCTATCCATGGCATGCCACCAAAGCGCATCATGGTCCCAACAATCCATGGATAACACATGAGATGCGCCACGAGGCCGTAGCCCCAAGCCATCAGCCAGGCGCGTTTGGGCGAGGGCTGTTCAACGTCAAGGATCGCAAGAATGGGAACCCAACAGATCCAGCCAAGCGGATAAATGTCGTAACCGCAAAATGCGAGGCCATAGAAAATGCCACCCAAGGCGGCCAATACGTAAGGTCGTTTTTTCTGCACGCACCCATAAAGCGCAGGTCACGATCGTTTCGCAAGGCGTCAAACGATCATGGGTGAATATTTCACCCACAAAAGCAGCAACACGCACACAGCAGGGCCGATACACATACTCATTAAGGGCATCAGCATCGCGCAATAGAGCCCGCACAACACAAGAGAGGTTCACAATGAAGACACATGAAATTGGTGTTGCCAGCAATTTGTTTATGACTCCCCCACAGGCGAATGCCCTCGTCGCTGCAAAAAGCGCTGAACGCAAAGAGATGGACACGTACATTCGTCCAACCAATATGGAATTTGTCGCAAGCTATTCATCTGCAACTGACACACCCCATCACGTCAAAGTGGCCGCTGCTGATACCATTACGCGCGGCATGTCCATCGGTACAGCTGCTGTGTCTTCTGGCCTCGGTGCGGGCGTCGGTGGTGTTTTTGGCGTTGTGGCCGCTGCAGGCATGAGCGTCATTTCGAGCATCATCAATGTGGGTAACTTTTTGATTGGCATGTGCATGCCTGAAGCCTACAAAAAGGCACCTTTGGGCATCCGTGGCAACGAAGCGTTTGATATCGTTGTCAATGCCTCCGTAAAATTTGGTGCAAAACTTACAGGTGTCGTTGTGGGTACCGTCGGCGCAGGCATTACGTTTGTAGTCGGCAATCTCGTGGGCGGTGCACAATTCCTTGTGGGCGGCATGTTGAATACATTCGGCGTCAAAGAAGCCGACAGTTCACCTGGCCATTCGGGTGCCAGCGAAGTGTTTGATGCCAGCTACAAGGCTTCAAACGTTTGGGTACCAGAAGCGAATGTTGGCAAAATGATTGGCCGCGCCATTCTTTCATGCTTTGGCCGTGCACGACGTGAAGCAACTGAGCAAATGACAACAGATGCCAAAGGCACTGTTCATACAACAGATGACGGCATCGCTGTGGTACCTGCCCGTAAACCAGCTGATCGCACAAGTGACATTTCGGCAGCTTCAGGTTCCATCGTTTAATTAGGATACGCATGTATTTAAAGGCCCAGCTCGGCGATGTTTCGTCGGGCTGGGCTTTCAAACAATCCCCCTGCTCACGTCGCCACCAAGGGGGATTTATCTTGAGCTCACTCACCCGCATATCGTTCGCTTCATCATGCATTCCCCCCAATACGCTTGAAAGTTGTACAGGATTTAGAAAAACACGTGCACGCATCAGCAATAGCATACGCGATTGTTTGTATCTTCCACGCAACACAAGGTCGCGATGGTATCCTGTTTTGCAGCCGACAGCGCTGATAGGTGATGAAAGAAAATCAATTGAAACACTTCTCGAACGTTTCAAGCCAACATTCACAAGCATCGATCCGGAGCGCATTCTCTGTCCAGATCTTCGCATAACAGAAATATTAACTGAAGCATGGGCACCGACAACCGAACGCCCAGATACTGTATCGCTCGTTTACTACGTCATGGCTCACAACGAACGCCACCCTAATCCCATACTTCGATATATGTATGATTCGGTTCGGCCCAAATTGTTCGGCAATCTCCACGATATCGAAGCAGTTGTGGTGCGGATCAACACAACGACGCTTGAGCCTGTTGGTTTAGAATACGAATCAACACATCAAAATGCCGCTTACAGCACCAGCAACGGGAACGATCTTCATCAACACGTCGTATGGAATAAAACGGACAGGGGTTGGTTACGCAATGGTCAAATTGCCAATGCCCCGTTCACAGAAAATATCGCGATGAGCATTCGCGCATGGAATTTCAGCATGGAGTCCGTGTCATGGCTCAAAGAACATGGCTTTTCTGCATTTACAGAGGGTTCTGTACAGGCTCTTTATCCCATCAAAACACAACCTACGTTGTCATCTCTTTCAAACGACCGATATCTGGCCGAAGATATGTCACTGCGATGTGGATGGCTCACGTCTGAACGTCAACAACTTCATTTGGGATGGATCCAACAACGTTAGCGTATTTACAGCGATAATATACTTTGCGTCACGCCGCCCCATTTTCGAAGGAAAAAATCCCATGGCCGCTGTCCAACCAACCTCTGGAACACCTATCAAGCCAACCGATCTGGTAACCCTCACAGGATTGCTTAATCACACCACAGAAGGTGATCATTTCATTCAACTCCATGACTCGGTACGATTCGGTGATCGTTCTCTTGAGAGTAAATTTGTTTATCTCCCAAGAAACACGGCCCTCGCACTATTTCCCGAAGGGCGCCAGATCACCCTTCAGGGCAATCTTGGATCACGTCCGGGTGTTACACCACGTGGCGATACAACGCTTTTATTCAGTCGATACAGTACGCCACTTGAATTTCGCGATCCTGCACTCAGCACAACCATGAAAAAAGAAGGCGCGACATGGATGTACCATGGTGAGGGTGTTGATATCCCCGTCACCAACATCACAGGCACAGGTCCATTTCAAAATTGCATTCCGAAGCCGACGATCAAAGCCGCACTCATCCGTGAAAGTCCTGACAGCCCAGAATACCTCAAAGCCGATCTCGCAACACCTTTTGGCGCAGCCGCTGAAAATCCCATCATGACCATTCGCACCCATGCAAAGCTTAGAGAGTTTTGGAAATGCATGGGTAAATTGGTGAGTCTCCAAATAGATAAAGACATCCCCTATTTGCGTGAAGTCGGCCGCAACCCCATCAAGGGCATGGGACGTGCATTTTTGCAGGTTATGGGTATTTTCATGGTCGGCGTTTATGGCGTATTTCGGTCAATCCCTGGCCTTAAGCCTAATGAACAAAAAGCCGATGGCAGCTACAAATTCGATGGCCGTGACATTTTCAATGGGATCTTCACGATTTTCATTGGTGGACCACTCGGCGTTTTCTTTGGTGCTGCTGCTGCCATCGGGGCATTGCTAGGCACTGGCTTTACCGGTGGACACGACGAGAGCTGACATTGGCTTTGGCTGCTGCTACAACACGCAGCATGTCACTCCAAGAAAAACTGATCAACGACATGAAAGAGGCCATGAAGGCCAAGGACGCTCTTAAGCTTGCGTGCATTCGTCAAATGCGCGCCAAACTTCAAGAAGCCTCCAATGCACAACCCGCAGGCTTTGAGCCTGACGACGCCTTCGTCCAAAACGTGATCACGGCCTATGGCAAAGTTATTCAAAAAGGCATCGACGAGTTGGCTTCTGTCGGCACTCAAGGCGCAGAGCTCAAAGCCAAATATGAAGCAGAGCTTTTGTTGATCAAAGCGTATTTGCCCGAACTTCTCTCGCCGGAAAAAACCCGAGAGATCGTCATTCAAGCGGTCGCGACAGCCGGTGCAACAGCCGCCAAAGATTTGGGCAAAGTGATGGGCGAAGTGATGAAGACGCACAAAGGCCTGGTTGATGCAGGCCTCGTGCGTCAAATAGCGCAAGAATTATTGGGTTAATGCTTCACCCATAAGCGCTGTCATGACTTCCGCCATTGCCACAGGATCGACAATTTCACCACCGCCGGCAAGCAGTGCTTGACCATACAATCCACGGGCATAATTGATCACATCGCCTTCAGGACGCGCGCTTAAACGCTGCAAAATGGTATGCCCTGGATTGATTTCCAAAATGCGTTTGATTTTAGGAACTGCCTGACCAGACTGACGCATCAACATTTCCATCTGTGGCGTTAAATCGCCTTTGTCGGTCACCAAACACGCAGGTGACGAAACCAATCGCTGCGAAAGGCGCACATCTTTCACTTCATCTTGCAGTGCAACGCGAAGTTTTGAAAGCAATTCTTTGTACGTCTCGTTGTCTTTGGTTTCATCCTGTTCACTTTTGGCATCCGACTTCGGCGGCGTTTCACTGGCGGCTGATCGGATTTCTTTGCCGTTGAACTCGAGCACTTGTTGAAGCCACACTTCGTCGATACGATCATCCAAAAGAAGTACTTCAATATCCGCTGCTTTAAATCCTTCAAGTGCGGGCGATTTTCCAGCAAGTTCTGCCGTCGGTGCAGCCATAGCATAAATGATCTCTTGGTCGCCTTTCATGCGGCCAATGTATTCTTCAAGTGTGGTTGAGGCTTCTTTGGTGCTTTTGCAGACCAGCAAATCCAAGATTTTGCTGGTATCACCGATACCCGAAAGCAGCGCTTCTTTCATGGCTGGGCCAAATTCGTGCCAAAATTTATTGTATTTCTCACGATCTTTATTGCGAAGCGCTTTTAAGCCATCCAAAATTTTCTTTTCCAAATGCTTGCGAATAGTCCGAAGTTGCCTGTCATCTTGTACAAGTTCACGGGATACATTCAGCGATAAGCCTTCGGCATCCACCACACCGCGCACAAAACGTAAATAATCGGGTAAAAGTTCACGGCAATCTTCTTTGATAAGCACACGTTCAATGTATAAACGAAGTCCGCGTTGCGCGCTTTCACGATGGAACAAATCAAATTGCGCACGCTCAGGAATAAACAAGAGCGCGCGGGCTTCCATCGTGCCCTCCATGCTGGTGGTCAACCAATGGAGAGGATTGCCCCAGTCGTGGGATACATGGCGATAGAATTCTTTATATTCGTCTTCGGTAATTTCGCTTTCAGGACGCAGCCACAACGCTTTTTGTGAATTAAGTATGCACTCTTCATGGGTAATTTCCGGAAGCGCGCCGGGGATCATTTTCCCCTCTTTGTCCAATGCGGGCTCGGATGTTTCCCACATCATTCGGATAGGATAGGCGACAAAATCCGAATGTTTTTTAATCAATGTTTCAAGCACATGCTGATCACAAAAATCGTCGATCCCTGCATCATGATCGGCGGCTTTTAAATGAAGCGTAATGTCGGTACCCGCCTCAGATCGGCTTGCATCTTCGACGGTGTAACCATTCTCTCCGTCCGACATCCATCGCGTTGCAGTGTCTTCACCTGCTTTGCGCGTAAGCACCGTAACGTTATCGGCCACCATGAAGCTGGCATAAAACCCAACACCAAACTGCCCAATCAAACCCAGATCACCAGATCCTCCTTGTGCAGCCAACGCTTTTTGAAATTCTTCGGTCCCCGACTTGGCAATGGTTCCGAGATTATCCACAGCCTCTTGCCGGGTCATACCGATGCCATTATCGGACAAGGTTAAAGTACGCGCTTCTTTGTCTACCTTAAGCCACATGCCGAGTTCATCGGAAGACGAAATGGCGTTGTTGGTCAAAGCCGCAAAGCGCCGTTTGTCCAAGGCATCGGAAGCATTGGAGATAAGTTCACGTAAGAACACATCTCTATGGCTATAAAGTGAATGTATTACGAGCCGGAGGAGCTTTTGTGCCTCAGTTTGGAACGGAAGGGATTCACGCATGATGGTTTTTCCTTTAGAAAGGTGGCACTTTGTACCTGCGTCACAATTTGGGGACAAGAGCTCTCAGGAGCAACCCCAAATGCGCATTATTAGCAAAGACGGTATCCACGTCCTGGAGCACACGAGATGGCAACTGTTCACACACGAGATGGCGAGCCTGTTGAAAAACTATTGCGACGTTTCAAGAAAAAAGTTGAAGCGGCCGGGATTTTGAAAGATCTGCGTAAGCATGAATTTTTCACCAAGCCCACTGAGAAGCGCAAGCTCAAGAGACTTGCAGCCGACAAACGCCGTAAGCGCAGTGAGCGACGGGTTAGCACAAGAACATAATCTTTTGTTTTTTCGATGGGGCGCATCGAAAAATTTTCAGATAGGAATTAAAGATTCAGGACCTGTGTCTTGCTGTATTTTTTCCGCCAACACGACAAATACACCATAAGGTCACATGTGCCTTTGCCTACCATGACTGGGCTTAAAATGCTCCCGCTGTAGCGCCGCTTCTCGCCTTTATGATCTATTTTCTATGCCTTAAACCGGATTTTTTCGAATTTCCCCGGTGGGCTCAGGCAACAGGTCTATACTTTATCTTATGAACTCAGATAACGAGGCGGGGGGAGCTCTATAACCCCCACATTGAGGCCCAGGCGCGTTGGCGTTGCCCGAGCATAAGCAAGGCACGCCAGCAAAAGGAAATACAGACCAGGATGCAGGGAATGGATTTGATCGTTCAGCCTCAACTAAAAATGGATCCAAGCTCCCTAAGACTTATCAACTTTCTCCGCAAGCCGCTGTAGGCAATGGCGCTTCTTACTTTCGTGAATCAAAATCCGAACTCTACAGCCAATTCACTAATCATCTTCAAAGCACTTTACTCGGTTCAGCTCTGCCTAAACATGCGAAGCTTGTTTCCGTCAGCGATACCAATGGTTTGGAAAACATACTCGAAAGGCATTACGGCAATCCCATTGTGCTCACCCATCCTATTACCTATGAGATTGCCAAGCAGATATCTAAAGCCGCCAAGGCACAGCCGGGCAAACCACTTCATATTGTCCTCCCCGACTCAGATCTCAAAGGTGAAGCCCTTGATAAGCAGCTTGGCGACATACTTGCCGATTTGAAATCAAAAGTTCCATCCGATATGTTGTTTCTCTCACGAACAGTGATGGTAGAAGACCAACCCCCATTGGCTTTGTGCAAAGCTTCTATTTTTTGTTCGGAAGTCAATGGACGTAAATCACGGTAGAATGTTGCAATCAAAGCAAAAAGGTTTTGCGTGTTCCCTGCAGACAAGGCTTGATACAATGCATCGTTCTGGTCAGCAGACAAAGCAGGCAAATGTTGCAATAATGAAGTGAGTGCTTCGGCCATAATCTTATCGCGTTGACGACGCTGTGGAATGCAAGGATTTCGCCAGCCTACGTGCATACCCCTCCCAATGCAGGGCTCGCATGACGCCCGTAACAGCTAAGGCCCTTCACAGCATGGGCACCTCCATTTCGTGTGCTGAAAAACCCTTGGCTTACTGAGATCGAGGCATCGAGCGGTTTTATGTGGGCGGACATTCCAGCAAGTATCGATTCTTTGCGTCTTTATGATGCGAGGAAAACAATGTAGGCAAGTGCCCACTCACTGATTTGCCAGCTTTCCGGTTACCTCCCCGTAACTGTACTTGCTATATTGCCCGCGATACGCGTTACATCGCTGCTTACAGCGCACAAAACGCCCCAGGCATAGGACGTGCTTGTTGTAACCAATCGTCCTGCGCCCTTTGCGGCGTCCACAACACCATCAACGAGATGCCCTACACTTTGGGCTGCCTGGATCATGGTGCTTTTAACGACATCGCCCTCTTTTTGAATACCTGTTTTGATTGTACTGGCGACACCCCCTGCGACATCAGAAACCACATTGGCTGTGCCCATGGTGACAGTGCCCAATGCACTCCCCGCCGAACGTGCTGCGCCTCTTACATCGTTGATGACTGGCCTTGTTAAGGCATCCAATGTGCTCAATGCCGTTGGGATCGCGATGGGCAGAGGCAGCGCAGGGCTAGGCACCTCCAGAGACACACCGATGCTCACTGAACTTGCCACGGTTACTGACGCGCCATTTCTTATCGGATCAATCGAAGTCATTGAGAATTTCCCCCTATGTAAAATATCGGGGAGAGAAGTAATGCGTTGCGTTATTTCATCAACGCTTGTCGCAGCAGGCGATCGCCACTAAATTAACGGATATGTCGAACAAAGTGCACAAGGCAGATGCCGAATGGCGCAAGCAGCTTACCCCTGAGCAGTACCGTGTGCTTCGCGAAAAAGGCACAGAAGCCCCGTTTACTGGCGAATATACGTCGAACAAAGCGCAAGGCGACTACGTATGTGCAGGCTGCGGCACTGTCCTGTTTACATCCGAACAAAAATTCGATTCGGGATGTGGCTGGCCGAGTTTTACAAAGCCTGTGGTTGATGCCCATGTTGCCGAACAGACGGATACGTCACACGGCCGGATACGTACCGAAGTGCTTTGTTCTTCCTGTCAGGGACATCTTGGACATGTATTTACCGATGGCCCCCAAGAAGCAGGGGGCCTGCGCTATTGTATTAACTCGGCCGCACTCGGCTTTAAAAAATCGAAATAATTATGAGTAACGAGAACACCTTTTACGATCTCAACGCGCAAGACGTTGATCCCGCACGCATTAAGCGTGAGCGAGAAACCGCCAAGGCTTTGCGCAAAACATCGTGGTGGCATCGGAAAATTCAGATGGGCGTGTGCCATTATTGTGGTGAAACGTTTCCACCTTCGCAATTAACCATGGATCATGTGGTGCCTTTGGCGCGCGGTGGCACATCGGTTAAAGGCAACTGCGTGCCTTCGTGTGACGCATGCAATAAATCCAAAGGACTCGATACCCCGGTGGATAGGCTCTTAAAATGAAGCATCACCCAAGGCTTGTGGTTCTTGTACCGGGGTACCTCGCAGGCAAAGGCAGTCTTTATCTTTTGAAGCGTAGACTGTCGCAGGCAGGTTTTCGTGTCAAAATAGCCAAACTGCCGTTGCTTAATCTTGGCTGCATGGAAGAAGGCAGCAAACTTCTTGCCGAACAAGTTGCGGGATGGATGCAGAAGTACGAATACACCGCGTGTGATCTTGTGGGTACCAGCATTGGCGGTCTCATCGCATTGCACGCTGCGAAGCGTCTTTTGCCACAAGGGAGTATTCACACCGTAGTCGGGGTTGGGACACCTTTTGCCGGCACGTGGGCAAGCATGGCAGGCATCTTAGCCTCTTTGGGTCATTCACTCGCTGCATGGCAAATGCTGCCGGGATCACCATTTTTACGTGAATTGCATGGGGATGGTCCTGCGAAATATATCAAAACATATTCAATCTCAGCATTTGAAGATCCGTTTGCGCCGCCAAAAGCATGCCATCTTGATGGCGCAGAAGAGATTGAATTGGAAGGTTTTCCCCGATTGATCGCGCACCAATTTATGGTCGCATCCCAAGAAATCGCCGATGCGGTCGAAGATGTGTTGGTTCAAGCGGACAAGGCCGTTTGAAAAAACGCATCAACGTCAACATTGCCACCCGAGACAATCAAACCCACGCGCTGGCCTGTGACATCGATCGATGTTTTTAACACCGCCGCCAGAGGCAACGCCGCTGTAGGCTCGACAACAATTTTCATGCGCTCCCAGAGCAAACGCATGGCATTTACAATTTCGTTTTCTTCTATACAGATCACGTCAGAAACACCCTGCGCAATGATCGCAAAGTTACGAACGCCCACCGAGGTACGCACGCCATCTGCAATGGTATTTACCGCATCAAGCGTGATGCGTTTTCCTGCATCCAGTGAACGTTTGGTGTCATCGGCTTGCGCAGGTTCGGCGCCCAAAACATGGGCCCCGTAGAGCGATGCTGCAATGGCACATCCCGCAAGCAAACCACCACCACCCACAGGCGCAATCACCGCATCAAGCAAAGGCACATCTTCTAATAATTCCAATGCAGCCGTCCCTTGCCCGAGGATCACGTCATCGTGATCAAACGGCGGGATCTCAACGTAGTGATGGGCAAGGACGAGATCGCGCACCATACTTTCACGGGCAGCCTGTGTAGGTTCACACAGCACAAGCGTGGCACCATAATCACGCATGGCGTCGCGTTTCACCTTGGGCGCATTGCGTGGAACCACCACCGTGGTTGGAATGTCCAACGTGCGTCCTGCAAGAGCGATGGCTTGGCCATGATTTCCTGAAGAATGGGTCACCACCCCGTGTTTTTTTTCTTCTGCAGAAAGCTTGAGCAATGCATGAAACGCACCGCGGGCTTTGAAAGCCCCCACGCGCTGGAAATTTTCACATTTGAAGAAAAGGGATCGCCCGGAAAGACGATCAAGTGTCGCAGACGTTAAAATAGGCGTGCGATGAATATACGGACGGATCAAGCGATGCGCATCACGCAATTCATCCGCACGGCCGACGAGAGACATCAATTACTCTTTGGCGCTTAGATCGGCTTTGGCATCAAGCTTTGCGAGAAGCTTCGATGTGATGTCCACGCGCTCTGCCACGTAGGCAGTGTCTTGGCTTGGTACCGAGAATACAGCGTCCAAATCCAATTCTTTGGCAAGCTCGGTGATCAAGGCTTGGGCATCGGTCAGCAGCAATGTGCGATAATGCTCTTGGCTTGATTCAAGATCTTGGCGCATACGCTCTTCAAGTTGACGCATTTCGGTTTCAAGAAGTGTTGTTTCGCGCTGCAATTTCATTTTGCGATCTGGCGCGGCATTTTCTTCTTTTTCAGCCATTTGGCGTACTTGCTGTAGCTTACTTTCCACAGCGCGTGTCTGGGCTTGCCATTGTTCTGCTTTTTTACGCAAACGTTGCGCATACACTTTACCGCGTTTGGATTGATCGAGCACTGAAAGTACGTTGATAATTCCGAACTTCACGGGGCACTCCTTCAGAATACGATAACGGGACCTCGAGTTTGGGTCACATGCGTCCATTTTACCTAACAAGCAAGATAAATACATCGCAATAGCGACCATGCCCACATCGCGATGCATAACTAATTTTTTTTGGGATCGTGCAGCTTCATATTGCAAATGAGAACCATTTGCAATATCAGCATTGCATCACAAGCATCCTATTGGGAGCCCCCCTCATGCGATACCCTGTTGTTTTTTTGACCGCCCTTAGCATGACAGCCTGCGGTGATAGCAGTTCTGGGGATAAAAACGTCTCTGGTAATCCCCTCGCCACCCATCAAACCGATGTTCAAAGCTATGAATCCATTGGCATACTGCGTAAATTGGCCAAGACAAGCGAAACACCCGGCCAGGTTTTTGCGGACATTGAAAACGAATATACAAAAAATGGTTTGAATACGCGTATCAAAAATAGAATCGATGCCCATGCAGAGCATCCGGTGGCGGATCTCGGTATTTTTTTGGACAAACAAATCACAGCAGCCATTGCACTTGGCAAAGCAGCTGCATCCCCTGAAGATATCGCGTTGGCAGGACAAGTGATCGATAAGTCGCTGATCATGTACTTTTACACCGCGATGTACGGTGTTTTACATGAAGACAAAACCACATCGGTCGAAGAAGCAACCGCTATTTTTGGTCTCAGTAACGATGGTTTGACAGGCAAAGGATTGGCCAAAACGGCACTTGCCCGTGATGTACGTTTCCGCACAGCCCTAGGCCTTACAGCACTTACCCCTCAGATTATTGCCCACTTGGGACAAATCAAAGCAGAAAAATCCCGTCTTGGTTTGGTGGATGCACTGCTCGCCCATGTACTTCTGTTGTCCGTTCTTTATGAAGTCGAAGATGCGGCGATAGAACTCGAAAAAGATGTACCGGTCCCATCGGCGGTCATTGAAAAACTCGTGGAAGGGCGTGTGTATTGGGAAGCTGTCGCGCCGCATATGCGCCGCAAAGAGATGAACGTCGACGGCTTTTATGCGCTGCTTTATCCAGGCATCACGCTTGATCGCACGGTCCCAGGTTTTTTCCTCATCGGTAAAACAGATCTTGCAAATGCGGACGTGGTGGCCATGAAAACGGCCCTTGAATACATGCTCGAACACGCATTTTAAAAATCATGCAGTATTTAATAATATATCTCGGCGTGCTGATGGCGACAACCGATGCTTCGGCACAAGATGCGCAACCTGTGCTCCTTGTGCCGGAAATTCGTGTCGCTGATACGATAAGCAACGCCCCTGTTCTTGGGACCACAGGGGCTGCCACAGTGGTCAGCAAAAAAGATTTCGAGAAAAAAGCAGCGACAAATATAGAACAAGCGCTTCAGGATGTCGCAGGCCTCAACGTGCGCAATGAAGATGGCATGGGACTTCGCCTCAACATTGGTATGCGCGGTTTGGATCCTGATCGCAGTAAAAAAATACTCGTCATGGAAGATGGCGTACCCATCGCCATGGCGCCTTACGGTGAACCCGAGCTCTACTATTCGCCGATGATCGAGCGCATGGAGCGCATTGAAATTGTAAAAGGCAGTGGATCTATTTTGTATGGTCCGCAAACCATCGGCGGGGTGGTCAATTATGTCACGCCCGATGCGCCCAAAAAACTTACCATCAAAGGCGATACCCGGGCGGGAAGCTATGGGTACAGACTCGGCATGGCATCGGTAGGCGATACCATCGGTAACGTGGGCTATCTTGTCACCGGTATTTTTCAATCCTACGACGGTTATCAAAACCTTAATTTAAAACGCTTTAATATCAACAGCAAAATCAATTGGCAGATCACACCCAATCAATCGCTCACGGTCAAGTTTGATATTTACCGCGAAGCATCAACGGCAACTTATCTCGGACTCACGACACCGCAATTTGATGCCAATCCTTACACCGGTTTTGCCAAAGATGATCGATTTGATATTCAACGCTATGCCGTTCAAGCCACCCACGTGGCGAGCGTTGGCGACAATGTGATTGAAACCAAGGTGTACTTTCATTCGTTGCAACGCGATTGGAAACGTCAAGATTTTCAATATGGAACACAAACCGATGATCTCACCCATGTAACAAAAGTCGTGGATGATCATGGACGGTTTGTGGCACCCACCGCATGGGTGACCCATGCCAATGATGGCTACGTGTATTTTTTAGAGTCCGCCACAGGCCGCAATCGGAAATTTACAGTGTTTGGTGTCGAGCCGCGGCTCACACGTGAATTTCGATTTCTTGGGATCGACAACGAATTGCAAGCGGGTATTCGTTTTCATGGCGAACATGTTTCTGAGCAAAAGGTGCAGTTTCTTGATGCCACCACATCGGACAGCAATGTGCAAAGCGACGATCGTCGGTTGCTTCTCGCAGGTGCTGCGTATGCTCAAAATCGATTCATGTTCTTTGGGCGAAAATTTGAAGTGACACCTGGGTTACGTTTTGAATCCATGTGGCACCGTCGTGCGAATCAGCAAGGTCAGTTTCCAACGATCGATGCCCATCTGTTTGCTTTTATTCCTGGTATTGGGATTGCGTATTCGCCTATCCAAGCTTTAAGCATTTTTACGGGTGTTCATCGTGGATTTTCACCGCCACGTACCAAAGACGCACTCACAAGTCAGGGCACACGCATCGATTTACCCGCCGAATATTCTTGGAATGTAGAACTTGGGATCCGGGGCCGCATGAAGAATTATCTCATGGGTGAAATTACCGGATTTGGTTTGTTCTTTTCAGCGGAAACACTTCAAGTTGCAGCAGCAACCGCCGGCGTGCTCGCTGAAGATGGCGCCGTAAGCACCGCTGTGGCTGGAAAAACAACCCATGCAGGGGTTGAGTCTTCGGTACGCTTCGATGCCGGTAAAATGCTTGCATGGGGCATCGATGTTCCGCTGAGTGCAACATACACGTTCACGCACACCCAATTTGGATCAGGATGGGACCCAGGGATCCGTGGCAACATCTTGCCCTATGCACCACAACATCAAGCAGCCATGGGCATTGGTGTTGCGCACCCTATCGGCCTATCATTCAATACAAGCGGACGTTTTGTCTCTGCGCAGTTTACCGATCAATACAACACGCCCACAGGCGATCTCACCGGCACCAAAGGAAAAATAAACGCTTATTTCACGCTTGATACCATGCTTTCCTACACCCACCGCAATGGATTGTTCTCCGTGTTTCTTTCTGGAAAAAATCTATTAGACAATCAATACATCGTCAGTCGTGCACCCCAAGGGATCCGTTCCGGTGCACCAAGGCAGTTCATGGGCGGCATAAGCATCGCCTTGTGAGGAAAATATGAAAAAATTGCGTTTCATTTCTCTTCTGCTTCTAAGCGCCTGCGGTGCCGGGAATGATTCCGATCTCACCACAACCAAAGCAACGTTTTTTCAAGAATATGGGCGTGATTTTTTGCGTCCCACATTGATCGAATCCAAAGCATCAATCGGTGCACTTCATACCGCTGTAGAAACGTTGTGTGCAGATACGACCAATGGAGATAAACTTACTGCGGCACGTGCTGCATGGCGTGCCACGCGTTCGTCTTCCAAACATCTTGAGCTATTGATGTTTGGCCCAGCGAAACGAACCGATATCAAAGCCAAAGAGAATCTCGATGAATGGCCGGTGCGACCCGACAATATCGATTTGAGTAAAACAACGATCGCCAATATTGATTATAAATTGCACGTCACAGGACTTCCCACCATCGGGTACCTGCTCTTCCAGGAGACGCAAGGCACCGAGCAATGTACATATATGACCGCGCTTGCGCTTCATGCCAAAACCATTGCGGAAAAACTGCATGATGCGTGGCTCATTCGCAAAGATGAAACAAGCCCCACGCTGGCTTATGAGATTGAAAATCCAGGTTCAGGCAATACAACCTACTTTTACCAACAACAGGTTTTGCAAAATATCGTTGGATCTGGGCTTAATTACGCCGCCAATGAAATTTCGATGATGAAACTTGCCAATGCGGTTAAAGTGCCCAAACAGGCATCGGAATCTGAATTTTCAGGCGACTCGACAAACGATCTCAAAGCACTTCTTCATGGCATGTCACTTATTTTCTTTGGGAAAGAAGGAAGTTCTGGAGGGTTGCACACCGTTATTGCAGCACTCAATACGGTCACTGCGACTTCGATCAAATCAAATTTTCAAGCTGTTGATAGTTGCGTCACAGCACTGCAGGGCCCCATCGAAGTTGAAGCAACAACAGATGCAGGAAAAGCCCGCGTTCAGAACTGCTTAAACCTCGCCACAACACTCACCCAAACCATTGAAACCGGCTTGCTCGGTATTTTAGGACTGCAAGAAAGTGGCGTCGAATCTGACAACGATTAATTGCCGACCCATCGATGCGACAAGCCTTGTGTTCATACGCATCGCTGTGGGCATTGCATGTGCATTGATCGGCATTCGCTATCTTGCCTATGGCTGGGCAAACACACTTTACGCAAAACCGACGTTCTTTTTTTCATACGATGGATTCGCATGGGTGAAGCCCTGGCCAGAGCCATGGCTTACGATGCATTTTGTGGCGCTTGCAGCGTTGGGCATTTTCATTGCTTCAGGCATTTTTTATCGCTTTGCTGTAACAGCATATTTTGTTTTGTTCACACTCAGTGAACTCTTCGACAAATCAAATTATATCAACCACTACTATGCACTAAGCCTTATTTTGTTTCTCATGATTTTTATGCCCCTTGGGCAAAAACGTTTTTTTGAGATCCCCCAAGAAATTCCCGCATGGTGTCGCGATGTGCTTCGATTTCAAGCAGGGCTCATCTACTTTTTTGCAGGCATCGCAAAGCTTAATGCCGATTGGCTTATTCATGCACAGCCGTTGACTATTTGGTTCGCCGCGCGATCTGATTGGCCTATCATAGGCACTCTTCTCAATATACCGGGTATCGCCCATGGCATGAGTATTGCCGGTATGTTGTTTGATCTGAGTATTCCGTTTTTACTTCTTAATAAGAAAACACGACCCTATGCTTTTTGCGCAGTTGTAGTTTTTCATGTTCTTACGCGAATTTTATTTAATATCGGGATGTTCCCTGCCATCATGACCGTGCTTGCTACGTCGTTTTTGGAGCCTTCGTGGCCGAGACGATTTTTTTCATTTGTTCTGGGTTCCCTGTCATCCCCGCAAAAGCGGGGACCTATGGCGAATGACGATATAGAGAAAATGTCATCCCCGCAAAAGCGGGGACCTATGGCGAATGACGATATAGAGAAAATGTCATCCCCGCGAAGGCGAGGATCCAGGAGATTAATAAACGCGACATTTTTAATTTTCTTTGTCATTCAAATTGCGCTGCCTTTGCGCCATTTTTTATACCCAGGCAACGTGCTTTGGACCGAAGCCGGATGGCGATTTTCATGGCGTGTGATGCTCGTCGAAAAAGCAGCCTATTTACGATATCGTGTGGTAGATACGATTACCCAACAAACAGATCTGGTGGATCCAAGACGTTATATTACCGCGCAACAATATCGACTGGCATCCGCAAGCCCTGATATGATTCTCCAGCTTGCCAAGCATGTAGGTTCCGATTTTTTAACACGTACAGGGCACCCCGTACGTGTGTATGCTGATGCATTTGTTTCTTTAAATGGCCGACCTGCCGCACGGCTCATTGATAGCCATGTGGATCTCTTGCTAGAAGCAGATCCCAACCACACAATGACTTGGGTGACACCTTCGCCTGAAACTGCGGAGCCGCTATTGTGAAAACGCTTTGGGTGTTTCTATCCATCATGGCCCATACCGCTGCCATGGCGTGGGCAATGCGCATCCATGTGGAACCCGTGCAGCCCAAAGAACAAATAATCGTTCAGGTGGCACTGCTTACCCCGTCAGAGGCCGCCCCTGCACAAACACAAGTACAACAATCGCATGCAACCACCTCACCTCGAAAACATGAAAAGAGTTCAGAGCCAGCACCCGAACCGTCACCGATCGAACAACCTTCAGATGCTGCGGAAGACAACGAAACAACGGATCTTCAAACACAAGAATCAGGTGGTGGTACCGCTCGCACGACAGTCACGTCCGATGCGGATCCCGATCGATTAAGTGCATACACTGCACTGATTAGAACGATGATCGATGATCGCAAACATTATCCACTGGCACTGCGTCGCGCACGTATTGAAGGCAAAGCCGTGTTGGCCATTGTAGTGCGTGATGATGGTCATGTTGCTACAAAGCGGGTGATCCATTCGTCAGGACACGGCGCACTTGACCAATCCGCGCTACAAACCATGGATGGGATCGACAAATTCCCATCGCCTCCCCAAGAACTTCATTGGGGCAGTGAACGTGAATTGCATGTGCCGATCAGTTATAATTTGTATGAGTAGCGGCGCAGCTTGCTGCGCCGCTACGAAAATGCAGTCATGCAATTATCGCCGCGTGGTTTTGATATCAAACGCATACAAAAATCGATCGCCACCTGAAATATAAAACCGATGATCGACCACCACGGGGTCTGAACGAATGGGACCTGCTGTTTTTCGTGTCCATGCAATCGACTGATTATTTTCATCGAAAAGATAGATATTGCCCTCGGCGTCTGCGTCCGCTGCAATAACAAACGTATCAACAATCGCAGGAATAGAAATCACCGGCCCTTTGGTCGCAAATTTCCATCGCGGTGCGCCATCTTTGGTCGCAATGGCGTACACATGTTTATCGTTGCTTCCGATGTACAGCGTATCGTCTTGGATATTGGCCGATGAATTGACCCAATCATGTGTTTCAAGCTTCCAGACGGTTTTCTGATCCCGCAAATCAACCGCATATACAAAGCCATCATTGCTACCGAAATAAAGCGTTTTTTCGTGAATACGGGGTGAGGATGTCACTGCCGCTTGCGTACGATATCGCCACAACATTTTTCCAGATACCGCATCGATGGCATAGATACGATGATCCAAATTCCCGATATACAACACACCATCCATGAGCACCGGTGAGGAATAGGAAAAATCGCCTGTTTCTATATCGCCTGGAGCTTTTGTATTTTCGCCACTGGGTAATTCAGGAAAAGCCCAGACCATTTTTCCATCGTGACGGTTAAGCGCATAGAGGTGTTTATCGTAGCTTCCTATGTATACCAAATCACCATACACGAGCGGATCACTTTTAATGCGATCTCCTGTTGTAAACTTCCAGCCCGGCTTGCATTGAGGTGTGATCGCGTAAAAAACGTAATTGACACTTCCAAAGAAAATCATGCGCCCGTCGGTGGCCGGGGCGCTTACCACCTCACTGTTAATCGGGTACTCACAGCGGGGTCGCCCATTCAATTCAGCGACCGATAACCCCCGCGCTGTGCCGACGGCAATATAATCCTGAGTAACAAGGGGGGTAGACTGACTCCCGGCCCCTAAATCCAAACGCCATGCCAAGACCACAGGTTCATGACAGGCCGTGCAGGAAGCCACAACCAATAGAAAGAGCATGCGCATAGGGTCATTTTACCTCACAACATAGCAACCTGAGATTTTTTCCATCTTTTCATGTCTTCCGGGCTGCATCATGCCCTGGCACCCGGTATAGTAGAGGTCATGGCCCAGTACGCTGAGATCCAAGACACCGCTGCCAAATATCTCGAATTCATGATCCACGGATTCATGAATGGACTGATCACCCTTCAAGAGCTTGAAGGGATCAATGACGAAGAGATGGAAACCATTTATGCCCTCGGCTACAACTTTTTTACCTATGGTAAATACGATGCCGCCAAGGACATTTTTACAGGCCTTACCGCCTATGCGCCCTATACCGCCCATTATTGGCGAGCCTTGGGCGCTGTGAATCAGCAACTCAAAATGTATGCGGATGCTATTTCGTCCTACGATATGGCCGTCGCCAACGACGATGGCGATGTCGTGAGTTACGTTTATCGCGGTGAGTCTTATATCTTATCAGGCAACGTGGAAATGGGATTGCAAGATCTCGATACGGTCAAACGGGTCGGGGCGAACTATCCAGAATATGCCGCATGGGTCAAACGTGCGGACTTGCTTTATCGGATCCATACGGGTGCAATTCCGATGTAAATGGAAAGGGCGATTCGCGAACCGCCCTGGGTTCCCCGCTTTCACGGGAATGACTTATTTAAGCTTTGGTACGACCACGAACGCGGTCGCCGTATTTCTCGTGATCTTTGGTCGTAACGCCCTCTTGTGCTGCTTGCTTCTTTGCAAAGGCCACCGCTGCAGGATTGAGAAGACCACCCATTTCAGACGACGAAGGAAGTGGCACACCATCGAGACGCGTGATCACGGTACCACGCAGTCGCTGTGATGCACGCACGGTCGAAACATCCGATTCCGAGGATGCCTGTGCGGGTGGCTGCGGATTGTATGTGGCACCGAAATCAACGCTTTGTCCCGTAAGCTGTGCCAAACGTTCGCCTATCGCTTGAATGGCTTTTTGCGCTGTCACAAATTGTGCTTGCAATTGCTTTACTGCGCGTTGGTCGCCCGGACTTAAGGGCTCTTCGGTACGGAGCTCTGTTTGACTTGCAATGCGCGTGCTTTGCACCGAGGCGCCTGCAACAACCGTTGGCTTTGCCGAAACCGTTGTGTAGGGTGCTTGTACGCCCACATCATCGCTCGCGGTACGCTCTTTGCGCTGGCAACCCAAACGCGCAGCCGCTGATTTTTGTTTTTTAAGCGCGGCGCCCGCCTCGTCCACGGCATCGATATTGGCATTCAATTGCTGGGCGTAGGCATGCATTTTGGTCCAAGGACCGCCAGCATCACCTTCAACCGCTGCCTCACGTTGGCTTGTACTGCGCAGCTCTTCGGCCTTGGCTCGAATATCAGCGGAGATCGGCTCATATTTAATACCAAGCAAAATAGACCGATCGCGGCCACTGGGAGATCGCTGTGCGTAAGCATCAAGTGTGGCCGATTGTCCTTGTACCGCGCGCATCGCCTTATAGACCACCGCATTGAATTCGGCTTGCACGCGAGGCATTTCAGATAAAACGCCTGTCAGTTGTGTATGGGCTTCTTTGTGTACTTCACCCAGTTTATCGGGAGAAGCCAGTGCGCCCAAACCATCACTGCGAACCACGTTGACTTTGAGCGGTTCATTTTCCTGTGTCGCTTGGGGTTGCGCTACATGGCGTAAGGTACTTGTTGCCAGCGTAGATGCTTGCGATGTGCCCATGGCAACTTGAACTGATTGCACCCCAGCTTTTTTAAGAACATCGGCCGAAGGCAATGTGCCAATATCGACTGTCACTTGCCCATAGGGGTGTGCGGCCTCACCCACCATCTTTTTCACATCGACATTGCCTTCGCGTTCACCTTGGATGCTGGTGCCCAACATCCCCATAAGCCGGTTAAACGACGCTTCACGGCCTTCAGACGATTGATTATCTTCGCGTTCCTGCAACGCTTTCACCGCATTGTGCATGACAGTCACTGCACCACCTATTTGGCCGGGATTGCGCATATTCAGGCTCAGTGTCTGAAGTGCAGCCTGACGCTCACCGGTACGACGCTGCCCATACGCTGGATCGCGGATCATGCCTTCCATCGCTTGACGATTTGCACCCAGCGTTTCGGGTTTTGAGCGTGCCAAAATAGCCGTGGTTAAATTGCGCTCAATGGCGGTTTGCAATTTGTTGAAAGCCTCGCCTTCACCAAATTTTTGCATTTCTTTCGCAAAGGTCTTCGCGCCTTGCGGGCTCTCGCCAGAAGACAAATATTGCATACGCGCAGCAAGCAAGCGCCCTTGTTGTTCCGAAACCCGCGGACCATTTTTTCCATCACGCGGCCCCACAAACGAGGACATCATCTTGCCCGCAGCAGGGATTGTTTCCGCTGGATTTTTTGCGTCGGCCGCCATGGCCAACGCAGCAAGCCGGGTGCCCCTGTTAGCGACCACAGCCATAAAAGGTTGTGCGGCCATCATTTGCATTTTGGGTGCCGCATCGGGTTTGTCTGTCAATGCGAGATTGGCCGCTTGGGCTTGAACTCCATGCAAGGCCTGCTTGGTACCAGGATCTTGCAGAGTAGCAGCAAAAGCGTGGGCATTCTTAACCACGTTGGTTTGTGCATCTGCACCCTTGGTGCCCGCCTGCATCAAATTATGAACAAATGTATTTTGGATGGTGCCTTGTTGGTGCACACCAAGGCCCTGTGTTCCTTGTTGCAAGGCGCCAAAGGCTGCTGCGCCGCCTGGAGGACCGTTGCCTGTGCCGAGCTGCTTTGTGAATTGTTGAATCGATGCTTGAGAAAATACCTCAGATTTTTTCTGGACCTGGGTGGTTTCTTCTTTTTTTATTGCACGCTTCGCAACCTCAGCGGCATTTTGGTCGTCTTTCCCAATGCTCTCTTGGGTCTTCTGCTGGATCTCGGCGATCTTGCCGCCTTCATCGCCCTTGAGCACCGTCATCGACGGCATGCTGGAAGATATATTATTTACATTGCCCATCGGTGTTACCGCCTTGGTACATACGTTGCAAACTGGCTCATTTGACGTGCAACACCGCTGGCACTGAGTTGTGCTTCAGTCACTGCTCGACCGCCACGCGTTACGACAAACTGCATACTCTCGGTGATCGATGCCTCGTCCGTTTTTTTTAAGTCTTGTCCCAAACCCGCGACAGCAATGCCTGTGGCAAGCATCTGCATGCCCCGAGGAAGATCTGCGATGCTAATCCCAAAATATTTTTGAAGCGTACTATGGGTTGCACCCATATCGGGGCCGGGATCCGGCTCACGATCGGCGAGAGCCTGCAATTCACCCATGCTTTGCTCGGTGATCAGATAATTTTCTTTGATCACCGACTCCGCGAGCGATCCACCTTTTTGAACACCTTCACCCGCTTGTTCGAGCTTGCCATTGGCGAGGGTCATGTTTGCCTGGGCATGGGCAAGCTGCTGCACATCCTGTTCGATATGCGCGATGTCATCCTCGGGCAGCGGCGTCGTGCCGCCTGATGTGCTTCCAAGGTTAAGCTTCCCTTTGCGCGCACCCAATCCAAAGCCAGCACCTTGCGCTGCACGTGCGGCGTTTTCTTGGCCCGCTTTTTCGAGACGCTGCTTGGACGCAGCATCGCGTGCAGTCACCTCAGGCTGCGCGCCACGCTCAGCACGCTGAATATCTGGTCTATTTTTAATATCGCCCATCGTGTTTCCTGCCAGGGCGTGTCATCATTTAACCAACACGCACCATTGGGTCTCTTTTTTCGCCTCACTTTGTCGCTCGGCGCTCAATATATAGAACATATCATTTCGGCCTCGCTCCTCGTGAGCCCAAAAAATAGCCTCCAATGGCACTGCTTTGGTAAATGATGGCACACCCTAAGTCATACCCGCTAACGTCGCATGACGGCTACGATTTCGTCCTTAAAGAAAAGCGTCTATGTATTCATTTGCCTTACCTTAAGCAGCGCGTCGGCACGCTTTGTCCACTGGCGGAACTCTTGGTTTGCCCCCCCGAGAAGAACCGCCTGTTTAAGATCCTCAACACCACCTTTTTGATCGCCCGCATAAAGCTTGGATTCACCACGGTAGGTATAACTCACCACATCGTTGATGTTGGTTCCAATGGCCATATCAAAGGCCAAAATAGCTTCGGGATATTGCTTTAATGCCTGATTCGCTGCCCCGGCCGCACGCCAATAACGACTCGTAAACGGCTTATAAAGCGTAAGTACGCTGAAGATACTTAACGAATCTTGGTAACGCCCGTAGCTGTACAAAAAATGCCCCGTTAAGAAAATTGCGTCGATTTCTTTATCGCTTAGGCCAATCAGATCTCCCAATTGAACTTCGCCACGCAGAAATTTTCCCGCAATGTACTGCACCAGCTTGCCTATGGTTTCCGCAACGCTGTCATTTGCCATAGCTCACAGAATATCACAGAGAATCATGGCGGTAAGGGATAACTCACGACACCTATGCTACTTACCTCCACACGCAAACGTGTGGGCATGTCTTTGTGATCGTAGGCAAACTCAAAGATACGCCGCATGGTGGGCGAGACGCTTACCTCGGGCGTATCACCCGAAGGGTCGGGCACCACAAGACACCGTCCTTGATAATCAAAGCGCACCGTGAAAGATGGTGGTGTGCCCGCATCACTGAATGGCTCGGGACTTCCATCTTCTTGAATCGCACGCACCGTGATCTTCGTATTCAATCGCGGTGGGTCATCTGGTTCGGGCAAAAGCGAACGCTCTTTGTCTTGGTCGTAAACACCATTGCCATTGTTATCCTCGAAGATCTCCACGATTTGTCCAATGCCTGTTGTTGATGGTTTGACACGCACATCGACCTGCACCGATCGCATGCGTGCCACCGAACGTGCATAGGTCAATTGCCCACCAAACCATGTGACCTGCTGATGAAAGGTTCGTTGCATGGAATAGGTGGTGCTCACCGACGTTCCGATGGTGACCAAAATACCCGCGACTGCAAGGCCGACCATCAACTCGATTAGCGTGAAGCCTGCGTTTGAACGATAGGTTGCCATAGAGGTAACTCATGCCATCTTTGAATGGTAAATTTGGTTCGTGTGACAGGAACTTGAAACTGCTTATTGATGGAAGTGCCATCCGAGGGGTTTTGAACACCTGGTAAAATAAATCGTCCAGGATAGCGATTGCGATCCAAGACAATCGCCGGGAAAAGTTCAGGTGCCAATTGTGTTTGTCGTCCAAGACCAAACGATGTTCCTGGATACACACACGCGCGATCGGTTTCAATGCCCGTCAATGCATACGATTGCACAAGCAAATTTCCCTCTTCGCATGTCCAAATATCATAGGGTGTTCCGCGATGTGCAAAAAACAAAACAGAATCAGATCCGGCAAGCATGGGGTCGGCATAATATTTAAAACCTTCCACAGGAACGCCCGAACCAGCGTCACGGTACTCTTCATACCACTCAGGGTATGCCCCTAAAATTTCTCCTGGACATGTTGCATCGGTGATATCAGGATCTACAATTCCTCTGCACAAATCGGGGCCTACAAGTGAGAGTGTATTTTGTGCATACGCCGTATCACATAACGTAAATGCGCCTTCTTTTTCCAATGCGACTTGTGTTTCGATACCTATTTCCGACCACGCACTGTCAGAACCATCGGGACATCCAAGAATGTTTCCTGCTGCAAGATCCCACGCGCTGTCGTGTACAGAGAAGAAATGGTACGCCTTATTATTATCGGCTTGTGCAGTGCCGCCTGTTCCAAAATGAACAATGGCTGTTCTTACTGTTTTCCCAAAACGCTGTAGCGGTGCCACCAGCACGACGGGTTGCACACTTATTGGTGATGGTTCATTGGCACCCCCTGGCCAAAGACGCCATTCACGAAAGACAACACACTGGGGCCACGTACGTCTTGTCATGGGTGATGAGGCGATACCCGAATTTTCTTGATAGCGTTCATCGCCCGCAGGAAGCAGATCACGCGTGTTTTGGAAAACGGAGGGTGGCATGGGGGACTCGAGTTCAAATCGCCAAATGCGACCTCCTAAATCGCCGGCATACATACGATCGATAAAGCCATCGTCGTTCATATCAACAATCGCAGGTGCACCTACAGCACCCGGAAAAATACCTGCGGAAGAAATCAGCGCAGGATCACGAAATGGCAGATCCCAACGCATGATCAAGTGCCCTGTGCACGCATCAATGCCATAGACTGCCATGCCAACACGCGCATCACGCGGCAATTGTGAACGACGCATTCCACCCGAAAAGAATACCATCCACAACCCGTCAGGGTGCGAAGAAACCGCCACACGTCCCACCACAGGGGCCGAAGGTTTGTTACCCATACTGTCGAGATCAGCAGGTCCTGTGAATGCATCGCTGTATTCCCAAAGCATGGTGGGTGGTTTGGTGGGATCGGTAATATCCAGAGCTGTATACGTGCTTCGTCCGAGACGGCCTTCTGTGCGACCTGAACTTGCAATGAGAATCGTTCGCCAATCCAATTCATCAATATTCCCAATCGGATTTTCAGGACAACCGATGGTGGCATGCACCAACGGTCCATCCAAGAGGTCTTTGGAGCGGTGTGAAAAACCTTGTTCTGCAGATGCGCTTGTCCCTGCCGCAAATGCTGTTCCCATGCGTGTTCGGGCAGATCCAAGCACCGAAGGTGGCATGAATGCCCAAGGTGATTGCCCCGTCATCGCGTTGAATGCATGAATCATTCCATCGTGGTTGCTTGTGTAAATACGTGGTTCACGAAACATCTGTGTTTGTCTAAATTCAACATAGGAAGATCCCAAATGACGTATCAATTCAGGGGGTGGATCTCCTACGAAAACAGGCGGATACAAGCCAGGATCCATGATCTGATAATTGGGATCGCGGGTGCACGTCCCTGAATCAGGGGGCGCCCAAACACCTTGCAACACCGTTTTATCAAATGCCGAAAACATTTCTTCACGCAGGGTTTGTGCGTCCGATCCAATGCTTTCAGATGACAATGCTGCATAGGCATCGATTCCAAGAAGCGTACTTATTTTTCCTTCATCCGATGTGGGAGCTGCTTTTGCAAAAGCATTGGCCCGATTGTTCAGCTGTACCGTTGTATACTGTGAAAGATAGATGGCTGCGCTATTTTGTTTGCGTGCGGAAGTGTACACCATTCTTTGCACAAAAGGGTCATTTCCTGAAGTGCCAACGCATGTGTTGGTTCCAAGCCAATTCCATCGGTCGAGCACACCCTCTGGCAAGGACTCAAGAGCGCCAAGTCCTGCCACATCGGCCATGCTTTCTGGGAATTGTGTGGTTCGCTGTCGGCCCTTTAAAACAACTGATGTTGGGCTTGTGATCCCATTGCTATCAAATGAAGTACGTGCTTCAAATTCGCCAAAAAAATCAAACAGACAAAGCCCTGTACAATTGTTGCTTTGGCGAAGCGCCTCGCGATCAGTATCGTTTAAAAGAATACGTCCGGTCACACCATGACGTCGAAACTCACGTGCGCGATTAACTTCCCTTGGATTAACAAAACGATATTTCATCGTATCGCCAAGGCTTAAATCGCTTGGGATTGATGAAATACGGCGTGCAGGGGCATCCTCACGAAAACGCAAATCCACACCAAAATTGCGTGCCTGATGCCATACCAACCCACTGGGTTCACGCCGTTCTCCCTCGGGTCGCGGCAATTCTTCCCAATGGGATCCATCATCCGTTGAAAAGCCAAAAAGTGAATCGGGTTTGTCGATTCTGGGATCATAACCCATGCGAACAATAGGCATTGCATTCGATAAAACATCATCGGGTACACAGAATGATACCGATGTTTTCCCATCGACACATGTTGTTTCATTGAGCCTGTCCCATACAACACGAGCATGTTTTGTGCCTTGCATATCGATCATGCCACCCACAGCACGACTGACCCTTTGAGGAAAAATGGCTTGTACGTCAGGGCCATTGTTCAACAAAGACGCTTGTTCATAAACAATGTACAAACCGGGATAGCGTTGGGTGTCATGGGTCTCAGGGCCATCAAAATCCGCCACGACCATTCCCAACACATCACGCCCCGCCGTGGGCGTATAAACAGGGCTGGTAGATAATTCTCGGAGTGAGGCAAATAAATCCGAGGGTTCAGAGGTTGGCGCGGGGAGCCCTTCGTGCGCATTGCGACGCGTGCTTACATTTTCCATGATATAAATCTTTGCACGATCAGAGGCCGACGTAACACACGACACAACAAGTACATCTTGATCGCCATCGGCATCAACATCGGATGCGACGATCACACGGGGTCCTGCATCGAATGCTATTTTCGTGCGAGCCTGCAAATGATCGCCGCCGTCATTTTCGAGAAACCATAGATCTTTCAGACCTGATGCGGCAGCAACGATGTCAATATCACCATCGCTGTCATAATCGGCAGCGGCGATACCCGAAATCATTTTGCGTTGCGCAAAGCCTGTCGGCGTCAAGCAACCACTTGTGATCTCACGTGCATCTTCTGGAAATGTATAAATCATTCGCCGTGTGGCACGTGGCCGCAGGGCATTGATGTCGATGGCACGAAATTCGTAAAGCGCAATCGAACGATTGTCTCCAGAACTGTCGGCCGTTGGCACAAGCGCTTCTTTCACCAAACCGTCGCCATTCCAATCGATGGCTTGTGGTTGCACACTGCGTCCTGGCCATCGAATGAGGTGAGAATGGTCCCGCGCTGATGGGGCAGTGAATGTTGTCTTGGATTCTTGTTGGCCCGCAACGGTATTTTCTGTGGAGGTGCTTCGATTGAGCGTTACTGCAGAAAGAAGATCCGGGATCACATCGCTGTCGATGGCTTTCAAATAGACAGGATGCTGGATGACCGAACTATCACTGTTGCTGTAACGCAACACACCCATGGATGAGACGATAGGATCTCCCGCATTGGGATTATTGACGTTCAAATAAAGCAAATCGCGATGGGGTTTGTCTTTGTTGGGGCCCGACACCCAAGGCTGTGTCCAATCGCCTGGGAGGATCACTGTGGTCATCATATCAGAGACGCTTCCTTCAGCACATCGCCAAAACAAAGGCTCCGATTGACACTCAGCACTGCATATCGAAAGACCATCGCATGAAGAAACAATACCCGTATTTAATTTCACATATGCCGTATCGCGAAATGAAAAACTACCATCGCTCGCAACTGTCGCAAGCAACAGGTCGCATTCCGAAATACCTGCCGTATTTTTTGTTTGACGAGAAATCAGGATGCGAGGCACACGTGCATCGTCATCAAAATACGTCAATGCAATACCATTGGTTCTGTATTGCGATGTTGCGCCATGCGAAAATCGTGTTTGGCATCGTGCGTTGAGCGTGCTTGGCGTAGGTGCGCTGCATGCCGAAATACTTGCATCAAGGGATGCCGCGTGGGCCGATGAACATGCATTGCGCATTTGTGCTTCGTTGCCAAGTGAGGATGATGTCATGGGGTTCCATCCCGTAACATCATCGCTGAGATGAATCACATCGGATGGTTCGCTAGACCACGATGCGCCGGTGTCCACCGCACGATGCTGCGCATTCAAAAAATGGGGGACTGCGATCGCGGATGCATCAGAATCTTCACACAAGGGTATCATTTGTGCATGCATCACATGTGTAACAAGCAAGAGAAGCATCATCGTCGCTTCTCCAGATGGATCACAGCTTCTATGGCCTTCACAGGACCACGCGATGTTGCTGGACTGGGTTCAAGTTCGCTGTTGGGCCATGCAACAACACGGATCTGCACTGTATCAGCTTCATCAGAAGCCGTAGGCTTTCGAATGGCGGCATGAAATCGTCCATCACCCAAGAGCTCACCCGCAGGAGATGTCATACGAAACCAACGCGATTTGGGCGAAGCAACGTGGCCTGTTTTGACATCGATTTCGCGAAACATTTGGCAATCCGCTGACGGACATGCCAAATCACCGCCTGCAATTTCAAAAGCATTCAGGCCAAGCACCGAAATCACTTCATTCATATCCGGGGGTTCGGTGGGGTATGCGGTATGCAATTGGTCGATGGCCCAATTGAGTCCACCTTCCGCGGTCATTAACGTACTTTCAGCCTTGCGCAATCCCAACGCCACTTGAGAATCCAAATGGGATGCTTGCAATGCAAGAATCGCAAACGCAGAAAGCCCCACTGCAATCATCACCACCGTAAGCAATGCAAAACCTGATGAACGATGATTCATAATTTTCTTAACCCCCGATTGTTGAGGGCCACGGTTGTAGAAAATGGATAACGCTGAAATCCGTCACCAAAAAGAAGAATAGAGGTATTTAACGGGGGGATAGGCGTTTCCGTGGGAAGCGGAGTTGAGATCAATGCTGCAACGGATGTTCGTGTTCGCATCACGATAAGAACTTGTACACCAATAATACGATGTGCCCTTTGCCATGCATCTGGCGGTGTCCAATCGGCTTTTATGCACCCATCGGCAACGATACCATCACACCAATAGGACGATAGGCCCTCATCCAAGATGCCATTGGGCGATGTTTTGCTTTGCTCAAACGCATAGGCAATGTGGATATCTTCGATTTGTCGTGCGAGCAATTCAGCTGGTGGCTCAGAACCCGATCGCCAATCCCGCATCATCAGATTGCCCGTCGCGGTGGATCCCGGTAGAGGCGCTTCATAGTAAAAATCGCGGATCACGCCATAACCGATACGAACAGAAGACCCCACTGCCCATGCATCCAAACCACATCCGCCGGCAGATCCATTCAAGACAGGATGCAGCGTAAGCTGGTATTGATAGCCAGAGGGCCCGTTGACTGATCGTGCATCATCAATGATCACCGCACGATTCATGGGAGCGCCTGTTGCGGTACAAAGTCCACTCACAATGGCCAGACGGCCTATTTGCAATGGTATTGGGTTGGTTGAATCAACAACATTGGTTAAAACGACAACCGTCAAAGGCCCCTCAGCAGCAGGTGCTGCAACACGTACGCTTGAAGGCCGCGTCGACTTTGGATCCATGAAGGCGATACGAAACATATCGCCTTTACGTCTTATCGGCGTGACACCGTTGCTGGGCAAACCTGCATCACACGTGAAAAGATCTGGTGCCCCCAAAGGTGTACCCGCGGGGTCGGCACATGATCCTATGGCCAAAACACCACCAGGATCCGCAAGAGTATCATCATATGCAAAACCGTATCCTGCTTGTCGTAGATTATCGGTAATAAAATCCAATGCAGATCGTGCCGACTGCGATAATGCGGTTCGCTCCAAAATGCGTTGAAATGCCAAGGTTTGGTTGTGCATTTCAGAAAATGCAACACTCACCAAAATCATCGTCATCGCCAGAGCAACCATCAATTCTATCAGGGTAAAGCCGGTATTATGTTGTTTCATGGCATCACCTCGGCAACTGGATGGTGGCCGTGATCACATGACCGCGCCACAACTCGTCCGGTGTTTCATAAGCAGATCTGATCCAGGAAATTTCGGTGCGGTATTGCACAAAGCGATTGCCAATGGCTGGATCGCTTAAAGTACTTACGGCCGTAAAAAAAGTGTCGAGTGGCGGATTCTCAGGTGTTGTGGGGATCGGTGTTGGTGTGAGATCGACCCCTAAGATACTAAAAAATCGAACCTGTGTGCTCTGCCCTAAGGGGACTGGTGATATCCGTGCAAGTTCAGAAATACGACGGCCAATGAATGTGGCTTGCATGGCATCGTTGCCCCGATCGGAGGCTTGGATGCTTTGATTGAAATACTGCGTAAGCACCACTTGTACGGTGGCGAGCAAAGCAACGGCCACAAGAACTTCAACAAGGGTAAAGCCTCGTGCCCTTTGTGATAGTTTTTCGCGATAACACACATGGTAAGATTAGCGGAAACAATAGAGATTCTCGAATTACGCGCCCGTGCGCCGCATCATAAGCATTGCAATCACGATGCACGCCAAAGAAAACATCGCGGTGACAAGCAAAGCACACCCAGGTGAAATGGAAGTGATTGCTGAAGTGGCATGGCCCGATGCCAATGCATGACGGATCCCAGCAAGCGGATAACTAAGAGGATTGAAGCGTATTAAAGCTCCCATGACAGGTGCATTGTCTGAAATGGGAAACATGGCACCCGAGATAACCCACAAGGGGACCAAAAGAATCATTTGAATGGCGTGATAGGCTTGTACATTATCAAGGACCCACGCAAGGCCAATTCCAAATGCCGAAAGGCCGAGAGACATCAGCACGCAAACAGTCAAAAGCATGATGATATCGACTTCTGACCATGCAAAATCCGCAGCAGGCAACAAAATAAGCAAAAGAGCCATTTGCAGCAAAGCCACGGTTGCCGAGCCAGCACTTTTACCGAACATCACGGCCACCCGTGTGCTGGGACTTGCAAGCACGGCTTGTAAAAAACCTCGATGGCGATCTTCGATCAAACTCACGCTCGCAAAAATTGAAGCGAATACCAACGTCATGGTGATGACACCTGGAAAAAAATAGCTCGTGTAAGGCACATCTCCTTGAATATGAAAGGTAGGGTTCATCCCCGAACCAATGATCAGCCAAAAAAGAATCGGCTGCCCCAGTGCGCCAACAATGCGCAAAGGCTGCTTAAAAAACTTAAGCACGTCCCGTCGCCACAGTACACAGATGGCGGCCCAATCGTAGCGTGAAATCATGAGAGTTTCTCCAAGCCATGCCCGGTGCGTTCTGAAAATACGTCGGCAAGGGTCCGGCGCCGTACCACAACGACTTCGCGAGGATGATCGCCGAGCAATTCGTCGGGTGTTCCTGAAGCGACGATATTCCCTTGATCCATCAGGACCAAACGATCGCAGCGTTCTGCTTCTTCCGCGCGATGGGTCGAAATAATCACAGTCGTTTGTTCGGCTTGGCGCATGGCATCCAGGCTTGCCCAGAGCTGTTCCAACGCCAAAGGGTCCAAGCCATTGGAAGGCTCATCGAGAAATAAGACCGTAGGCATAGGAAGCAATGCGCGTGCCAAATCGACCCGACGGCGCATGCCGCCCGAAAGCTTGTCGACACGCTGATCTAAGACATCTGAGAGATTAAGATGATCGGCAACTGTTTTGATTCGTTGATCTGTGTTGCGCATTGCATACAGTGCACCCGCAAGTTCCAGATTTGCACGTACAGTCAGCGTAGGATCCAAGCTGGCATCTTGAAACACAACACCAAAAAATCGGCGTGACATCGGTGTTAAAGGCTTGCCTTCAAAAAGAATTTCGCCCGAAGAGATGGGATGCAATCCTGCAAGGCAAAGCATCAATGACGATTTGCCCGCCCCGTTGGGTCCTAAAATACCGAGTCGGTCACCCTGCGCAACGCTAAGATCAATTCCGCGTACCACTTCTTTGTCACCGCGATGACAATACAATTGCCGTGCAATCAATAACATGCAGCCTCTTTTAATGATCGAGCACCAACAGCACCATGAGGATCGTCAAATCAATGACAGAGGTTCTGAAGATGCGAACAGCCCAAGGACGAAGCATGGCGTCCGATTTCGGCGAAAACCATGTGACACCGATGAAATGGAGTGCGAGCAGCGATGCAACAATACCATAGGCATGTCCAGCAATGCCGGTTGTGTAGGGAGCCAACATGGCAAATCCTGTCAGCACAGCGCTGATACGAATGGCGCGGTAGGTGACAGGCAAACCATGGGTTAATGGCAACACCTTAATGCCAGCGCGTGCGTATTCAAATCGTTCACACAATGCGATGGCGAGAAAGTGAGGAATTTGCCACACAAACAACAGAGAAAATAACGCGAGGCCTTGCGCACCCAAAGTACCATTGGAAGCAGTCCAACCCATCAGTGGCGGAATGGCACCTGGAACAGCCCCCACAATCAACGCCCAGGGCGTTTTTTGTTTAAGGGGTGTGTACAGGACGACGTAGGAAAGATACCCCAACGCACCGAGGCATGCGGTGAGTGCATTGGAAAGTACAGCGATCCCAATCACTGCGAAGCAAGCCCCAAGAACCGAAAACAATGCCGCTGGAAACACTGTCATGTGCCCTGCAGGCAATGGGCGAATTTGGGTTCGCAACATAAGTGCATCAACATCGCGTTCGATCACACAATTCATTGCGTTGGCCGTACCCACCAAAAGCGACGTCAACAACACAATGGACAAGCCCGTCAGGAAAGACGGACGATGGGGGCCGACCATCATGCCAGTGCCTGCGGTAAACAACACAAGCGCACTCAAACGCGGCTTGCAAAGGCGTAATAATGAAAGGAGAAACCCAGGCACAGAGGATGGGTTTTGATCTGATGGGGCGCGTGGGCTCAAAATAACTCCCGGGACCGGCCCAGGCTTATCAGAAACATTGCTAAATTCCACCCCCTACATGGGACGCTTGGTGATCTGCACCAGAGGCTCTATGCGCCCCAATATTTTAGGACCAATTCCTTTGATGAGAAGAAGCTGTGAGGGGCGGGTAAAGGGGGCTTTCGTACGTCTTGCCACAATCAGGGCTGCACGTTTTGCTCCAATACCTGGCAATGTTTGCAATTGTTCCATGGTCGCCGTGTTGAGATCCATCCGAGTTGGGCCGTTGGCCTTGGCCAAATCGGCAAAAAACAAGGTCATAAAAACAAGCATCGTACGCATGAGAATTTTCATGCGTAAAATTAAGCAAGAATCGTACCGTCTCTTTTAGGATAAACATGTGTCAAAACGAGTTAGTACGCGGATGTCCACAGGGAAAAACCAATTACCCACAAGCCCATACCAAGTTATCCACAGGCGATAGAATTACCCTGTGGATAACTCACCGTTTTTAGGGTGAACAACCGGATCGTCCTTGCCAGTTTGGCAGATCAGAGACAGACGACAGAAGGATCATTGAGGGCGAATCGTCCGCCGGTGCGCCAGGCGCCGCAATGGCAAATGACCACGTATTTGTGATCCCAGGCATCAGCGGCAAAGCAACAGTGCATTCTGCACCAGGCTCCAATATTTCAGAACCTATTGTAATTGCTAATGTTTCACCTGCACCAAGCACGCAATTGCTTAAAAGCGGAACACATCCATGGGGGGTGCAAAAACGTAAACCATCAAGCTTGAGTGCTGAAGCAAGGGCATTATTCAAGGCTATAGAATCAGGCGCCGTCACTTGCATGTTATTAAATGGACAGGCCGTTGCCTGTGCACAACCGCCAAGCGCTACCGCCGCTGCACCTGGAGTGGGTTGTCCACAGCCTGTGGATAACTCATCGTTATTGATACTCATTGCATCGGGAAATGGAAAAGGCACCGACACAAATCCTTCTTCGAGTCCCAAACCCGCCGCCACCGCTTCCGATGCCAGATCTGCCGCACCTTCGGCTGTACTTTGGGTATGGCTTGGGGGGCCACCCCAGGCAATAAATGCTTTTAATGCACCGCCATCGATCACGGGTGAGCGCAATCCCAATTGTCCTGCATGGGGAGAAGGTGTCAGTGGGCTTAAAGGCACGGTAACGCGTACGCCAGAGGCGACTTCAATATCCGAAAGTGGCACACACGTGTTCGTCGCCCCATCACAAAGTTGCCAGTCTTTAAGTTGCAACGTCGTGGATTGATGATTGTGAATTTCGACATAAGAGGGCGATCCGAAATTAATCTCGGAAAATGTAATGCCCGCAGGCGCAGGCAAACGCACTGACGGTCGACCCACACCCTCACCGGTGTGATTGTTGAGGCATCCAACAAACGCAAATGCCGCAACCAAAACCCAAATAAATCGTCGCATGGGTCGAAGGATTAGCATGGAACATCGGCGGTACAACAGACGGATCCAAAGATCGAAGCAACAAGTTCACTACAAATAAGGACAATAAGATCATGGCATGTATCACGAGCGCCGGATTGATTTTTCTGCCCCAGCCCCGCGGTATTTTCCAACAGCCACGGCCCGAAATATCAAATCCTAGGTTAAGTGGGAAAGAATACAAAAAATATATCGCCAAACAGGGGCAGGATAAAAAATGGGCGTGGTACAACGATCGCGAGAAGGCCCGCAAAGACGAGCATTCGCTGCTTCTTTATCAGGCCATAAGCACAGGCCCAGCGCCGGATGCCCCAAAATACAGCCTCGATCTGGGCTGTGGTACGGGCGCAGTGACACGCGAGTTACGCATGCATGGTTATCATGTAACGGCCATCGATACCTCAACCCGAGGTCTGGTTTTGTTGCGTGCCATGGCGTCCCATGCGCCTCAACAAATCCCAGGCATCCAAACGGACAACTCGCGCTTTGAAGATTTCTCCTGGGCCAGTGTTCAAAATCAAATGTCTTTAATTGCCACCGATCATGCCTTACCGTTCTGTCACCCTGATATCTTTCCCAGGGTTTGGGAAGGGATAACCCAGGCCTTACGTCCGGGTGGCATGTTTGTTGGGAATATTTTTGGCGATCGCCATGAATGGAAAGACTGGAAAGACGAGGAAGGGAAGAGCAACCCACTTACTCTCATCAAACCCATTGATTTACAGAGCATGTTGAACCGATTTTATATTCTCGTTTTAAATGAACAAGAAGGACTTGGCTTAACGAAAAAAGGGACTGAGATAAACTGGCACAGATACCATATTATTGCAGTAAAAAAACCAGACCACTTTCCAAACACGGAGTTCGACAAGTTCCCACTCTTTAAGCCTAAGTAAATCGTCACTCCCTAGGCTTCCTCCACACACTCCTGTATTCTGGGATACGGAGGATTTGGCATGGGCAGCATGGCGCGATGGACAAAGCCTGTCGAACAACTGGGCGATTGGTTCATCGGGTTACTCATGTCACTTGGTGAATTCGCCAAGTTCACAGCGCACGCTGTATGGCTCATGGTTCGTCATCCATGGCGATTTCGTTTATTCATGCGGCAGGCTGAGTTTGTGGGTGCCGGATCGATGTTTATCGTCGTACTTACCGGGATTTTCACTGGTGCTGTCTTCACATTACAAACAGTCAATGCACTCCAACGTGTAGGTATGGAAAGTATGGTTGGTACGACGGTGGTTTTGGCCGTCGCACGTGAACTGGGTCCTGTTTTGACGGCACTGATGGTCACCGGACGCGTGGGCAGTTCCATGGCCACCGAGCTTGGAACCATGCGCGTCACCGAACAAATCGATGCCATGGAGGTCATGGCGGTCGATCCCATACGTTACCTCGTGATCCCACGCCTGATCGCATGTTTGCTCATGGTTCCAGCGCTTACGTTAATTTTTGACGCTGTTGCGGCCATGGGATCCTACGCCGTTGCGATCGGATTGCTTGATATTGATCAGGGTTCCTATTTGTCACGCATTGAGTGGTACGTAGATCCGGCTGATGTTGTCCATGGTGTTTACAAAGCCATTGTCTTTGGGGGCTTTATGGCTCTTGTGGGATGCTATAAAGGCTACCACGCCGAAGGCGGCGCGCGCGGTGTTGGTGTGGCCACCACCCAAGCGGTGGTCATTGGATCTATCGGCGTATTCATGCTCGACTACATGTTGACATCCGTTCTTCTCGCATGGGGGCAAATCGAGTGAAGCCTGCAGAAGAACCTGTCATCGACATGCACCATGTCGACAAATCGTTCAAAGGGCATCAGGTCCTGAAAGGCATCGAGCTGCGGATCATGCCAGGCCGAACGCGCGTGATCTTGGGTCTATCGGGATCAGGAAAAACCGTCCTGATGAAACATATGATCGGGCTCTTTCGGCCCGATGCGGGTCAAATCATGGTGGACGGCGAAGACATCACTGCCATGAATTCCGCCGAACTTCTGAATATCCGTCGAAAATTTGGTATGGTATTTCAACAGGCAGCACTTTTTGACTCCATGACGGTGGTAGAAAACGTGGCGTTCCCTTTACGAGAACATACCAAGCTTTCAGAAGCCGACATCATGGCCCAGGCGCACGAAAAACTTGCCCTCGTCGGCCTGATGGATGCTTTGCAGAAATTTCCTTCGGAACTCTCGGGGGGGATGCGTAAACGCGTTGGCCTTGCGCGCGCCGTCGTACTCAAACCCAAAGTAGTATTGTACGATGAGCCCACAACCGGTCTCGATCCCATCACCACAGAAAATGTAGATCACATGATCCTTGATGCCAAAGAACAACTTGGCGTCACCAGTGTTGTGATTTCCCATGATGTCGGCAGTACATTGCGCATTGCCGATGACATCGCCGTGATCCATGAGGGGGTCATTGTTGAAGATTGCCTGGCAAGCGAAATCAGGCAAAGCGAGCATCCTTTTGTGCAGAAATTTTTAAAGACATGGTTTGAAAAGTAATGGAAACACGATCCTCATTGCTGGTAGGCCTGGTTCTGCTCCTCTCAGCGGGCGCACTGATGAGCTTCGTTCTTTTTACCCAAAAGGACATTTATGGAACCTCAAATACCTACACAGTCTATGGCGATTTTGAGGATGCCAGCGGGATCCGTGGAAAAACGCGTGTACAGATCAATGGAATCGATGTTGGCAAAATTGAATCAATCAAACACTATCGCACGTCACATGGGGGTCTTGTGGCCCGTGTGGAAATCAAGATCCTTAATGAATTTGAGATCTACAGGAACGCCTCACTGAAAAAAGAAGCCGAATCACTTCTGGGCGATTATCGTATCGATCTCAATCCAGGCACACCCAATACCGGTAAATTGGTCGATGGTGACGTGATCTCCGATGTGAAAAGCCGTAGCGATCTTCAAGAGCTTCAGACGGAATTAAAAGCTGTTGCGGTCAATGTTCACAAAATTACCGATAGCTTTGCTTCGGCGCTTGGAGGACCTGAAGGATCAACATCATTGCAAAATATCGTCACGACCCTTGAAAAATCGATGCTTTCCATTCAAAAAACAACGGAAATTCTAGAGCGAACCGTTGAGCACAATGAAGAGATGCTTAATGGAATGATCAGTGACATGCGTTATTTTGCACGCCGACTTGCCGCAACCACAGAACCCGATGGAAAAGTAACCTCGGCCCTTGGCCATGTTGATAAATCCGCCGAAAATATCACTTCAATCACGAAAAAAATTGATGAAGGCAAAGGCACCCTTGGCCAACTGGTCAATGAACGAAGTATTTCTGACAAGCTAGAACAGGCTCTGGAGAATGCAAATACCATTCTAGGCAGTGTTTCACGGATTAAAACAGAACTTGAACTTCGCAGTGAATATGCGGTTCCTTTTCACGGAACCAGTGCAGCCAGTCAAGCTGGTATTAAAAATTACATCGTGCTGCGACTTTACCCCAAACCGGATAAATTCTATCAACTTGAGGCCGTCAGCGATCCCCGTGGCGTTCAACGCCGCACCGTTGAAACCACCACCCCGGATTCCACAGGGGGTGGATATTACCAAGACAAAGTGGTCACCCAGTTTAACGATCTGAAATTTTCACTTCAATTTGGCAAGCGTTACTATTTTGCAGCACTTCGCTTTGGCTTTATTGAAAACACTGGGGGCTTGGGCGTGAATCTCTACGCTCTCAATGACAAACTTGAATTTAGATTTGATGTCTTCGATTTTAATCGACGTGATCTGGGTCGCTCGAGTCAGCCTTTGAGTCCACGTCTGCGTGGATTTGCGATGTTTCAAGTTGTCGATCACGTATTCGTACAAGCAGGCCTCGATGACCCCCTCAATAAAGGCCTATTTTCATGGTTTATTGGCGGAGGTATACGATTTACCGACGATGATTTGCGTGGTCTGTTGATCGTGTCGCCCAAAGTATCAACCCAGTAGTGGCAGGGCTTGCCCTGCCCTGGGCGCCTTTGGATTTAAATTGTTCCACCCATAAACCGAATATAAATCATTGCATCTTCAGAACTGCACACCGTGCAGATCGCGTCCATCAACGCTTTGATTTCTTTCTTGTCCATGGTCGCAATTTTTTCGACATCGTTGGATTCGGTAAGGCCGTCTTGATGCGCAAGGCCCATGTGATCAAGGGCTGCAACCAACATAGGGCGTTGTAAGAGCAACCATGATCGCAGAATTTCTTCAGCTGCCTCGTTGTCATCAAAATCTAAAATCGCGCTGTAAATGTTTTCAGATTTTGCGGCTGTTCGTACGGCGGCAGCAACCAGGCGACCTGGTTTGGGTGGTTTTAAACCAAGTCGCTTGCCCAAGACTTGCTTGGCCTGGCGGGGCAGAACACTGAACATTTCGCCAAATTTTTCGAGGGACACATCTTTTAATATTGCTGTGAAGTCGGTCATGCCGCTGTATACTGATGCTTCACAATATGCGCAACGGTGTCACGGGCACAGTGTAGGCAATATCCAAACTTCGATTCCAGATAGGCCAACATGGCCTTGCAATTGGCAATATCTTTCTCGTCCATCATACCGACGTCATTGGCTGCAAATCTCAAAAAATTTTCGTTGTTTTTGCGCACATCATCACTGTGTTTGTTGTAAAAATCTTCTTTGAGTCGGTTAATGTAGTCCTTGAAAAGAATGTGATACTTCTGCTCTTCATCGGGAGAATCCAAATGCTTTGCAGCGATACTGCTGATAACAGCATTTCGAAATTCGGTTGACGTTTCTTGTTCGCCTAGAAGGACCCGTTCCACCTCTCCCATTAATTTTTCATCGGGATCTCGGGCTTTACCCGTCGCTTGGTCCATGATCCGTTCACGCTTCACCCAGTGCGAGATATGCTGCACATAGCGCGCAAAACGCGCCTGGTGGCTTTCTTCGGTCGCAAGACCCATGGAGGCACGGACTTCATCGGCAGCCCATGTTAAATACAAATCTTGGGTGGTTTTTAAAAAAGCACGATGGTCGTGGAATTTCCCCACCACTTCTTGTTTTAAAAATTCGTAAACACCACGAGAATTAAAAAGTTCTTCGATTTCAGAAAATACAGAAAGAGGATGCAAACACGTATAATTCTCATCATGGGCCGCGTTGAGAAGTGCCGTTCGGATCTCGCGAACACTGGCACCAAAACGACCTTCATAATTTGGATAACGCAATGACTCACGATAGAGATCGCGAATGATCCCCCGGATCTCATTGGCCTGCTGATTACTTAAGCGTGATGGCATGGTCCCATCGTTATACATGTACAGTTTTTCAAGTGGCGTGATGGAGTCAATGACATCACGAATCGATTTATCATAAAGACTTGAATCGTTGCGCCGCATGCGGGTAAGAACAGCCCACAACGAGGCGACATCGGCTGCATGGGGTGCAACATGTTTGCCCACAACACGCGCCGTGACTTGTTTCACATAAATTTCGCGTTCTTCATCATAGCGTAACAAATAAGGAACTTTAATAAGCTCCATACGTCCTTTAAACGATGTAAAATCGGGATGTTCTTTAAATGCATCCAAGTAAATTTCATTGGTCGATGCAATAAAAACCATATCCAGATGCAGTAAAAATGAATCCATCGAAAGCGTCGATGTTTCAACCGTCGCAAGCAAATACTTAAACGCTTCCACGGGGCGTTTAAGAAAATCCGCATACTCAAGCATGCCACGATTGGCATCCACAATGGGGCCTGAGGGCTCAAACAGCGATGTATATTGCAAGGACTTGGGAAGCGCTGCGAGCGACCTGTCTGATGTCAGCTGATGGATCCGTGCATCCACAGAGCTTTGCGGCTCAATGGTTGCAATGCCGCATCGGTAGCGTCTGGAAGGATAAAAACGTTCGATTTGAATATGATTGAAAACTTTTTGAACATCTCCATCGTAGCTTGTCATCAACGCATCAAAAATACGTCTGCATTTGTAACAAAGATCACCGTGCTTCATGGTGTCGCTGATCACTGTATGCGGTTTTCCTGAAAGGGCGACATCCGGCGAAGGTTCAGGCAAAAGACTGCGGATCAAGTGCATACGATCTGGCTGGGGGACCAAAAAAACAGGGTGATCGCGCATGCTGCATGGGATGCGGGCATCGATGGCCTCTGAAGGCAAATAAGCATAGGAATCGCCAACGGCATCGGGATTATGGCGCGCACCAAAACCGATCCTGTCTTGTGCAACACTTTTTTCGGTCGGAAAAATCCAATTGAAACTGTACATCGCGCCTTTGGGCGTTCGACCGTACACATCAAGGCCTTGCATGAGCGCACGTACAATGGAGCTCTTTGCACTTCCATTGGGGCCATGCATCAAAATCAGTTTGTTCACCTTACCTTCGCGTGCAAAGTTTTCAAAAGCCTTTACAATGGCATCCTGAACCATTTCTTGGCCGGACACTTTTCCCTCACTGTCGGCATCCTGGGCATCAAAAACTTTATAGCGTCGTACTTGCCCCATGGGTCTTTGAAGATCTTCGTAACCAAAGTGATCGATCATGTCGACGACGTACTGCGAGGCAGAACGCAGATGCTGCTCTGGTTTTTCACACATCAAAGCAAAGTATTCTTTGAATGATAAAATGGCGCGATCGTCTTGATACGCTTTTCGTACGTCACGCACCACTTGATCGAGGGTATCGGAAGAACGGGCGACAGGATTCCCCATGATTGCAGCATACAGGGATCTATCGATTAGGACAAAACGAGGTATTATTTTGCGGCAAGATCCTGCAACATCGCCTGCCGTATACCCGTTCGAGGAACCGTTAACGTGGTCAGCTCAAAATGCTGGGCCAAGGCCAACACCACGGCAGTGGCCGTCAGTAAGATATCGGCACGATCGGCACGCACATCGAATTTTTTTTGTCGATCTTCGGCAGATAGACCCATCAACTTTTTGCTCATGGCCGCTAGGGCCTCGATCGAAATCGTCGGGAATTCGCAATCAGGTTCAGGGGCATGCTCCGCCAGGATCAACAGCGTTCCACCAATGCCAAATGCACGTTCGGCGGTAAGCTTTCCACATGCCTTATGCACTGCATCCACTACATGTGTCATGCAATCCCTTAAATCGCTTTTGCTGCAAACCCCAGCCAGGGCGGGAAATAGGGTTAATAAGCGGACATTCCCAAGAGGCAATGATGTACTCACTTTATCGAGACTCACTTCAAGACTTCCACCCCCCAAATCAACAAACAGCGTTTTTGGTGGCATAGTGCCCACAGCAGCAAGCAAAGCACGACGCGCCAAGCTTGATTCTTCCTTGCCTGAAATTACCTCGATTTTGATCCCTGTTTCTTCGCGTACGGCGTCAATCAACGCCTGTCGATTGCGTAATGTGCGCATCGCACTCGTTGCAATGGCACGATATCGGTCAACTTTACGATCCTTCAAATGCCACGCAATATCGCGATAAACATCGAGAATGGCTGCAACGTCGTTTTTGTCTGCATAACCTTTGCTGAATGCCGACGATGCCAGGCGAAGCGGATAGCGTCGACTGAAATCCTCTTCCAGAAGCCCTTGGGCATCGACGTGAACAATCGATATCCGCGTTGCATTTGAACCCATATCGATGGCCGCCAAGCTCCTCGATCGGTTTAAAAATTCATTGATTGTTTTTGGCTGGGTCATTTTGTCCTTATCTTTGTCGCTCAAGCTCGGCATATATCACATATTGCCTCGCCTTCGCTCCGCGATAAGAACTAAAGCACCCGCGCCAACATTCAATCAACGAAATTTTAAACCGGTCTGCTCATCGCGTGCTTGTTCCATACGCATGTAATGGATTTCCGCAGAACAGATCGTACAGTTTCAGGGGTCAAGACGCCCGCCTGGCAAGGCGCGAAGCCGAGATAATGTGCAATATGCTGAGTGCTGAGCAACATAGCCAGGCGGGATGGATTGGGCGATGAAACTGTACGATCTGTTCTGCGGGAATCCCTAAAGGGTCAAGCGGTTTTTTTAGATTTGTAGATAAGCTCAGGCTTATCGGTCTTTTCAATCACACCTTTGGTGATGCGGCATATGGCAAGGCCTTCGATAAAAGGGACCTCATACATCACTTCAAGCATCGCATCTTCCACGATAGCACGCAGTCCACGCGCCGATGAACCGCTCTGAAGAGCCAGTTCTGCAATCGTATCTACGGCGTCGGGTAAAAATTCCAAGGTCACCGATTCCATGGCAAAAAGTTTTTGGTACTGCTTGAGCAATGCATTTTTGGGTTCTACCAAAATCCGCCGAAGCTCTTCCACTGTTTGATCTTCAAGGGTCGCAAGTACGGGCAATCGCCCAATAAATTCTGGGATCAAACCAAATTTCATCAGATCTTCAGGCTGAATCAGTTTGAGCAATTCACCGATCCTAATATCTTTGGCTTTGTCGATTTGTGCGCCAAAGCCAAGGCCTTTTTTACCAACCCTGCGCTTGATTGCCTCTTCAACCCCTGTAAAACTTCCACCGCAAATAACCAAAACATTGGAGGTATCAAAGGGGACCAGTTCCGTCTGCCCGTATTTTTTACTGCCACGCGGCGGCACATTGGCCTTAGTGCCTTCAATAATTTTAAGAAGTGCCTGTTGAACCCCTTCACCCGAGACGTCCCGCATTTGTGATGGAGAATCACCACGCCGTGCTATTTTGTCGATT